>NZ_CP076723.1:777500-1078055 GCF_018986915.1 Geomonas oryzisoli
TAGTGGGTGATAGCCCCTTATCCGAAACCATGACTCACCCTAGGGTGTCCCCGAGTACTGCGAGGCACGTGAAACCTCGTGGGAATCCGGGAGGACCATCTCCCAAGGCTAAATACTACTCTCTGACCGATAGTGAACCAGTACCGTGAGGGAAAGGTGAAAAGTACTCCAATGAGGAGGGTGAAATAGAACCTGAAACCGTATGCCTACAAGCAGTGGGAGCACTATGGAGCAATCCAGTGTGACCGCGTGCCTTTTGCATAATGAGTCAGCGAGTTACCCTCAGCAGCGAGGTTAAGTTCATAGAACGGAGCCGCAGCGAAAGCGAGTCTTAATAGGGCGAATTAGTTGCTGGGGGTAGACCCGAAACCGGGTGATCTATCCATGTCCAGGGTGAAAGGAAGGTAACACTTCGTGGAGGCCCGAACCCACTGGCGTTGAAAAGCCAGGGGATGAGGTGTGGATAGGAGTGAAAGGCTAATCAAACTCGGAGATAGCTGGTTCTCCCCGAAATATATTTAGGTATAGCCTCACAAAGTAAGTAGCGGGGGTAGAGCACTGGATGGGCTAGGGGCCTCACCAGGTTACCAAACCTAACCAAACTCCGAATACCGCTAACTGTTATTGTGGGAGTCAGACTGCGGGTGATAAGATCCGTAGTCAAAAGGGAAAGAGCCCAGACCGCCAGCTAAGGTCCCAAAATCTATGCTAAGTGGAAAACGATGTGGAAATGCCCAGACAACCAGGAGGTTGGCTTAGAAGCAGCCACCCTTTAAAGAAAGCGTAATAGCTCACTGGTCGAGTGGGTCTGCGCGGAAAATGTAACGGGGCTAAGCATAGTACCGAAGCTGCGGATTTGATCCTTAAGGATCAAGTGGTAGGGGAGCATTGTGTAAGCCTGCGAAGGTCGACCGTGAGGACGGCTGGAGGTATCACAAGAGATTATGCTGACATGAGTAGCGAAAAACAAGGTGAGAAACCTTGTCACCGAAAACCCAAGGTTTCCTACGTAAAGGTAATCTGCGTAGGGTTAGTCGGTCCCTAAGGCGAGGCCGAAAGGCGTAGTTGATGGGAAACAGGTTAATATTCCTGTACCACCTGTTGTTGCGATGGGGGGACGGAGAAGGGTAGACGATCCTGGCGCTGGTTGTCCAGGTTTAAGGTTGTAGGCGGGAAGAGGAGGCAAATCCCTTCTTCCATTCAACGCTGAGAACTGATGACGAGGGGGTATCCCCGCAAAGTCGTCGATCCCATGCTTCCAAGAAAAGCCTCTAAGCTTCAGACAGCAGGTGACCGTACCGTAAACCGACTCAGGTGGGTGAGGATAAATGTCCTAAGGTGCTTGAGAGAACACTGGTTAAGGAACTCGGCAAAATGATACCGTAACTTCGGGAGAAGGTATGCCCTTTTTGGTGAAGGCGATTCGCTCGCACAGCTGAAGAGGGTCGCAGAGAAATGGCGGTAGCGACTGTTTACTAAAAACATAGGACTCTGCAAAGTCGCAAGACGACGTATAGGGTCTGACGCCTGCCCGGTGCCGGAAGGTTAAGGGGATTTGTTAGCCGCAAGGTGAAGCTTTGAACCGAAGCCCCGGTAAACGGCGGCCGTAACTATAACGGTCCTAAGGTAGCGAAATTCCTTGTCGGGTAAGTTCCGACCTGCACGAATGGCGTAACGATTTCCGCGCTGTCTCAACCAGTGGCTCAGCGAAATTGAATTCTCGGTGAAGATGCCGAGTACCCGCGGTAAGACGGAAAGACCCCGTGCACCTTTACTACAGTTTGACAGTGACATTCGAATAAGCTTGTGTAGGATAGGTGGGAGGCTTTGAAGCTGGGACGCCAGTCTCGGTGGAGCCATCCTTGAAATACCACCCTGGTTTGTTTGGATGTCTAACCCAGGTCCGTCATCCGGATCGGGGACACTGTCTGATGGGTAGTTTGACTGGGGCGGTCGCCTCCCAAAGAGTAACGGAGGCGCGCGAAGGTTCCCTCAGGCTGATTGGAAACCAGCCGTAGAGTGTAAAGGCATAAGGGAGCTTGACTGCGAGACCAACAAGTCGAGCAGGTACGAAAGTAGGTCTTAGTGATCCGGCGGTTCTGTATGGAAGGGCCGTCGCTCAACGGATAAAAGGTACGCCGGGGATAACAGGCTGATCTCCCCCAAGAGTTCACATCGACGGGGAGGTTTGGCACCTCGATGTCGGCTCATCGCATCCTGGGGCTGAAGTAGGTCCCAAGGGTTTGGCTGTTCGCCAATTAAAGCGGTACGCGAGCTGGGTTTAAAACGTCGTGAGACAGTTTGGTCCCTATCTACCGTGGGCGTAGGATACTTGAGAAGAGTTGACCTTAGTACGAGAGGACCGGGTTGAACGTACCTCTGGTGTTCCAGTTGTTCCGCCAGGAGCAGTCGCTGGGTAGCTATGTACGGAAAGGATAACCGCTGAAAGCATCTAAGCGGGAAGCCTCCTTCAAGATTAGGTATCCCCGGGAGCAATCCCCTGAAGGCCCGTTGTAGACCACAACGTTGATAGGCCGGGTGTGTAAGCGCAGTAATGCGTTCAGCTTACCGGTACTAATCGGCCGTGAGGCTTGACCATAAAAAATTCTTAGAGAGGGGGGTGGTCCTCCACCCCCCGATCATATACTGCCAAAAATCCTACAGACACGAAATGCGATTGTGAGAAACATATTGCGCGGGCGAAAGCCCAAGCTACGAGTTTCTCTGTGGCTATGCCGAGAGGGTCACACCCGTTCCCATCCCGAACACGGAAGTTAAGCCTCTCAGGGCCGATGGTACTGCATTGGAAACGATGTGGGAGAGTAGGTCGCCGCAGGGAATTTAATAGAGAAAGCCCCGTCTGATTCCAGACGGGGCTTTTTCGCGTTCGCAGGCAGCGGTTCTTCCCTGTCGCGTCTGGATCAACGGCAAAATCCGTCGGCTCAATTCCTCCCGACCCCCTTCCTCCACTTGTTCAAACGAGACGCAGGTCGCGCCCAGATACTCACAGCATCTCTGGTCAACTGTCATAGATCCGCTCCTGTTGGGGTGATATACCTATTGGATTGACACTATGCTCTTTTTAATGTAGTAATTGGCATATTTGAATGCGATCGGGGCAACTATGTTTTTTAAGAAATATCTCTCTTCATTGCGCAGCACATACATATTCATGGTCTGTTTCGGCCTTCTCATGGGGGTCGTTTTCCCCTTCTATTCCTGGCTCTTCTTCGGAGCCAAGGCCTTCGCTCCCCTCTATGCTCTGGGCTGCCTGGCGGCTGGATTCATTGTCGGCACCTTCTGCTACCACATCATCAAGGAAGCCCTCAGGCTTTACATCGAACAGCAACTAAAAATCCTGGGGCGGATCACGGGTGAAACGTCCACTCTGTCACAGTCCGGCACCGGCGACGAACTGCAGCAGCTGATGGAGTGCAACGAGGCCCTTATGAATCGGGTCCTGGTGATGGTGGAAAACGTTTCCAAACTTGCCGCAGACATAACCACCCGGCACGGCCGCCTCACTGCCGACTTCAGCAAGACGGTGCACAACCACGAAAAACAGGCTGCCAGGGAGCAGGAAACCATCGGGGCGGTAGACGACATGAACGCCTTCTTCCGGGATCTGCTGAAGGAGATCGAGGACATCGCCGCGCGCACCGACCAGCGTGCCTCCATCTCAACGGAAATGAGCGCCGCCACCGACGCCATCGCCCTGAGCATCCAGGAGTATTCCGCATCGGTGATGGAAACCTCTGCTTCCATCGAGGAAATGGCCGTCAGCATCAAGGGAACGGCATCAAACATCGATGCCCTGACCACCTCCACGGAACAGACCTACAACTCCATCCTTGCCATCGGCAACTCCATCGGAGAGATACGTGACAATGCCCGCCGCTCCTCCGACTGCTCGGAACGGGTCCGCGTGGAGGCTGTCGAAGGAATGGAGGCCATGGCCGCGACCATAGCCGCCATGACCGCCATAGAGGAGCACAGCGACCGCTCCGTTGACGCGATCAACCGCCTGTCGCAGCACTCTTTGCGTGTCGGCGAATTCCTCGATGTCATCAAGGAGGTGGTTGCCCAGACGAACCTCCTCTCTCTCAATGCCTCCATCATCGCCGCCCAGGCAGGTGAGCGGGGCAAGGCCTTCGCCGTGGTGGCCGAAGAGGTCCGCGCGCTCGCCAAGAGAACATCCGCTTCCACGGAAGAGATCGAGGAACTGGTCGCGAACATCCAGAAAGAGACCGCCGCTGCCGAGAACGCTGCCCGCCTGGGTAAGGACAAAGTTGCCGAAGGGGTCATGGTGTCGGAGAAGGCCGACGAGGCGCTGCACAGGATAGAAGACAGCGCCGCTGAGGCATCACGCATGGTGCAGCAGATCGCCGCAGCCACCGACGAGCAGGCCTCGGGCAGCAAGCTGATTACCGAGGAAGCCGAGAAAAACCTGAGCCGGGTGAAACAGTTCAGCCGTGCCATCCAGGAGGAGGAAACGGGAGCCCAGCTCATCGTCCGCAGCCTGGAGCGCATGCGCGCCCTCTCGGGTAAGATAACCAGTTCCACCGATGAGCAGGTCCGCGGCAACCGCCTTTACATGCAGAGCGTGCAGGACGACAACGACAAGGTGAAGCGACTGAAGGAAACGTGCATGGAACAGATCGACATCGGGGACGTGCTGCGCAAAGACGTGGCCGAGGTCGATCGCCTGATCCAGGGGACCGCCCAGGAGGCCAAACAGATGCTCTGGGAGATCGAGACCATCAACGGACTCATCGTTGCCATGCACCGGGAGATGGAATCCTTTCGCAAGCTCTAGCTAGATTCCCCGCGCTAAAAAATTCAGCCCCGCCGGTTGCTCCGGACGGGGCTTTTTTTATGCGAAAGATGATGGGGGACTGACTCCGCCAGGTGCCTGTCCCCTTGGTGTTCTTAGTGCTCTGGGAAGTAGGCTGAGCCGAAAGGAGCGTCCCGCTAAAGGGACAGGCACCTGACGGAGCCTGTCCCTTCTGCCGCGCACCCTCTCTCTCTCTCCTGCCTTGACATAAAAAACAGGTCCGCTAGATTATAGTTTGTTAATTTTGCCGACGTTTTGCCGTCGTCTGCTGCCGGCCGCGCACCCACAGAACCCGGGGTGGCGCTTTGGCCCACGAAGTCACGGGAGGCGGTATGAGAAGCTTATCGACATCTGCTCCTATCCTGCTGCTCGCTGCGGTCGTGGCGCACCTGGTTCTGGCAGGGCCGGACTCGGTGTTTGCTACGACCGGGAGTGTAGCCGAGGTTCTCCCCGGTGCGGGGGCAGCCCCGACGGAGCCTGCCCCGCAACGGTTGAACCGGCTGGTCACGCTGGATGACGTCTCCCTTAACAACTGGAAAATCCTCCGCAGCCGGTCCGGCTATAACGTTGCCCAGGCCGACACCGTCCCCCTGCTTTACACGGATGAAGCACCGCAGCGGAACCTTTCCTGGGAGACGGGCGAGGGTAAAAGCTACCTCATCCCGGCGCTGGAAATTCCCGCCTTCATCGTCCTTCTCAATGCCTTCGACAGGGTGGCTTTGCATGACAAAATGACCCCGGAGGGGAAGAGAACCTATGCCACCAACCCCTCCACCTTCTGGCACCAGTTGTCCCATCAGGACTGGACCTTCGACCAGGACACCTTCAAGGTGAACCAGTTCGGGCACCCCTACGAGGGGGCCACCATGTACGGGCTGGCCCGCTCGGCCGGGCTGAACTTCTGGCAGTCGCTGGCCTACAGCAACGTCGGAAGCTTTTTGTGGGAAATGGGGGGGGAGAATTCCCGTCCGTCGAGCAACGACCTCATCACGACCGGCAATGCGGGAGCCCTGCTGGGCGAGGCGCTGTTCCGGATGGCGGACCTGGTCCTGGAAGAGGGGGGAAGGGGGAGCAACCCTCCTCTAGGGCACCGTCTGGCAGCAGCGGCAATATCGCCGCCAACGGCAGTAAATCGCCTGCTGTTCGGCAAGCGCTTCGATACCGTCTTCCCCAATCACAGCCCGGCGACGCTATGGTTGTGCCGTGGTGGCTTCAGCCTCGATGTCCACTCCAAGAACCTGAGCGCGCCTGTCAAGGAGCCCAGCAAGGAAAGCATCGGCGTCATCGAGTTCTCCATGGCCTACGGGCTTCCGGGAAAGCCGGGGTACGGCTACAGGCGGCCCCTGGACTACTTCAACTTCGAGATCTCTACGAGGGCACGGCAACACAACCTGGTGGACACCCTTACCGTCAGGGGACTGTTGAAGGGGACAACATACGAGGTGGGCAGGGATTATCGCGGCATCTGGGGGCTCTACGGCAGCTACGACTACATCTCTCCCTACCTGTTCAGGGTATCGAGTACGGCGCTGTCCGTTGGGACCACGGGGCAGTACTGGATCGGCCCCGGCGTGGCATTGCAGGGATCGTTACTCGGGGGGGTGGGATTCGGCGCGACCGGCCTGGAATCTGATGTCGTAGAGGAGCGGGGCTACCATTACGGCGCGACGCCGCAGGTACTGTTGGCGACTAACTTCCTCTTTGGCGACAGGGCAATGGTGGAGCTGACTGGTCGCTATTACTATGTAAGCAGCCTGGGGCCGGATCATGACGGATCAGAGAGTGTCTTCAACGGACATGGCGGCTTGACCATAAGGATCCACGGCAGCCATGCGATAGGGCTGCAATATTCGGAGTCGATACGCAACACGAACTATGCTAATATTCCCACAAAGTACCGGGCGGAAGGAACAATAAGTCTCGTCTATACCTTTATCAGTGACAGGGCGTTCGGTGCGGTAGAGTGGCGAGAACCTGGCGATCGTTGATTGCTGCGCTCACGAAGCCCGATGCCGCCTATCAGAAGCAGCCTGCCAAGACCAACTTCATCCCCTGCAAGTACAGAGACATTGCAGGGGAATTCTTTATTCGGGAGACGACATGACTGACGCTATCCGTGGCTTGGAACCGCAGATTTTCTGGAACTGCTTCGCCGCAATCGCGGGGATTCCCCGCCCCTCCGGGCGCGAGGAACGGATCGGGGAGTACATCCTGGAGCGCGCCGGGCAACTGGGACTGGAGCGGGCCAAGGACGACTGCGGCAACATCGTGGTGAAGCTCCCGGCCACCCCGGGGAAGGAGCGGGTGCGCAGCATCTGTCTGCAATCGCACCTGGACATGGTCTGCGAGAAGAATGCGGACAAGGTGCACGATTTTCTCAAGGACCCCATCGAACTGGTGCGCCAGGGGGAGGTGCTGACGGCCAACGGGACCACCCTCGGCGCCGACAACGGCATCGGCGTGGCCACCTCGCTTGCCGTCATGGAGGACCGAAGCGTCGAACATGGCCCTCTGGAGCTGCTCTTCACGGTCGAGGAGGAAACCGGGCTGCGCGGGGCGAAGAACCTGAGCCCCGAGCTGGTGCAAAGCAGGATCCTGTTGAACCTCGACTCGGAGGAGGAGGGGGCTTTGTACATCGGCTGCGCCGGCGGCAGGGATACCGTGGCGAGGTGGGCCTTGGCCCGCGACGCGGCACCGGCCGGTTCCCTGCCGTTTCGCCTCACCGTGAAGGGGCTCAAAGGGGGGCACTCCGGCCTCGAGATCGACAAGGGGCTGGGTAACGCCATCAAGCTGCTGAACAGGGCGCTCGTGGCGCTGTCCGGGCAGGGGGCGAGGCTCGCGGCCATCGACGGCGGCAACATGAGAAACGCCATCCCGAGGGAGTGCGGCGCCATCATCTACCTGGCGCCGGAGCAGGCGGCGAACGCCCAGGCGCTGGTCGCCGAGCTCGCGGCGACCTTTGCCGCGGAGCTGCCGACGGTCGATCCGGGAGTCCAGCTGACCCTGGAGCGCGCGGAGGCCGGGCCGGCAACGGTGATGGAGCCGCAACTGCAGCGGCTGGTGCTGAAGACCATCGCCGCCCTCCCCAGCGGGGTGCAGCGCATGAGCGCCGATATTGCCGGGCTGGTCGAGACCTCCACCAACGTGTCGGTTATCGGCACGGAGCGGGACGAATTGGTGCTCATCACCAGCCAGCGCAGTTCCAGCGCGTCCCGGTTGACCGAGGTGGTGGAGACGGTCCGGTCCATCATGGAGTTAGGTGGCGCCGTGGTCGAGGTGAGCGAGGGGTACCCGGGGTGGCAGCCCAACGTCGATTCGCCGGTATTGAAGCTGGCGCAAAGGTGCTACCGGGATCTGTACCGGAAGGAGCCGGAGGTGAAGGCGATCCATGCGGGGCTTGAATGCGGCATCATCGGAGAGCGCATACCCGGCATGGATATGGTCTCCTTCGGGCCGAACATGGAGAAGGTGCACTCGCCTGACGAGAGGGTCTACATCGAGAGCGTGGGCAGGTACTGGAGATTCGTGCTGGAGATCCTGAAGGCCGCTGAGTAGCCGCTACTCCTGTAGGTCGCAGAAGAAGCGGACCACCAGTGGAACGATGGCGTTGGTGCCGCAGATGGTGACCCGCTGGGTCATCTCCTTGCATTTGTGCCCCACGCGGCACTGCAGGGAGATGTCGTGCAGGCCCGCGTGGCACCGAAACACCCGTGGGGTGTCGCCGTCCTTGTTTTCACCCTGGTAATCCCCATCCAGTGAGACGCTTCCCCTGCGCTGGCAGCAAACCGTGAAGTATTCCATGGTCTCTCCGCTGCGGCATCGTTTGATTGGAAAATGCTAAGCGTCAAGTATCGCCTGCTGCGCCGATACTGCAAGGGCAAGGAGTGCGGCGGGACGCCTCATGGGCGGAACTACAGGATCTGCACCTGGAGTCCCGCACCCGGGGCGGAGCGGTAGACGAAGGTGAGCACGGCGGGCTCTTCGCGCCAGGGGATAGAGCGGTAATCCCTGGCGAAGCTGCGGCGGTAATAGCGGACGCGTTCGCCGGGTTTGGCCTCCAGGCGCGGTGGGGCGCAGGGTTCGACCTGCTCCTCCGTACGGGCAAAGAACCCGGGGAGGTTGCCCCCCGGGTAGCCGACCAGGCAGAAGTCGAAGCAGAGCGCGTCGCGCAGCCGCTCTCGTGCCGCCTCGTCGCTCCACCCGGCACCGAAGCGCCACAGGGCATCGAAGAGCGAGGCGAGGGAGAGGTTGTTGGCGAAGAGCCCGGCGGAGTCGAAGAACCGGGCCGCCTCGTCGAAGAGCTGGGCCAGGGGGCGTTCCGCAGCGAAGACCTGCAGCGTTGCCCTGAACCTGCCGCTGTTGTAGACCAGGTCCAAGAGCCGGCTGATGCCTTCGATGCGCCGGATCTCGTCGAAGCTGAGCCACGGGGTGCGCAGGATCTTGTAAGGCGCCGTCTCGGAATAGGCATACCCGTCCTTGCGCGCGATGCCCCGCATTGCCGTTCCCTTCAGGACCTTCAACGGCTCGACCTGGATGTGGTCCGCCTCGAGCGCGAAGAGTCCCTGCACCGAGGCGAGAAAACCTTGCAGCGATTCCCCCGGCAGCCCCGCCACCAGGTCGAGGTGCACGGTGATCCCGGTCGTCGACTGCAGCCGCCGCACCTTTTCGTACAGCTTTGCCAGGCTCGATTTCCGCTCCACCTTGGCCAGCGTCTCCTCTCCCCCCGACTGAACCCCTATCTCGAAACGGAAGATCCCCGCCGGCACCTGGGTGAGCAGGGCCAGGTTCTCCTCGGTCAAAAGCTCCGCCGCTATTTCGAAATGAAACTTGCTGCCGCGGTTGTGCTCCAGGATGAAACGCCAGATCTCGTCGGCCCGCTTCGCGTCGTAGTTGAAGGTGCGGTCGGCGAGTTTCACGGTCTGCACCCCGGCCTCCATGAGCAGCCGGAGATCCGCCTTGATCCTCTCCATGGAAAAGGAGCGGACGCCGCTTTCGATGGAGGACATGCAAAAGGCGCAGGAGAATGGGCAGCCGCGCGAGGTCTCGTAGTACACCAGCGGCTTTTTCAGGTCGACGAGCCCGACAGCAAAGGGCGAGGGGATACGGTCCAGCTCGGCCAGCGCCGCACGCTCGGGATTGGCGATGACCTCTTCGCCCTGGCGATAGGTGATCCCGGCAATGTCGTCCAGCGGCACCTCTTCGGCCAGGGCCTGGAGCAGTTCCCGGCAGCTTTGCTCCCCTTCGCCGCGCACGATGCAGTCGATGGCGCCGTTGCGCACCATCATGTCGAAGGAGCCGAAGGAAACCTCCGGGCCGCCCAGGACGATGAAGGTATCCGGGGCCAGCTGCTTCAGATCCGAGGCCAGCTTCAGTGTCAGTTCGGTGTTCCAGATGTAGCAAGAGAACATCACCACATCCGCCCGCTCGGCGTAGAGCTTTGCCAGCAACTGGTCCGGTTGTTCGTTGATGGTCAGCTCCAGGATGCCGCACTCAAGGCCCGGCAGATTCGCGGCAGTCGAGGCGAGATAGGGGAGGGCCAGGGAGGCGTGGACGTACTTGGCGTGCAGGGTGGCGAGCAGGATCTTCATGGGCGGGGATTGTAGCCGATTAGAGGAGGCGTTGCCAGAAAAATGGTGCCGGGAGTTCAGCGGCCCCCAGAGCGGCATGGGACGCATCCCTTGCCCGCGCCACGGTTTTTTGTTACTGTAAGCGGCTGCAAAAACAAAACCCAACACTGTTGGCCACGGAGAAGATCTGAGAAAATCTGAGCGCTGCGAAAGCAGGGTTAAAGACCAGGGCAAAGACTTTCTAGCTTGAACGAAGCCTTTACGCTTGCGGATCAGTGACGAGCTTCCGCCGGTAAAGGTCCCCCTTTGGCAAAGGGGGATTCAGGGGGATTTGCTTTTGGTTGAGAAGAGGCAAATCCCCCCCGCCCCCCTTTGCAAAAGGGGGGGGAGCTGAAGGTAGGTAGCTGATAGATAGTTGCTCATCGGTTTAAGTTTCGTGTGAGCTCCGATGTTCTCAGATTTTCTCCGTGGCCAACGGTTTCAAAGGATAAACATGAAAAGCAAGAAACTGCCGAAACTACTCTACGCCGACAGCCAGGGCAACATCTACGACCACCCCTACCTCACCATGGCGGGGATGAGCGCCGACGAGGCTGTTTTGCCGGAGTCGGTCGAGCTGATCCCGCTGCCGGACGACAGCCGCCTGTTCACCATACCCGACACGCCTCCCATCGCCTGGGACGAGGACCAGGGGAGCTTCGTGACCCTGAGCCAAGTCAGGGAGGGACGGCGCAGCATGAAGATCCAGGCCGTTTCCGCCTTCATGGCCCCGGGGTACATGCGCACCCTGCTCCCGGCCTGCGACTACAGCAAGAAGAAGGTGCATCTCCCGCTTTGGTCTTACACCGCCGTAGGGTGGGACGAGGAGCGGGAGTGCTTCGTGGTGGCGGCGACCCGCGTCGACGACAACGAGAACTGGCTCCCCAAGAACTACGACGACAGGAAGCTCGATCCGCTGGTGCGCAAGATGCTGGCCGAGTTCCCCAAGAACCGGCTCATCGAACAGCTGTCGCGCTGCGCCGTCGACTACCACTGTTTCGCGGCCAAGAACCTCTTCTTTCGCAGGTGGGAAGCTCCCATCCCGACTTCGCCGGTCTGCAACTCGCGCTGCCTGGGGTGCATCAGCCTCCAGCCTTCCGACTGCTGCCCGTCCAACCACGAGCGCATCCCGTTCGTCCCGACACCGGAGGAGATCGTGGAGCTGATGCTGCCGCACCTTAGGCAGGCGCCGGAGCCGATCGTCTCCTACGGCCAGGGGTGCGAGGGGGACCCGATCATGCAGGCGGACACCATCGCGGAGGCGACCAGGAGGCTCAAGGCCGGGACCTCGCGCGGCACGGTCAACTTCAACTCCAACGGTTCCATGCCTGACCGGGTCCGCATGCTCTGCGATGCCGGCATGGACTCCATGCGTTTCTCCATGAATTCGGTGCAGGAGGGGTTCTACAACAGCTACTACCGCCCCAAGGGGTACCGTTTCGCCGACGTGGTCGAGTCGGTCCAGGCGGCGAAGCAGAAGGGGCTCTTCACCATGATCAACTACCTCGTCTCTCCGGGCGTCACCGACAGCCCTTCCGAACTGGAGGCGCTTTTGAAGTTCATCGAGAAGACCGGGGTGGACATGCTGCAGATGCGCAACCTCTCCATCGATCCCGCCTTCTACAACGAGAGGATGGGCGTGCAAAAGCGCGGCGTCGGCATGTACCGGATGCTGCAGGAGGTGAAGAAGGCGTTCCCGAAGATCCAGTATGGCTACTTCAACCGCACCAAGGAGCGCTTCTTTCCCGACGGATTCGAGAAGGGATGGCCGATTAAATAACGGCAAGGACTGACAGTTGACAGTTGACAGTTGACAATTGACAATTGACGACGAAAACCAAAACAGTCGCTTTGTTACTATGAGGAGCCGCCATGTACCACTGGCGGCTCCTCGTTTTTCTACATCACAGTTAAGGCTAACGGGTCCTCCTCTGTTACTTCAACAGCGGCAACAGCTTGTTCAAGTCGAAGCCTCGCACGACGCTGCCGTAGACCATGAAAATGGGGGTCGCGTTCATGCCGTGCTCCCTGGCTATCTGTTCGTGCTCCTGTTGCAGCGCGATCCCCTCGGGGGTGATCTCCGACAGTTTCCACCTGTCAGCCGTGCCCGCCGCCACCTCCAGGTAGGCTTTCTCTTTGTCTTTCGCAGACAGGATGTACTGCACCTTACCCTTGGAGGCGGGGTGGCTTTTCAGGGGGAGAAAGAAGATATAGCGGGTGACGTCACTGCGCTTTTGGAAATACGCCTCCGCTTTCCTGCAGAAGGGGCACTCCGGATCGGTGAACTCTATCACCATGATCTTGCCGTTCCCTACTTTAACCGCCTTGCTGAGATCGAGGTCTTTGGCGGAGGCTGCCGAGACAAGAACCATCAGAAGTAACGGTGCTATGAGCCAAAGGCCCAGGCGCCTGAAAAAACAACTGTCTGCTTTACGCATCACTATCCCCTCACCTCGAAACCGGTAAACTCACCGGTGTACTCGGCCAGTTTCTCAATCAGCTCATCCACCCTGGCCAACTCCGGCCCCCTGCGGCACCACTGCACCATCGCCAACACGTCGGCTTCCTCGCCTTCGAAACAGGCCTCGACGGCGCCGTCGGCGAGGTTGCGGACCCAACCGCTCACCCCGAGTTGTTGCGCGGTGCGGGCGGTGTGGTGACGAAAAGCCACCCCCTGGACCCTCCCGCGCACGATCAGGCTCGCCCTTATTTTCATTTCTCCCCCAGTTCCTTGGACCGGGCCACACAGACGTCGACGGCGTTGATGGTGGCGGCGCGGAAACCGTCGCGATCCAGCGAGTGCATGGCGGCGATGGTGGTTCCCCCCGGCGAGGCGACGTTGCTTTTCAGGACCGCCGGGTGCTCGTGGCTCTCCAGGAGCAGCTTCGCGGTGCCGTACACGGTCTGGGCGGCCAGCGCGGTGGCGACGTCCCGGGTGAGGCCGTGCTTCACGCCTGCGTCGCTCAGCGCCTCGATGAAGGTGAGCACATAGGCCGGGCCGCTGCCGGAAACGCCGGTGACGGCGTCGAGCAGCTTTTCGTCGACCACGCAGGTGGTGCCGACCAGGTCGAAGATCCTGCGGGTGAGGACGAGGTCGTCCTCGGTGGCGTTGTAGCCGCGGGAGATGGCGGAAGCCCCCTGCAGAACCAGGGCGGGTGTGTTGGGCATGACGCGGACCACGCGGGCCCCGGAGCCGAGCATCCCTTCGATGGCGGCACTTTTGACCCCTGCCATGATGGAGATGAAGAGCTTCTCGGTGAGTCCTGCGCCCAGCGCGCCGAGCACCTGCGGGGCGACCTGGGGCTTGACGGCGAGGACGATGGTATCGCTCATCCTGCACAGCTCCACGTTGTCGGAGAGGACCTGCACGCCGTAGCGCTCCGCCAAAAGGTTGCGGCGCGACTCGGATGGCTCGGACACGGCGAGTTCGGCCGCCGGCACGCCCCCGGCCAGAAGCCCCTTGATGATCGCCTCCGCCATGTTGCCGCCGCCGATGAACCCTGTTTTCTTGTCCATGTCTTTGCCTCCGTTTTCCTAAAGGTTTTTGGTTCAAAGATAGGTAATAAATCCGTCCGCAAATGTCAATAGAATTGATTTGTTTTAATTATGATTGCGTCTGCTGCCGGCGTGTTGTATCGGGCCCCGACAGGGATTAGACTGATCCGTGGAGGTGCGGCATGTTCAAAGGCATAACGGGAAACGTATTCATACTCGGGCTGGTCAGCTTCTTCACCGACGTTTCCAGCGAGATGATCTACCCGCTGCTGCCCCTGTTTCTCACCGGCCTGCTCGGTGCAGGTCCTGCCTTTCTGGGCGTCATCGAAGGCGTTGCCGAATCCACCGCCGCCTTGTTGAAGCTTTTGTCAGGGATCATGTCGGACCGGGTACGCCGCAGAAAGAGGCTCGTCCTCGCGGGATACTCCCTGTCGGCGATCATGCGTCCGCTGATAGGGAGCGCGTCCTCGCCCCTGGCGGTGTTGCTGATCCGCACCGGCGACCGGGTCGGCAAGGGGATCCGCACCTCGCCGCGGGACGCGCTCATAGCCGACTCCGTCGATCCTTCCCTTAGGGGCAAGGCCTACGGTTTTCACCGCTCCATGGATCATGCCGGCGCCCTGGTGGGGCCGCTTGTGGCCACCTTCCTGCTCGCCTACTTCGTCACCGACCTGCGCCACCTGTTCTGGCTGGCGGGAATACCGGGCCTCGCCGCCGTGCTGCTCATCATGTGGAAGGTGACCGAGACCGAGCGCACGCCGCTGCAAAAGACCGGACTGCGGCTGGCCGCGCTCCCCCCGGGCCGACTGAGGAGGTACCTGCTGGTCCTGTTTCTCTTCACCCTGGGCAACTCCTCGGACGCCTTTTTGCTGCTCAAAGCCGGCGCCGTCGGCACCCCCTCCTACCGGTTGCCGCTTTTGTGGGCCTTCTTTCACCTGGTCAAGATGCTTTCCTCCATGCCTTTCGGCGCGCTCTCGGACCGCATCGGCAGACGGTCCGTGATCGTGGCGGGCTGGAGTGTCTATTCCCTTTCCTACCTGGGATTCGGCGTCGCGACCACGGAGTGGCAGATCTGGCTCCTCTTTGCCGTGTACGGCCTGTTCTTCGGGCTCACCGAGGGGGTGGAGAAGGCGTTTCTGGCGGACATGGCGCCACCGGCGCAGCGCGGTGCCGCTTTTGGCTGGTACAACTTCGCCGTCGGTGCCGGCGCCCTGCCGGCCAGCCTTCTTTTCGGCGGCATCTGGCAACTGGAAGGAAACGTGGCGCCCTTTTTTTTCGGGGCCGCGCTCGCCGCCGTAGCAGCAGTTCTGCTGCTCATGCTGGTGCCGTCTCAGCAGCAGCCAGACGCTGATGCGAGAAGGACATGAACCCCATCATGTTGTTCCGATTCTGTCATAGCGTTCGGTGTTGTCACTGTCCTGTCTAGCAATACTCACACAACTTTCCTACGCACTGTCACTGCCTTAGGAAGATTTGCCCGCCAACGTCGATTTTCTCCTAAAGTCTCCTATCAGCCCGCCGATTAGCCTCCAGTATGTCGCAGTAAAAGTTATTGTTATGTCAAAAATACTAATATTGGCTGTCAACATTTTGATTCCAGGAAGCCGAGTACTGCATCAGTGAGTTTGAATCCGACGCTGCTTCAGTGGTTTATACAGTTGGTAAGGATTCTGCAAAAAGCACAGCCTGCTGCAGTGAGAGAAGTTCATCCTGCAGCGTGCGAGATCAGGGGAATGTGCATTGATCTGTAACGTGCTGTTTGTTCGTTGGTGCTTCGCGAGCGGAAACAGGAGTCCACTGTACCAACCGTCATGTCACTGACAGATGCCTGGCATGAGTGAATCCTAACATTGTCTCAGGCTGCTGTATCCGCAAACGCTACACTTTGTAAAATATTACTCATGCTGTGAGCGCCGGGTGTCCGCCAGCAGCGGCAGTAATAAAATCCTTTTACTGAAATAATTTTTTTGGGGGCAACTTGCACTGCTGCAAAACTGTTGTAACTTTAGCGAAGATCCCAACAGTCGAGCACATCCGTACAGACTCTTTGTTAAGTTAAAAACTTCTTAATATAGAATGGCGGCTGATGTGTAAGCACGTCTAGAAGTATTCCCAGTTTTTCTTTTCGAATAAAAGACCGGCATAAACACAGAAATGATCAAGAGGCGAGCAGGGCTGACCCGTGCCTACTCTGCCCCACGGTATCGGTCAACACAGCAGCTGTTTCCTTGGATAACGATTCACACTACGAAAAGGAGGGGATGTCTTGATAAGCCACCAAAAGAAAGGTTCAGGACGCGAACAACGCAATCTGCCGAAGATTGCGTGGGTGGTGCTGGCGGCCGCGTCTTCGGTGATGCTGGCCCAGCCGGTCATGGCTGCGGATTACACCATCACCGGCAGCTCCAACACCTACCTGCGCATGACCAGGTCCATCAACAAGGACGACATCTATCCGCTGTACGAGTACCTGCGCTTCTCGGTATCCGCGGCGGAGAAAGACGGCAGCGCCACCTCGCTCCACCTGGGCGCCTGGGGGCGCCTCGACCTGGTTGACAAGTCCACCGATCACCACACCGACGGCGACATCCAGTACGGGTATCTCAGCTACCAGGGCGCCAAGAACAACCTGGTGGTCAACGCCGGGCGCCAGTTCATCACCGAGGGTGTCGCCACCGAGCGGGTGGATGGCCTCTACGCCCGCAGCGACTTCGCGGCCGGCATCACGGCGGCGGCCTTCGTCGGCACGCCGGTGGTCACCACCCCGAACTACAAGGGGGGTGACTTCATCTACGGCGGTCGTGTGGCCCAGGGCAAGCCGGGGCTGTACTCGATCGGCGTGAGCGCCCTCAGAAACGAAAGCGACAACGCGCGCGACCGCGAGGAAGAGGGGATCGACCTCTGGGTGCACCCGGTGAAGCAGGTCGACCTGACCGGGCGTTCCTCCTACAACTCGATCACCGACGGCTGGATGGAGCACGCCTACACCCTCTCCGTCGCCCCGATCGACGCCGTGACCGTCAGTGCCGACTTCTCCAGGATCAACTACCAGGACTACTTCTACAACGTGACCACCACCGCATTTGCGCTCAGCAACAACGGCGGGCTGCTCGACCCGAGGGAACAGGTAACTGCGGCCGGCGTCAGCGCGGCCTGGACCCCGGTGAAGAACCTGACCGTGGCGGCGGAGTACAAGAACTACGGTTACGAGATCCTGGGCTCCGCGGACTACGTCGGGGGCAAGCTGGCCTACACCACGGCAGACGCGCTGTCCCTCGGGGCCTCCGGCCACCGGATGGATGGTTCCAGCGACCGCACCCGCTACTACGATTACCGACTCTACGCCCTGAAGAAGACCGGGCACACCGAATTCGGCGTCGATTTCTACAACGTCATCTTCGACCGCCCCATCGACGGCGTGAAGAGCAGCTACGCGCTCACCGGCATCGCCGGCTACGAGTTCACCGAAAAGCTCAATGTGGGCGGGGAAATCGAGTATTCCCAGAGCCCGGATTTCAACAGGGAGTGGAGAGCGCTCGTGAAGGTCGCCTACGCTTTCGACATGAAGTGCGGCGAAAAGGGGGGCAAGAGTGAAAAGTAAAGTTCTGATTATGTTGATGGTGCCGCTTATGGCGCTTCTTCTTGTTGCCTGCGCCAACACCAAAAGCGGCGCGCGGATCCACCCGGAGGCGGTGACCGGCACGCCCAACTGTAACGAGTGCCACACCGACGCCTATGCGGCCATGAATCACCAGGCCGTCGACTTCTTCAAAAAGCACAGCGTCTTCGCCAGCAATGCCAGGATGGCCTGTGCTTCCTGCCACGCCGAATCCTTCTGCTCCGACTGCCATGCGCACAAGGAAGAGCTCAAGCCCAGCGTGAAATACACGCAGCAGGTCGAGCGCACCCTGCCGCACCGCGGTGATTACATGAGCCAGCACAGGATCGACGGCAAGATCAACCCTGCGTCGTGCGCCAAGTGCCACGCACGTACCAACAACGAGAGGTGCCTGACATGCCACAAATAACGACCAAAGTTCTGTCTTTTGCGGTTCTTGGCGTGCTGGCGCTGGCCCTGTCGGGGTGCGGGGACGCGAACCCGCAGGCGACGTTCGACCCTGCCGCGGGCAAGCACCCGGCCAACTGGCTCCCGAGCGGTCACAGCGACGCCGCCGAGGAAGATATCAACGGCTGCGCGGAGTGTCACGGCCAGGACCTCAGGGGCGGCATCGCCAAGGTTTCCTGCGTGCAATGCCACGTCGAGGTTCCGACCTCGGTGCACCCGGTGCTGTGGGGACAGGTCGCCTACGCCCTGCACCCGGGCTACGTCCAGGCGCACGGCAGCACCTCCTGCGCCGTCGCCGAGTGCCACGGCACCAACCTTTTGGGCGGCGCCAGTGCGCCTTCCTGCGGCATCAACTGCCACCAGGGAGGGAACGCGGCCGCACCCCAGATCCACGCGTGGGGGGGCGTCAGCGCGACCACCGCAGCCGACATCACGGGGCACATCCAATGGATGACCAACGTGGCCAACCAGGTGAACGGCCACTTCAATTACGCGACCTGCCGCAACGACGTCTGCCATGGCGCCACGCTGCAGGGGGTGTGGTTGAGCGGGCCCGCCTGCACCAAGTGCCACAACAGCGGCCCGCCGGCGGAGTAACCACCCGATCGTGCCTTCAATTACCTGAAAAAAGCAGAAGGAGAACATAACATGTGTATCCCCTGGAAGAAACACATAGCTGCGGCTTTGCTGCTCCTTGTCCTGCCGTTGTTGCTCATCGGCTGCGGTGGGGGCGGTGGCGGCGGTGCAACTAGGATAGTCTCCGGCATCGCGACCAAGGGGCCCATCGTCGGCGGGCTGGTCTCGGTATACCGGTTGGCGCTCGACGGCACCCGCGGTGGCCTGCTCGGCTCCGGAGTGACCGGTGCGGACGGCAGTTACGCCGTAAGGATCCCGGCCGTCACCGGACCGATCGTGGTCACCGTTACCGGCCAGCCCGGCGCTACCTACCTGAGCGAGACCACCGGGCTGCCCAGGCCTTTCACGGCAGCTGATTCCTTCAGCGCGGTCGTGGACAATGCGAACCCCGGCGCTTCCGTCACGGTGAGCCCGCTCACCGAGGCCGCCTTCCAGAAGCTGCCGCTGATCCTGGCCCAGAAGCCGGCGCCCATCACCACCTCCGTGCTGCAAAGCGCGGTCGTTGCCGCCAACGCACGGGTGGGCGTCCTCTTCAACGTGACCGACATCCTGGCCCCGCCGGCTTCCAACCCGGCCTACGTGGCGGCACTCACCGTCATCGACCAGATGATCGTGGACTCGCAGGCTGGCGGAGCGGTCACCGACACCACCGCCGTGACCACCATCATCAACCAGGCCGTCGCGGACGTCACAAGCCCGGCCTACGCCACCTTCAAGCAGCTGTTCATCACCGCGGCCACCGAGGTCCTGACCGCGAAACCGGAGCTGACCAACCTGGTCAACAGCCTGGTCCAGCAGATCAGCAACCCGCCGGCCGAGCCGAACTACAGCGACGTGACGGCGCCTTCCGTGGTGACCGGCCTCACCGCCACCACCTATGCGCTCGACTCGACCACCAGCGCCGTGGTCCTGAGCTGGAACCCCTCCACCGACAACATCGCCGTGGCGGGCTACAACATCTACCGTGACGGCGCGAAGATCGGCACCTCGACCACCACGAGCTTCACCGACGCCGCGGTGACCTCCAACGTCACCTATTCCTACACCGTGGTCGCCTTCGACGCAGCCGGCAACTTCGCCGCCGCCAGCGCACCGCTTTCGGTGAAACCGAACCAGGCTTCGCTGAACGTCACGGTAAGCGGAACCCTCTCCGGCGATCTCCTGACGCAGCTGGACCTCGCGGCGCCCGCCGCACCGACCGGCCTGAGCGCGGTAGCAACCGCGATTACCGGCACCACCAGCTCGGTTGCCCTGAGCTGGACGGCAGCCACCGACAACGTCGGCGTGACCGGCTACGAGGTGTACCGCGACGGCGTCAAGCTCGCTACGGTCGCCTCGACCAGCTACACCGACCCGGCCGTCACCTCGGCCACCACCTATTCCTACACCGTGAAGGCGTTCGATGCGGCCGGCAACCGCTCCGCTTTCAGCACGGCACTATCGGTGACTCCGAACCGTCCGTCCCTCGGGGTGACCGTCAGCGGCCAGGTGAACACCGGTCCGTAACGGAACAACGATTGATACAAAGGGGGAAAATCTGAAGTCAGCATTAAGAGAAGGAACTCTCGGAGCAGGACACAAACAACAGGAGGAAACTATGATTGGCAGAAACTTAAGGTACCTCGTAGCACTCGTAGTATGCGTGCTGTTGCCTCTCGCAGGCTGCAGCGGAGGGGGATCCACCACCAAGCTCACCAGCAAGGGCACCGAAGTGACCGTCGGCGGTAAAGTCGACGTTGCCAAGGCCGCCGCCAAGACCGCGTTCCTGTCATCGACCTCGGCCACCGCAGTGAACCACGTGTTCGTCTACAACGCCCAGGACGGCGCCCAGCTCGGTACCGCTACCATCGGCAGCGACGGCAGCTTCTCCGGCCTCACCTTCACCCTGCCGGCCGCCAAGACCGTGCTGGTATTCAAGGCCGTCGTGGCCCAGGGTACCTTCCGCTCCCTGGTGCCGGTCGACCTGAGCAATCCTCCGACCGCCGGCGGGATCAGCGCCAGCAACCCGATCAGCATCGTGATCAGCCAGCAGAGCACCGACATCACCGCTGCGACCTCCGCGATGCTGGGCCTCTCGGGCGTGCTCGGCGATGCCAACCAGACCCTCGCTTCTGTAGGCAAGACCTACACCGACTGTGCGACCCAGGTCGTCAACGCAGGCGGCCAGGTTCTCGCTTACACCAGCGCCGGTCTTGCCCTGTCGGGTTCCGTTACCAATGCCAACATGCTTCCTGCTGCCGACGCTTCCACCCTGACCGTCGACGATCTGAACAACATCCAGCTCTCCGGCGCCGTTACCAGCGCCTTCATCCCGGGTAAGAAACCGATCGTCAACTTCACCGTCACCAACAAGGCCACCGGCAAGGGCATCAAGGGTCTCAGGACCTTCGCCCTGCACGTCGCCAAACTGGTGCCGGCAAATGCGACGACCGGCGCCAACTCCTACTGGCAGAACTACATCAGCAACGGCCTGCCGCTGGCCTCCATCCCGGCCTTCGTCAACAGGGGCAGCTCCACCCCGGTCGCTCCGAGCGTACCGAGCGCCGACGCCGCCGACCTCTACGTGAACGGCGTGAAGATCGCCGACGGTTACAAGGTCATCGACCACGGCGACGGCAGCTACACCGTCACCTTCGGCGCCGACATCACCGCCAACACCACCGTCGCTTACGACGCCACCGCTACCCACCGCATCGGCATCTCCGTGCGCTCCGTCGCGGTCCCGGGCGGCTACGCCGGCCCGCTCAACCCGGCCACCAACGCAGTCCAGGCCGTGTTCACCACCCCGAACACCACCAACATGTTCTACGACTTCACCCCGAGCACCGCAGTTGCTCTTACCAGCTACGCCCGCGACATCGTCGCCACCAGCACCTGCGACAACTGCCACTACAAGCTCGGCCTTGCCGCCGGCAACATGCTCTCCGGCCACACCGGCTCCAGGGTTGACACCAGGCTCTGCGTAATGTGCCACACCGACCAGTTCGACAGCGGCGAAGGCGAGTTCGTGACCTTCATCCACCGCATCCACATGGGCGAGACCTTCAACGACACCAACTCTTCCTGGACCGTGCCCACCGCGGGTCTGGTGACCTACGGCGAGCAGACCTACCCGCAGGACATCAGGAACTGCAGGTTCTGCCACAAAGGTACCGACGTCAACGCGTGGATGTCCAACCCGAGCCGCAAGGCCTGCGGTTCCTGCCACAACGCCATGACCTGGACCTCCCACGCGGGCGGCCAGACCGACGATTCCTCCTGCAAAGGCTGCCACGCCAGCGGCAACACCACCATCGAGATCTCCAACGCTCACCTCCCGGTGCAGGCTCCGGACCCGGCCGCTCCTGAACTGGGCGGTACCAACACCCACACCTACGCTGGCTGGCTCCCGGCCGCAGGCGTCGCCGTTCCGGGCGCAGCAGCGGTTACCTGGGACGTGAAGAGCGTTGGCCTCGACGGCAGCCGTCATCCGTCCATCACCTTCCGCTTCATCAAGAACGGTACCCCGGTGGTGTTCAACACCTACCAGGCTGGCGTCGTGACCGAGATGATGACCGGCTTCACCGGCGCGCCGAGCGCATACTTCGCTTATGCGGTCACCCAGGACGGCGTCACCGCTCCGGCCGACTTCAACGCCACCGCCAGCGCCTGGATCAAGGCGGTCTGGAACGGCACCAACACCAACGCAACCCTTAGCGCGCCCGACACCAACGGCTACTACACCTTGGTGATCACCAACCAGACCATCCCGACCTCCGCCAAGATGTTGACCGGCGGCATCGGCTACAGCTACGGCTCCGGCAGCACCCCGCTCACCCAGACCGACCTGACCAGCCTGACGGTACCGTCGCAGTTCAAGACTGACTGGGCCTACGATGCGAACACCAACGTCGGCGGCCTCATGGTGGTGACCCCGAACGTCTGGAAAACCGCTACCGGCTTCACCGCACGCCGCACCATCGTCAGCAACGCGAAGTGCAACGCCTGCCATGCAGCCCTGGGCATCGCACCGACCTTCCACTCCGGCCAGAGAAACGACGCGCCGACCTGCGTCTTCTGCCACAACGTGAACCGCGTGAACTCCGGTTGGGGCGTCAACATCAAGGATGCCGTCCACGCCATCCACGCCGCCGCCAAGCGCACCAACAAGTTCTCTTGGGAAGCGACCGCCGGCGACAAGTACTGGAACACCACCTATCCTGGCTACCTGCAGGATTGCGAGCAGTGCCACGTCTCCGGTACTTACGACTTCAGCGCCACAGCTTCGGCCAGCGCCGTCACCAACCTGCTGCCGACCACCGTCGCGACCGGCACCATCAGCGCCTCGGCTTACTCGATCGTAACCGGCAACGAGACCGTGCTTTCGACCGACAGCGTGATCTCGCCGTTTATCACTGCGGGAGCGGCTTACGGTTCCGGTTTCTCCTACAACGGCAACACCGGCGTCACCACGACTCCGGCCACGACCACGCTGATCGTTTCGCCGATCACCGCGGCCTGCTTCTCCTGCCATGACACCACCCAGGCGCAGGCGCACATGAAGCAGTTCGGCGGCGCGATCTACGAAGCACGCAGCACGGCTCTGGGCAAGGCCGAGACCTGCCTGGTCTGCCACGGCACCGCATCGAGCCAGTTGAACGAGCGCGTACCGACCATCAAGGCCGTACACCGCTGGTGGTAACCTGACGTACCCCGCCGGGGGAAGGGAAACCTTCCCCCGACGGATCTTGACAAGCAAAAGGCATCATGATAACCCGGGGGAGGCTCCTCCCCCGGGCTGTTTTCTATCCACTTCCATCCAGGAGATGCTATGAGAGATGTAGTTCGGCTGGCGTTAATCACTGTTCTTATGGCCGCGCTGGCGGCATGTAATGGAAAACCTGCGGACCAGACGGCCCCGAAGGCCCAGTCCGGGCAGAGCTCCGCCAAGGAAATCGCCAGCAGCCAGAAGTTGGCCGCCGATTTCATGGCAGGGGTGCAAAGCGGGGACAAGAAGAAGATGTACCAGGCCGCCAACCTGACCCCGGAGCAGGTCAAAGCCTGCCTGGACAAGCTGGTACATATCAAGCAGAACAAGATGGATGACACGCAGCGCAAGGCCTGCGAAGCCGCCCTGAAGATTTCCGGTGATATCGACTTCTTCGCCGCGAAGATGCAGAAGATCATACCTGCGTCCGCCACCTTGAAAGTGGTGCAGACACAGGAGGCCGGTGCCCCGTCAAAGCATCTGGTGCACGCCGTGTCCATCACCTACACCGATCACGCTTCCGCCGTTTCGGACAAATCGGGGAAAGCCGTCAAGGAACTGAGGCTCCCGCTGCAGCAGTTTGACCACCGGCTCGACAACGCGCTGGTGCACGAATTCGCCTTTACCAGTCAGGACTTCGAGAAGATCGCCAGCAGGGAGTTTGAAGTGGTTTCCTACTTCTGACACTGCCCTTCTCGCCACTGGCAAAGGAATAGCTCACACAGACAAAAAGGCCCCGGATCTCCCGGGGCTTTTCTTTTGGGGACTGGCTCCGCCAGGTGCCTGTCCCCCTTTGCTTTGCGAAGGGGGTGCGCTGATAGTAGCGTTCCGCCACAGGGACAGGCACCTGACGGAGCCTGTCCCTTCAGCAATAACTCCCACCGTTAAACTAAGAGAAAGTAATCTTCTTTTTTGCTACACTGTCGCACATGAAGGGACTGCTGCTGTTCATAGTACTTTTCTGTTGCGACACCGCCGTTGCCGGTGCCGGGGGACTTGACGCGCCCACCCTGTCGGGCCCGATGGACACCCTGACCCCTGTCGAACACGCGGCGACCGCCAAATTCTTCGACCCTGACCGCTTCCTCACCAACGCAGGCCTAAGCTACAGTCCCAGCTACCAGTTGACGCTGGAGCCGGAACTGGGGGTGGGCTACCGGGGAATCGGGCAGGAGCTGCACGGGGGGATCGAACAGTCGACCCACCGCCTGCACGCCCAGGCCGGCTGGCGCCTGTCGCTGTCCGAGAGCCTCTACCTGTCTGCCGCGGCCAAGTTTTCCATTGTGACCGTGGCGACCAAGGGACTCGCCGGCGGCGCGGAACTGGGAGGTCGGCTCGAGCCGGGCTACCGCACCGGTTACGACTTCACCATCGGGCGCTCGCCGCGCTGGACCGGCGAGGTGGGGGTCCATCTCACGCCGCGCACCGATCTCATGCTCTACTACGACCAAGACCAGGTCATGGGGTGGTCCTCCACCGGTCAGCACCAGGAAGAGCGGGTCGGCACCCGGTTCATCTTCAGGTTCAAATAGGGGACTGGCTCCGCCAGGTCACGCACCCCATTGACCAACAGGGGACTGGCTCCGCCAGGTGCCTGTCCCCTTTAACCCTTTACAGGAGGACTCGTGAGCCGGCTCCTATCCATCGACCAGGGCACAACCAGCAGCAGGGCCACCCTCTACGGCAACGACGGCGCGACTCTCGCCACCTATGCGCAGCCGCTCACCCAGCACTACCCGAACCCGGGGTGGGTGGAACACGACCCGGAGGAGATCTGGCTCGGCCAGCTCGACTGCGTGCGCCGGGTGCTGTCCGTGGCGGGCAAGGGGGAGGTGGCCGGCATCGGCATCACCAACCAGCGCGAGACCACGGTGATCTGGGAGCGCGCCACCGGCAGACCGCTGCAGCGCGCCATCGTCTGGCAGGACCGGCGCACGGCGGAGTTCACGGAGGCCTTGAGGCGGGAGGGGGCGGAGCCGATGGTGCGGCAGCGGACCGGGCTGCTGCTTGATCCCTATTTCTCGGCCAGCAAGCTCGCCTGGCTTCTGGACACCGTGCCGGGACTCCGGGCGCGCTGCGAGCGGGGGGAGGTCTGCTTCGGCACCGTCGATTCCTGGCTCATCTTCCGGCTGACCGGCGGCAAAAGCCATGTGACCGACCTCTCCAACGCGAGCCGCACCATGCTCTTCAACATCCACACCCTGGAGTGGGACGAGGAACTGTTGCGGCTGTTCAGGGTCCCGCGCGCCATGCTCCCCGAGGTGCTGGGGAGTGCCGCCCGCTTCGGCAGCACCAGCGCCGAGGTCGTGGGGGCGGAGATCCCCATCACCGGCGTGGCGGGGGACCAGCAGGCGGCTCTGTTCGGGCAGGGATGCTTCGCGCCGGGGATGGCCAAGGCGACCTTCGGCACCGGAGCCTTCGTGGTGATGAATTGCGGTGCCCGGCCGGCCAGCGGGGAAGGGGTTCTCGCCACCATCGCCTGGCAGCTCCCGGGAGAGCCGGTGCAGTACGCCCTGGAGGGCTCAATCTTCATCGCCGGCGCCGCGGTGCAGTGGCTCGAGGAGGGGCTGGGGATGATAAAAGGCCCGGCGGAGGTCGAGGCGCTGGCCCGAAGCGTGGCCGACACCGGCGGCGTCTATTTCGTGCCGGCCCTCTCGGGGCTGGGCACCCCCTACTGGGACCCCTATGCCAGGGGAGTGATCGCCGGTCTTACCCGCGGCAGCGGCAGGGCGCATCTGGCGCGCGCCGCCCTGGAGGCCATCGCATTCCAGACCGTGGATGCCATACGTGCCATGGAAGCGGCCAGCGGCATCCCCCTGAGCGAGCTGAGGGTGGACGGCGGTGCGACGCGCAACGATCTCCTGCTGGAGATCCAGGCCGACCTTTTGGGGACTCCGGTATTGAGGCCCCGCTGTACCGAGAGCACCTCGCTTGGCGCCGCCTTCCTGGCGGGAATCGGCGCGGGGGTGCTGGATACCGGGCGTATCGGGCGGCAGTGGGCGCTGGACAAGCGTTTCGAGCCGGCCCTTCCGCCCGAGCGCCGCGAAGAAATGTGCCGCGGCTGGAAAAAATGCGTGCAACTCTCCCTTGGTTGGGCTAAGTAAGAAAGGCACAGCAGCAATGGCGCTAGAGGCAAAGGCCTCAACGCAAAGACGCCAAGGCGCAGAGACGCAAAGAACTTTAGACAGGGGAACACCAAACTCAAACGGTGACACCTCCCCGGCAAACGCCGAGAACTAGAGATATACCTTGCGCCTTTGCGGCTTTGCGCCTTTGCGTTAAAGATTTAAGGTTTTGGAGGCGGTAGTGACGGACCGGAACGCGAATCTGGACATACTGAAAAGCGGACGCACCTTCGACATGCTGGTGATCGGCGGTGGCGCGACGGGATGCGGCATCGCGGTCGACGCGGCCAGCCGCGGGCTGTCGGTGGCGCTGGTGGAGCGGGGCGACTTCGGCTGCGGCACCAGCAGCAAGAGCACCAAGCTGCTCCACGGCGGCGTGCGCTACCTCGAGTCGGCGGTGCTGCACCGGGACCGGGTGCAGTTCAACCTGGTCCGCGACGGTCTGCACGAGCGCAACATCCTCTTGAAGATCGCACCGCACCTTTCCCACCGGCTCACCCTGGTCACCCCTCTCTACGGCCTGCTCCAGGTCCCCTACGTCTGGGCCGGGCTCAAGCTCTACGACCTTCTGGCAGGCGAGGCGGGGCTTGGCCACAGCCGCTTCGTCGGTCGCGGCGAGATGCTGCGCCGCTTCCCCATGATCAGGGGTGAGGGGCTGAAGGGAGGGGTGCAGTATTACGACGGCCAGTTCAACGATGTGCGCATGAACGTCGCCCTGGCCCAGACCGCCACCGGGGAAGGGGCGGTTATCGCCAACTACGTGGAAGTCGTGGCGCTCATGCGGGAGAAGGGACGGGTGGCCGGCGCCGTGGTGCGGGATCCGCTGGTGGGGGCCTCCTGGCAGATCCGCGCCCGCTGCGTGGTCAACGCCTGCGGTTCCTCCGCCGACATCGTGCGCCGCCTGGACGACCCTACCGCCGCCTCCCTGCTCAGGGTGAGCCGCGGCATCCACATCATCCTCCCCGGGCGCTTCGCCCCCGTCGGGGCCGGCGTCATGATCCCCAAGACCGACGACGGCCGGGTGCTGTTCGTCCTTCCCTGGGAGGGGAATTGCCTGGTGGGGACCACCGAGGAGCCGGCGGAGGCGGGTGAGGTGCCGATGGCGCGGGAAAAGGACGTCGACTACCTGCTGCGCCACCTGCGGCGCTACTTCAAACTGGGCGCCAAGCCCGGAGACATCACCGCATCCTGGGCGGGGCTGAGACCTCTGGTGCATGACCCCTTCACCGCCGACACCGCCGAACTCGCCCGCGACCATGTGGTCAGTTGCTCCCCGACCGGGCTCATCACCATCGTCGGCGGCAAATGGACCTCCTATCGGAAGATGGCGCTGGACGCGGTGAACTTCGCGGTGAACAAGGCGGGGCTGACCCCGCAGCACCCCTGCCACACCGACCGCATCATGCTGGCCGGCGGGGAGCACTTCGGGGAAGCACTGCTGCAGGAACTGGAGCGCAAACACGGCTTCCCTCCCGACGTTACCCAGCACCTGTACCATTCCTACGGCGACCGGTCCCTGGACGTGGCCCTGTACTGCCAGGGGGCCTTCGGAGGAAGGTTGCTCCAGGGACACCCCTACCTGAAGGGCGAGGTGCTCTACGCCGCGCACCACGAGATGGCGCTGCGGGCGCTCGACTTCCTGGAGCGGCGCGTCCCGTTGGCCCTTCTGGACAGAAGGGGCGCCCGTGCGGCGGCCCCGGAGGTGGTCGCGTTGATGGCGGCGGAGCTCGGCTGGAACACCGAGCGGCAAAAGCGCGAGCTCGAGGAGGTCGCCGACGCCCTGCGCGAGGCGTGACCCGGGAAGGGACCGGCTCCGTCAGGTGCCTGTCCCTCTAGCGGAACGCTCCTTTCTGCTTAACCCGCTTCGACAAGCGCTAAGGTGAAGCAGTAAGTGGGCTGGCACTTGGCGGCAAAAAACAAGGGGACTGGCACCTGGCGGAGCCAGTCCCCTTAAGAAAAAAGGGGGCTCCTGTCTGTGGACAGGGCCCCCTTTCTCGTTTCCGGCTCCGGGACGGCTAGATGTGGCAGGCCGCGCAGAGGCGTCCGGTGTTGGTGACCGTGACCTGGGTGCGCCCGGTGGTGAAGCCGACGAAGCCCTGGTAGCCGAAGTTCTGCGGGTTCGGTGTCGTCGGAGTGGTGCCGGTGATCCTGGTGCTCCCGACGCCGACGCTGATGGTCGGGGGGGACCCGTTGCCGTGGCAGACCGGGATGATGCACTCGGCCGCGCCGTAGGTCTGGACGTAGGGGCCGTGGGCCGGGAGGATGGTCGGCATAGCGATCCCCGCCTGCACCGTGAAGCGCGCCGGGAACCAGTTCAGGGGGTGAACGGAGAAGGCGTTGCCGGCGTGGCAGCTCGAATCGACGACGCCTGGCTGGTCGTCGAAGCACGACGGCCCCGAATTGCGCACGCCGCGGTAATCGGCGCCGTGGCACAGGGCCGTGGCGCAGCTTTGGGTAGCCGCCCGGGCCTGGTCCGGGAAGGTGGTCGCCAGGGCTCCGGTGGTGAGGAGGCCGGGATTGATCCCGGTCGCGGCCACCCGCTGCCTGATCCACTGGCCGTGCAGCGCATAGTCGCGCCCGTCCCATTCCACCGGGTGTACGTCGACCTGGTTGCCCAGGTGGCATTGGGTGCAGGCGACCTTGGAGATGCCGCCGCTGAAATCGGTGCCGTGGCACGGCGCGCAGTCCTCGAGGTGCCCGATGGCCGCTACCGCATGCCGGGCCGGGAGCCAGTCACCGGGGTGGGCACCCTTGTCGGGATCGAAGGTGGCGTGGTTGTTGTTATCCCCGCAGCCGACAAGCGACAGGACCAAAAGGCACCAAAGCATGGCAAGAGCTTGAGTTGGTCTGGTTACTTGTGACATGTTTTGCACCTCTCATTGTTTTGCCGCCCGTGGCATTTCAGGCAGGAAGCGGGGTTGATCCTCCCCTCAACCCTGTGACGGCTGAGGTAGTCGCCCCGGTGAGGCAGCGACAGTTCGGGCCGGTCCTTGTACTTGTCGCTGGGCTTGATCTCTTCCTTGTGCGCGTGGCACCGGACACAGAAGGATTCCTTGTGACAGGTGTTGCACGCGTCGCGCTGCTGGGCCGCGTAGATCTTGTGCTTGAGGTAGAAGTCCTGGGTCTGGTGGCTGAGCGCGGTCCACTGGTCGTTGTGGCATTCGGCGCACCTGGGGAGCCCCTTCACCTCTTCCGGATGGACGCGGGCGATGCTGTTGGTGTTGGCGCAGGCGTAAAGGAAGGAGAGCATGATTCCCATTACCATTACATAAGCTGTCTTTTTCACTGTTTCCCCTCCTTTCCAACGCCGAAGGCATAGCTGAGCCTGATCAGGCCGCGCAGCTCGTTGTCGAAGTCGGCGCTGCGGATGTAGTCGACGTCGGCTGCGACCCTGAGGTTTCGGCTGAAATCATACCCGGCGGCGGCCGCCAGGGAAAAGGTGTTCTCACGCCCGCTGATGCTGCCGTCGAAATCGACGTCGAAGAAGTCGAGGGTGAGGTCGGCGGGACCGAACTTCTGCGTGGCCCAGGCGCGGTACTGGTTGTAGCGCAGTCGGTCGTTGGACCCGTCCATGCGGTGGAACGATGCCCCGGCCGCAAACCCGGTGGTCGTGCCGAAGTTGCCGGTGACCCCGTAGTAGTCTGCCCCTCCGGCCAGGTCGTACTCGTAGTGGTTGTACTCGGCGGAGAGGCCGATGTTTTTGGTGGCGTTGAAGCCGACGCTGCCGCCCACGTTCCACATCTCCTCACCGGGGGCGATGAAGCCGTTGGTGAGGCTCAGCGTGTTGGTGGTGACCTGGTAGAAGTAGTCCTCGTAGTGGACGTTTTGCAGCGATGCGGAGACGTGCAGCGCGTCGGTCGGGGTGAAGCTGGCCGTGTAGGCATGCTCCATCCACCCCCTGGTGAGCGAGTTGTAGGTGGAGCGACCGGTGACGTCGAGCATGGCCACCGGGTGCAGCCACAGGTCCACCCCCTCCTCCTCGCGGATACCTTCGCCGCTCGTCTCGGTTCTCAGGGCGCTTATCCCCAGCGAGTAGTACTTCGGCATGGTATGGGCCAGCCGCCCGCCGTAGATGAGGTCGCCGCCGTTGAAGTCGGTCTGGATCACCGCCGGGTTGCCGACGTATGCCGCCGCGGTGAATCCCCCGAGCAGGTCGGTCCTCAGGTAGAGCCCGTCGATGCGCTCGGTCGCCACCCCCTCGACCACCCACTGCCGCCCCGCGTTGGCGGTGAAGTTGCCGCGGTTGGCGCGATAGCTCAGGAAGCCGTACTGGACGTCCCCCTCGGTGCGATGCTCGAAGCTGCGGTCGCCCAGGTCGACGCGCCCCCAGCCGCCGATTTCCAGGGAGATCGTCCCGGGACCGGCGCTGTCGCTGGCGGCGAGGTTCAGGTATTCGTAGAGCGGGAACAGGTGATCGTCGAAGACCCCTTCCCTCATGCGCAGGATGGTCTCCGAACTTCCGTTTATGGCGGTGGCGTCGGCACTTTGGTGCCCCAGGATGACCAGCGAGCAGCCCAAGAGGATGCTCGCCACCGCCTTGCGTGCGCCTGGGGGCGCCGGTGTCGTTTTTCTCTCTTTGATTTTCAAGACATTTCCTCCTTTCTTGGTTCGATCTGGTTACCGTGGGGAAATGCAGTTGCAAATGAAACCGGGGGCGCGAACGCCCCCGGCGGGTCGGAAGTGGAACATCACCAGTTCAGCAGCAGCTTCACCATCCGGGCGGCGGAGCTCCCCGTGGTGAGGCTGGTCGGCACCAGCACCGGGCGGTTCTGCCCGTGCATCGGGATCACGTCGGCGATCCTGCCTTGGCCGTGGCACAGGGTGCACTGTTCGGTGCCCGACGGCAGGGTCGAGCGTGCGACACCCATGTCGGTGAAGGACGGTCCCGCCAGCGCCGCACCCAGCTGTGCCCCGTTGGCCTGCATGTGCGCCTTGGCCAGCGGGGTGTCGTGGCAGGCCACGCAGGCAGCCGTCACCGGAGCCACTACCAGGTCCTCGGGGTTGGGTACCGAGGCACGCGCAGCCGTCAGGGTGGCGGTGGTCGGGGTGGCTACCGACGCGGCGCTCCTGGTCACCTGGGTCGACGGCAGTACTCGCGGACGCAGCGCCTCGATCACGTCCGGGGTGTAGCTCTGCTGGGTGACGTGGCAGGCGTCGCAGTTACCCAGCATGTTCGGGAAGGTGATTTCGGAGCCCTCGATCAGGGTGATGCCGGTGCCCGGGCCGTTCCGGACGTCGCGGATCGGGTTGGTGCGGGTCGCGCCGGCGTGGATGCCGTGGATCAGGTCCTTGAAGTTGTTGGAGAACTCGGGGAAGGTGAGCGCGTATCCCGGAGTCGCCTTGTTGAAGGCCGGGTCCCAGGTGGTCAGGATGCCCAGCTGGATCGGCGTGAAGGCAAAGCCGGCGAGCTTGGCGTCGCTGATGGTACGGCCCGAGGTGGTCAGGTTCGGGTTGTGGCATGTCACGCAGAGCTGCGTCTGGTAGACGCGCTGACCGCCGTGGGCTTCGAAGAACTCGTGGCAGTTCCGGCACTTGTCCGGATCGACCACAGTGCGGCGCACGGCGTCGCCTGTGACCGGGATGATCACCGCCTTGGTATGGCGCCCCACGTTGACGCCGCCGATGTTCAACTGTGTGAAGTAGCTTTGCATCCCGACCGCGCGCATCTTTGCCCCCGCCGGGAAGGCGAACGCGGAGTTGATGGTGGCGGTATAGTAGCCGCTGCCGTCAGGACCGGTAATATTGCCGGTCGCCGCGTTGTTGGTGTTAAGCAGCGTGGAGATCGACACGAGGTCAGGCTGCGCTGCGATCTTGCCGAGATTGTTGTAGTCGGCCGGGACGGCGGCGCCGGTCTCGAGCTGCGGCATGGCGTACGCCAGCAGGAAGCTTGGGCTGCCGCTGAAGCCGGGAAGCGCGGTGGTGAGCCCCGCCGCCGGGGTCGCCAACGTGATCGGTGTGTTGGTGTCCTGGTTCAGGATGCGGAACCTGACGGTGAGGTTGTTGCTTCCGTCCACGGAGGCGCTGGCGAGCTCGTACGTGAAGTTGGTAAGGCCGGCGGCAGCCGCCGGGTTGAGCGGGGTTACCAGTTCCTGGGCATGCGACTCCGTGATCGCCGTCGGCGTGTGGCACGCGTTGCAGCTCGCATCGTTGGTGTAGACCGGATGGGCCGCGCCGGTGGTGTTGGTGCCGGTGGCGAAGTGGATGTTGTCGTGGCAGCTGCCGCACGCCTTGCGGCTGGGCATGGTGCGCCAGTTGTCACCCTGCGGGGTGACCGCCAGCTGCTGCGCGGTCTCACCGCGGTGGCACTTGCGGCAGAGGGCGGCGCTTTCCGGGTAGGCGATCTCGTTGAAGTTGATGCCGGCGTAGTTGTAGCCGGTCTGGGTCAGGTTTTCACCCATGTGCAGCTTGTGGATCAGGGTGACGAACTCGCCCAGGACCTGTGCCTCGCCGGTAGTCGGGTCCGTGACGCCGGCGTCGGCGGTCACGTAGGTGGTACCGGTGAAGGCGCCGTTGGTCGGGTTGGAGATGGCCCGGCCGTAGGCGCGCTGGCTGGTATGGCAGACTACGCAGTAGCGGGTATCGACCCGGCCGGCGTGCGGGGTGGTGATGCCCAGGCCCCACCCCTGCTGGTTGAGATCGTTGGGGTCACCCGGGTTGCCGTGGCACTCGTTGCAGTACTTGGTGAGCACGATGTTGCGCTCGGCAGCACCCGTGGTCGACGAGGTCACCCTGGCGCCGGTGGCGGGGATGAAATCGTAGACGATGTTGATGGCGTTCTTGTAGATCAGCTGCGGCGAGGTGTTGGCGATGTTACCGCCGTACTCGATCACCAGGCGGTGGGTGAGGCTCGGCTCGTAGGTGAGGTCGCCCAGATCGTTTCTGCGGTTGTTGCCGCTGAAGGTCATGGCGTCGACCTGACTCTGGATCAGCTTGATGTCGCGCGCGAAGGTGTAGCGGTACTGACCGTTGCCCAGGTACACCAGCGTCCCCTCCCGGTCCCTGGTCGGCCTGGTGGCGGTGGGTGCCGAACCGTCGGTGGGGGCGGTGGTCACGATGTAGCTGACCCAGTGCGACGGGGTTCCGTTGCTGGCCGGGATCAGCTTTGCGATGGTAAAGGCGAGGTTGGTGAGCTGCCCCGACGCGTTCCTTCTGCCGATCCCTTCCACCGGCTGGCCGCTGGCGGTCTTCAAGGTGAAGGTCACTACCGGCGGGCTCTGGATGGTGACGCTGTTGACGGTGCTGTTTTGCTGATCGAAGGTGATGTTCGCCTGCTGGTCGGCAGTCGAGGAACTCAGGTTGGTGAAGACACCGGTTCCGGCAGGTCCCTGAGCCCCCCTGGGCCCCCGGTCCCCTTCGCAGCCGCCCAGCAACAGAGCGGTGGCCGCGGTCGATGCAATCAAGAAAGCGGAAAACCTTTTCAAAAGCTTGTCTTGCATAAATCCTCCTTGTCTCTGGTATCGCAGGAAGGCTGCTTCCGGGCCTGGAAAGAAAGCCACAGCAGATGTGCGTTACGGGGGAATCGGCGCCGGCGGGATTTATGAGCTGTCGTAGTCCGTCACAATCATGTGAACACCTCCTGGATATTATTAGAGTTTTCAAACACAATGTAGAAACTTAGCAGTTGTTCATGAAATATCAAGAGGCGATGACGATTTTTAAGGGACGCTTCGGGCTCTGTTGATACCCGGCAGGAGAGGGGAGAATGGGGACGGTGTCGCGGTCCGCCCCGGAATAACAGCTTGAATCGGAGTGGGGCGTGGGATAGAATGCTTACTGGGCTGGCATGGTTTATGAAAAAGGGAGGTGGGTGTCGAATTCGACTATACTGGTAGGCACGTGAAGGGCATCGCAACGGAGAACAGAATGGGCATCACGGTGATTTTTCACAACGGGGACGAGAAGAAGGTCCCTTCTTATATGCTTGATTACCTGATCCGGGAGAACAAGATCGTGGCCTTTCAGCGGTCATCCGGGTGGGTGCACATCGGGCGTGACCCGATACGGAAGTCCCAACAGCCTCTCACCAGGGCAGGGGAGAGGTGGAGCGACTTCCTTTTCAAGAGAAAGCAGCAGGCTTGATGCTGCGTCATTTGGCTTCGGCCACCCTCAATGCCGGGCACCGCTTGAGGCTTTCCTGCCGTTTCTGTCCGGTGGTCTCAAGCGGGACCCGCTCCATCATCAACCCCACCTCTTCGGCAAAGTTAATCGCGCTACGCACCGTCCTTGCGTAGGACTCATCATCCTTAGGTTGGCTCTCCGGGAGATAGACCCGGGTCCGATGGCTCTTGGTGCCGTAGATGGCGGCGAAAACCTGTTTTTTCTTCTCTTTCAGGACGCAGCAGATGTACCCCTGGCAGCTTTCCTGCCCGCCGGTTCCTTCCGGCGAGAGGTAGGCGTTGTTGATCGACTGGTGCAGTTCGAGGACGTCTTCCGCGGCCGGGCAGTCGATGGCGTCCAGCCCGGTTTCCAGCAGGAAACGGACCGGTTCGTCGTCATCGGCTGCGGAAAAGAAGCCGGCATCATGCAGATCCCCCAACGGCACGAAGGAGTTTTCCACTCCTCCGAAAGAAAAGCCCGCTCCCGTTTCGGCCGGTGCGGCAACCTCCAAAGCGCCTGTGGCGGTATCCCAGGGGCCCATGTCAGGCGGCGTCTCCAACTCGGCGAACGGGGGGAGGGTGCTTTCCGTGAAGGCCGGAAACGGCTCCGAGGCTGCATCCTGGAGGCCTGGCAGGATCGGGCTCGGCTCATTTCCGTGATCCGCAGCAGTAGCTGGTGCGGCATCCTCCGCCGGTTCCGGCATTCCCTGTTGGGGGCGCTCCAGTTCCGGTTCGTGCCCCGGCTTCTCGACCTGTCCCGCCTCACGGTCTTCCCGCGCTGCAATCCGCCGCAGGGCGGCATCACGTTCGGCCTCCAGCCGCACCAGCTCTTGCCGCAGGTGCGCCACCTCACCCTGGTCAGATTTGGCATCCCTTTCGGCGCGGACCTGCTCCAGCTCCTTGCGCAGCAGAACCACTTCGGCCTCGGCACTCTCCTTCGTTCCGTCTTGAGCCGCGAGGCCCTGCCGCGCCTCATCCCTTTCCGATGTCACGCCTGTAAGGTCCAGCCGCAGGGTAGTCAGCTCCTGCTCCTGTTTCCTGACTGTTGCTTCCAGGGTCTCGATCCGCAGCCGGGCCTGGGCGGTTTCCACGACCGTCCTTTCCAGTTCGTGGCGGGTCTCTTCCAGCTGCGCGGCCGTCTCCTGGTGCTGCTGCGTTGCCGCCCCCGCACCCGCCAATGCCGCGTCACGTTCGGCGCACAACGCGGCGAGATCCTGCCGGGCCTGAGCGAGGTTTTCCACCATCGCGTCGTGCTCGCGCGACATCTCGGCATATTTGTCGGAGAGGGCTTTGGATTCCAGGCGGAGCTCGGCGGCCTGCTTCTTCAGCTGCGAGATCTCGGTCTCTTTTCCCGCTACGTCCTCGTCGACCTGCCGTTGCCGGGAAAGCAGCGCGTCTCTTGCACCGGCCAGTTCCTCGCCGCTCTTTCGCGCGGCCGCAAGTTGGGTTACCGCATCGTGGTGCTGTGCCGAGAGCTGCTGCAATTTTTTGCTCAGGTCGTCGCGTTCGGTCACCAGGGTGCGCAGTTCGTGTTGGAACTGGGTCAGGGCGTTTTCCAGTTCAGCGACACGGGAGCCTTCAGCAGCAGGCGTACCGACCGTAGCGGCGATAGGAGCGGCGATAGGAGCGGCAGCGGGTGTCGGGGCGGAAATTGGTATATCGGCAGGCGGTTCAGGAATGTCGATTTCGTTGTGGCGGAGCATGGGAAGGACGGGCGCGCCGGCCAGGCCGTGCTTGAGGCCGCCGCTTCCCTTGGTCCCGGCCAGGCGTAGCACCTTGGTGTTACGCACCACGACCTCGCGCATCGCAGGGCTGTAGCTTAGGTCGACCCGCTCCGGGGCGAACCCCATGGCCTTGGCGTAGCTGATGGCTTTCTCGACATCCTTGGGATATTCCGCCTCGCTCTTCCCCTTGCCGGGAGTGGAGTAGACGTAGATCTTGTGGTCGTTTACCACCAGCGCGAAGTACACCTTCACCAGCGTTTTCTTTTTGATCGCGCAGATATAGGCTTCGGTGGTTTCGGCGCGCTTGTCGGAGCTCCGGGTGATGGGGGCGGAGCGATAGATGTCGACGACATCTGATTCGGATACTTCGATACAGCCGATGGTGCTATCGAGTGCCAGCATGTGACCTCCAGTATCCGCTAGTCGGTTACCGAACAAAAAAAACCGGATTGCCTAATATGATATTTCGGCAACCCGGCTGTCTTCGTGAGACCCAATGGGCTTTCCGCCCCACCCTCGCGGGTGGTTTAGTATTATCGTGTATCGATCTGTATGAGCTCGCGCTCCGGTTGTGCCGGGCGCTATGTCTATGGCGTTGAATATATTACACTATTTCCAGGCAATAAAGCAACTGGCAATTGCCGTCCGGCACCGTCCCGACTGCCGGCCGGAGACTGGCTTGCCGGCCCGCAGGGGGAGCAGGGAGTTTTGCCTTTTGCCCCATGCGGCAAGTTGACTTTCATGTGAAGCTGCATAGAATCGTATACAGAAAAAACCGGTACCCTTTTAATGGGGGCGACGGCATGTTGTTCGTGATAAAATGGTTGATATGACGAAGAAAAAACTGCGGACTTGATGTTGTGCTGACATCTTCATTATATTGTTGTGGCGGGGCAGGGGGACTTCATGGCGAATATAGAGCACGACGAGAACGGGTTTACCTGCGAGTGCGGCCTGCGTAACGAGTATCCCGGGTACGTCCAGGCCCATTGGAGCGTAAGGTTGTCATATTCCTGCGCTTGTCAAAGGCAATACATCCTCTACCGCGGCACGGTAGTGAAGACTTCGCGGGAATCGGCGGAGATCTACGACAGCGAAGCCTTCGGCGACTGAGCCTGCGCCTCCCGTCATCAGCCAAGCATCAGCATATACTCACCTTCGGCATCTTCCCCATTTTATCTTGGCTGTTAAATTGCAAGTCACACCACAGTCGTTCCACTTCCTTTGACGAAGCAGCTGAAGCCGGCGCTGCCACGCCCGATGGGGACTGGCTCCGCGGGTGCATGTCCCGGGTAACCGACGGGTGACGGAGCGTTGACTCGCGTCAAAAATGCACCTGTGGCGCCCCGATGTACCGGGGAGAAGGTCCCGGACCGAGAAAGAAAATGACCATAAATCCATTGCAGGCAACAACCACCGCAGCGTCGCTGCGCGACACGTACCCGGAAAAGAAGGTCGCGGACGCCCCTTCAGGTTTCGATTCCCTGCTGCAGGCCCTCGGCGCCGCGCCGGGCAGGGAGGCGGTTTCTCCCAAGGTCGCGGCCGAGATACTGCGTATCCAGATGATGCAAAGCACGCTGGCCCTGTCCGTTTCAGAATCCGGAGCCAACGCCTCTTCTTTCCAGCCTCAACCGGCACCCGGCGGGCGCGACTTCGGGCTCGGCCTCCCCACTGCGTATCGCGGCACCGCCGCCCTTGAGACGGCAGAGGCGGAGGGCGAACCGGTGCCAGTGACTCCATCACCCATGAGCCGTATCGCGTCAGACGAGGTAAAGCAGGTCGAGGAAACGGCGGCACAGTACATCGGCACCCCCTATCGGTTTGGCGGTGAGGGGGCGGATGGCATCGACTGCTCCAGCTTTGTGCAGCAGGTATTCCACGCCAACCGGATCGATCTGCCGCGCACGGCCCGGGAGCAGATCAACGTAGGCAGCGATGTCGCTCCGGGCGACCTGCGCAAGGGGGACCTGGTTTTCTTCCAGACCTACGCCGAATACCCGTCCCACGTCGGGATCTACCTGGGTGACGGCAAGATGATCCATGCCTCCTCCGGGAAGGGTGAGGTGACCATCTCGGACATGAACAGCGACTATTACCGTCCGCGCTACCTGGGCGCAAAACGCGTCATCTGATCCTGCTGTCTGTCGCCCCCAAACCTCTCGCTCTGCGATGACTCGCTGCTAGATGTCCGCAAGCTCGCAGAAGCGGTTTATTACTTCCTTCACCCTTCCCAGCAGCGCCTTGAGGCGCCTCCGGGCGGTCCCGTCGCGTGCGGCATCGTCGGGAGACCAGATCTGGTGGACGGTTTCTATGGCCACGTTCTTCCGCGTGGTGATCTCGTTGTAGTTGTCGGTGATGCCACAACAAAGGGCTCGGCTCCACTCCTCCCGGTTCGCCGATTTCCACCTGGACCTGAATTCAGCAAAGGTAGGCTCGTCGCCGAAATTCATCTCGCTCACATCTATCGTTACCGGTTCGTCCTGCGCATTGCGGAGCACCCGCTCCACGTAGGCGACATGCCAGTAGCTCTTGATGGTGAATATGGCGACATCCCCCTCGGTGACGTCGGCTATGTCGGCATTTTTGAGGGTCGGCATATCGTCACGCATCGGCAAGGGAAACGAGGGGATCCTTGATTTGACGTAATCAACGCAATACCCTCCCTTGTCCATCCAGTCCTCGCAGTTGCAGGTGGCGTAAGAGGTCCGGATCCCGGAAATCATCAGAAAAATAAACAGCAAAATACTGCTTTTCATGCGGTTCTCCATAAAGCGTAGCTTACCGGCCCCAGGAAAGGCGCAGGGCAATACCTGGGCGCTGACCGCTGGACGTGGCAGATGCAGGGCACCCTGGCGCACCGGCGCAGTGGATGGCTGCGCTGGTGGGTAGTAGATGCGCGGCGCGGTGCCGGTGCGATGGTCGAAGCGGTGCGCGTACGCATGCCGCGGCGCAGGCCGGAGATTGTTACACCGAGGTGGTCGGCGCAGCATCAATTGTGGGGTATTGATCAGCCTTGGACTTCGGGTGGAGCGCGGCCGGAGTGGGGGATTGCTGTGGGGAAGCAGTGCTTCGTTGGGGCGGACTGGCTAACGGTGCCATAATAGGGCCCGGAAACGGGTTGGACCACCTTGGGCAACACGGCGACCAGGTCGTGATGGTGCTTTGCTTGGCTGGAGAAATTCTTCTGTTGGAATTCGAAGGTTACTCGATGGAGCGGCTTGGGGCGATGGGGACGCGAAATGTCGGGTACCCGGGCGCCCGCGCAGAGCAGGGCGAGGGTGACCAGGAATATCACGAAGGTCCGGGGGCGAATATGAGCGGCGTGACGGAGTCTCATAGGGGGGCTCGATGGCGCTCATTAATAGCACGTTTGCCGATAAAAGGAAACCGGGTATGTTGCACCCTCCAGGAGCGTGCCCCCCAGCCCCAGCTGTATCGCCCCGGCAAAGAAGAGGCCCCCGACTGAAGCCGGGGGCCTTTGGTAAGCATGCGTTGCTGCCGCGACGGTCATGCAGCGTGGCGCTTCACCCACTGGACGTAGCGGTCCATCCACCCCTGCAAAAAATTTATGGCGTCGGGGCTGGTGATGTTCCCCGCGGCATCGAAGAAACCTTCCTTGACCTGGATGAACACCTCCGGCTGCCCCATGGTCGGCACATCGAGATACGCCAGCGTGTTGCGCAGGTGCTGCTGGGCGAGCGCCGTTCCAATCTGGCCGATGGAAGCCCCGAGGATCCCCGCGGGTTTCCCGGCCCAGGCGCTGGTCCCGTAGGGGCGCGAGGCGTTGTCGAGCGCGTTCTTCAGCACGCCGGGCATGGAACGGTTGTACTCGGGTGTTACGAAGATGAGCCCTGCGGACGCCTTGACCTCGCTTTTCAGGCGCACGACAGACTGTGCCTGGTTGTCATCGTCATCCTGGTTGTACAGCGGCAGGTCACCTATCTCCAGAAGCTTGAAAGAGAAATCGGCAGGCCCCAACTTGATCAATGCATTGGCAAGCTTGCGGTTGATCGAGTCGCGCCGCAGGCTCCCCACAATAACCCCTATCTGGTACTGACTCATAACCTTCTCCTCCCTTGATAGCGGAATAATTACAGCTATGACTATAGCACCGTGTCATCTGTTTGCTATCAAGGAGGGCGGGCCTGCATCACACCGGGAGCAGAAACAATCTCCCAGGGTGGGAAACGCTATCGAGGCGGGCGGTCAGTCAATCGGTATCTGGAACTTGAACAGGGTTCCTTGGGCCGTGGAGGAGGAGAAACTCACCTTTCCTCCCAGCAGCTTCTCGCCGATCAGCTGCATCGAGAAGGTCCCCACCCCCCGGCCGGCCCCCTCCTTGGTGCTGAAACTGCGCTGGAAGATGCGGCACTGCACCTCCTCGGGGATGGGCTTTTCATTCCAGACACAGAAGCGCAAGGCATCCGGCTCCTGCTCGAACCAGAGCTTCACCTCGCCGTGCTCCTCCGTTGCCTCGAGGGCGTTCATGACCATGTTGGCCATGACCCGCAACGCCAGTGACTTGTCGGTCTTCACGCTGAGTAACGGCAGCGAGTCGGGGAGCAGCATGGACTTGTCGGCGGCGGCGTCGTGCTTGGCGAATATCCCCTTGAGCTCGGCGAGCAGTTCGCCCGCGGTCGTATCGTCCCGCGACGGGCGGTACTCCAGGAAGTCGTTCTTGAAGAGGCACCTCTGGATCTCCAGCTCCTTGTGCAACCTCAGGGCGGCCCGATGGATCATCGCCGCCATTTCCGACTTGTCTTCCCGGACCAGGTACTGGCTCGCGCCCAAGAGACCCGTGAACATGTTGCCCATGTCATGGAAAAAGGTCCTCTCCAGGGCGGCGCGCAGATGCTCCAGGGTGACGTCGTGCAGAAAGAGCAGGATGAAGGTTTGCGCCTCCAGGTTCAGCGTACTGGCGCGGACCATTATCGCGTACTCCGCCGTCATGTCACCCTTGCTGGTGCTGAGCGAGCAGAGCTCTTCCACCGGTCCCTCACCGTTCAGCGCAGCAACCATGGCGATCACCGCACCGCAGGTACTGCAGAACCGCGTAGTCCCGCAGCCATGTGGTTCGTCCTTGCTGTGCACGCACCCCAGCACCTCGCCCAGGCGCAGCCCCAGCACCGGACCGGGATCATCGATGCCCAGCGTCTTCAGAAAAGAGTCGTTGAGCCCGACAACCTGTCGATGCTCGTCCAGCACCGCTATCAGGCCGCCGATCGAATGCAGCAGTTCCTGGACCACCGCGCTGGTGGTGACCTTTACAATTTCTTCCTGCAGTTGATCGTTAGTGGTGCGTTCGGCGGGAGCGAAATGGGTATCCACAGCAGCCTCCAAGGGAGAGATCCGATCAGAACAAGCTGGTTTTGCCAATGCCAATGGTGCGTGCGGGAGATGGTGGGGAGTACGATGGGACTAATCTAATTATTTTTGTCTATGATGTCAATTGCTTGTTGCACTATGCATTTTTCCCGATTGCGGCGGAGGCTGGAAAAAGGCCGGCGCGAGCAACCGCTGCGTGGCGCAGACTCTGTTAAGGTTGCCACCGGTAGATATGGAGCGGGATCCGGCCGTGGGAGTCGAAGCCGACGCCCTCTTCTTCCAGTCGCAAGCGCTGCAGTTCATCCCCTGCGCTGCCTCCGGAGCGGAGGCTGATCTCCCCCTTGGCGTTGATAACGCGGTGCCAGGGGATCGAAGGGTCATTAAGGGCGCTCAGGGCATAGCCGACCTGGCGTGCCCGTCCCGGCAGTCCGGCCAGAGCCGCTACCTGGCCGTAGGTGGCCACCTGTCCCCTGGGGATCCGGGAAACGACGGCATAGATGTGCTGGTAGGTAGATGATGCCACTGTGTCCCGGTAACGGTTTTGCTGAGTCGGTTCCACTTTTTTCTCCCACTCGGGTTGCGCAGCTTTCTGCGCCATTGTATATTTCTGCCTGGCGGAAATTAGTTTACTTTAACCAGTCAGGGGCCTTCGTAGAGCGAAGGAAGGAGGTTAAGTTGACATCTCAACGGATATTGCGAAACTACCGCAGCATTGGGCCAACTAAGTTTCATCACTTGAACCAGAAAATCAGAAACTCTCTCCTGGATTACAACAAGATTCCTGAGTCGTTTTGGGCCGCGCATCCCCAACTGCGAGAGGAGTATCGCGAGGCCTCGGAAAAGTACGACCTAATTTACCACGAGTCGATGCTGGGGGGCAAACTGGCTATTGCCGAGCGCGAGCGCCGCCAGGGAGAACTCGTTGGGTTACTGGATGAGATCGCGTCTCTGCTGGAAATGGCCGCGGTGCGCACTCCGGAACTTCTCATACTTTCCGGTTTCGATCTCGCCAAAGAAAGAAGGACCCACTCCAGGGCCAAGAAAGCTGCTGCATCGCAGAACGACCAAGACAGTATCCCTGCTTGATCCACCCCAATTTCCGCCAAGAGCCGCTGCACCCAAAAGAACGGGGGGTATCGCAAGATCCCCCCGTTCTTTATTGTTCTCCCGCCCGTCTTACCTGAAAAGCAGGCCAGTCACATACTCCTCATTCCTGTTTCTTTGCTCTCCGAGCTCCTCGAATGCATCGTGGGAGTCACCGGACGCGTCGTGGGAGTCACCGGACGCGTCGAGCGAGTCACCGGACGCGCCGAGCGAGTCACCGGACGCGCCGAGCGAGTCACCGGACGCGCCGAGCGAGTCACCGGACGCGTCGAGCGAGTCACCGGACGCGCCGAGTGAGTCACCGGACGCGTCGAGCGAGTCACCGGACGCGTCGAGCGAGTCACCGGACGCGTCGAGCGAGTCACCGGACGCGCCGAGTGAGTCACCGGACGCGTCGAGCGAGTCACCGGACGCGTCGAGCGAGTCACCGGACGCGTCGAGCGAGTCACCGGACGCGTCGAGCGAGTCACCGGACGCGTCGAGCGAGTCACCGGACGCGTCGAGCGAGTCACCGGACGCGTCGAGCGAGTCACCGGACGCGACGAGCGAGTCGCCGGCCGCGCCGAGTGAGTCACCGGACGCGCCGAGCGAGTCACCGGACGCGTCGAGTGAGTCACCGGACGCGTCGAGCGAGTCGCCGGCCGCCCAGGGAGGTTCGAACTGGTCGATGATGGGAAGATTTAACTTGAACAGGAGGTGGCGTTAATTTACAGTGGCTAACTGCAGTGGTTTCTTGACTCTCCACAGCTTACCATCCAGGAGGTGTTTCCGCTCATGTCGTTTCGTGGTCTTTCTCTGCTGCTCATTGTTCCTGTTGTCGCAGGCTGCGCCATAGGTGTTCCACAAAGCCGCCAAGAGTTCGTGGACATGTACAAGGATGCCAAGGTATTCGGCAAGGCGGAGCACTATACCATCAACCGCTCCGCCAAATCCGTCACCTCCGATGTAAAAGCCTATGCTCAAAAGTGTCTCAACGTGAGGGTCGTCGATCCGCCGAATTACGCTTTGAAGGAGACGGGAGGCTCGACAACGTTCCGGCCGCGTTTTGAGACCCTTGGCAAGGACACCACCGCGCTCACGCTGCAGGAGGAGTACAACGACAGCCAGATGTCAGGAGCGCCTAAGGACGGTATCTACACCCTCGTGGCCGAGATTCGTCCGGCGGGCAAAAACAAGACGGAGCTCGACATCTACCACGCCAGGCGCGGCAAGATTTCGGACCCGCTCAAACAGTGGGCCGATGGCGACAAGTGCTCCTGCCCGTCGCTTAATCGAGGGTGGTGAAATAGGAGAGGGTAGATTCCTTGGAAGCCATTTTTGAGCTGATTTTCGGTCTGCTGTGGGAGTTGTTTGCCAACATCATATTTCAGCTGCTGGTGGAGTTGGGGTTGCGGTCGCTTGTCGAGCCATTCCGCAAAAGCGATCGCAGGCATCCCGTCTTGGCGTTCATCGGCAGCATCCTGCTGGGTAGTTTGGCCGGGTTGGTCAGCCTGTGGATCGTTCCCAACCACATGATTCATTTCAAACACCTGCAAGGGTACGGGCTTCTTTTCGTGCCGCTACTCTGCGGAGTAACCATGGCTGGTTTGCGGCGGCTAAAGGAGAGCAGGGGACGGCAAGTCTTTTTCATGGACAGCTTCACCTACGGCTACACCTTCGCGCTTTTCATGTCCCTCGTCAGGTTTTACAGAGCCGGGTGAGTGGGAGATGAAACCGGAGCCGCCGGAGCAGTGCCAAGGTCTTGAATTATAAGTTTTTTGACTAAAAGTGGTTTTTCAAGACATGGCGCCGTATCTGTATTTCTATCTTTAAAAGTGTAGAGGACAAAACATGACCAAATCATCGCAAATAGTGGTTGGCTTTTGGCGTCGGTTCTTTGCGGATTTCTTGGACGCGATGGTTCTTGCCATTCCTGGGTACGGTGTCGGATACCTTTTTAGGTACTCTTTCAGTGAAATGGGGCTGCGTGCCGTTTGGATTGGGGTCGTATGCAGTCTTCTTTACTACGGGCTTTTGCACACCCGTCTTGGCGGGGGGCAGACTCCCGGCAAGCGCTTGCTTGGCATCCAGGTGCTGCGTCGGGATGGACAGTATTTGGATTTTGGAAGGTCATTCCTTAGATACTTGGTAGTCTCATTCATTTTTTACAACGGACTCTATGGCAGTCTTCTCAATCATCTTCCTCCGTCCGCAATGATGGCAGTAGGCTCAGTATATATTCTGGTGATTATCTGGGCCTTCTTTGCCTGTTTCCTCATGATTCCGTTCCATCCGCTCAAGCGTGGTTTGCATGACCTTGCCGCGGACAGCGTGGTCGTCTACAAAGATTGTTTCGACAGCGATGAGTTGGACCGCCTGGATGATCCCTCCAAAGCGAGGCGCGCCTTGGCTGTTCTGAGTGTGGGGTCCTGTCTATTCGCGGGGGCTTGCGTATTCGGCCTGTTAAAGCTCACCTCTGGCTCAGAAGATATGGCGAAGCTAACCGAAATTCAGAAATTCGTTGGCACTGAATACGACGTACCACAGGTCACAGTCAACCACTTTAATGGCAAAGCTACGTCATTGGCAGTTGTTCTTCATGTCCCGTTGGCCAGCTTTGAGAATAAGGCTGAAAAAGAGCGAATCAGGCAGGAGGTCTTCAACAAAACAAAAGCCAGATTCAACGACCTGGAGCGGTTCGGTACCCTGAAAATTGTCATGTCCTCGGGGTATGACATCGGAATTGCAAGCTACTTTATAAGGGACTGACCAGCTATGCGGAGGATAGGAGCGCAGGAGCAGTGCCAGGTCTTGAATAACAAGGTTTTTGAGTAAAAGTGATTTTTCAAGACCTGGCACCGCAGGGCACCGCAGGAGGGCACCGCAGGAGCACCGCAGGAGTGGGGTGGAGGGACAGAGGTGGACTACAGGAACACCCTGTAGTCACTCACATTCAGCACTACCGCCAGCTTTCGGGCCCATTCCCTTCCCATCTGCCGTTTTCCGCTTTCCAGCTCGGAAATGTGTCTTTGGGAGATACCTGTCAACTCAGCAAGCTGCCGCTGGGTCATCCCTTCACGGTGGCGTGCACCTCTCAGTGCCATCCCTTGAGCATTTTCCGCGTAGCCGGGAAAGGCTTCTTCAACGGTAAAGTGTTCGCTTGCCTCAATCACTCCGATCTCCTTGGCGTAATGTCGAAGCATGCTGATCTTGTCATGGCTGCCGATGAAGCGAACCTCTGCTTTTTTGTCAGTAAGGGGCTTTTTCGTGCGTTCCAACATAAGTTAGCTCCACAAGTCGAATTTCTCCATCTTTCTCTTCCCAAACTGCTACGTAAGTAGGTTTTCCTTTTTTGATATGGCAGTGATGTCGTTTGGGGGCCAGCTTTCCATAATTGGGCCAGTCGCCTCGGATCGGGCCATTTCTGGCTATCTCGTGTAACAGGAAGAGAAGGGCAGCTTTGACCTTTTCCGGCAGCTTCTCCTTCTGCTTATTTGCTTGACGAGTTAGCCTTACCGTATAGCTCATAATATACCTTATTTGTGTATCAAAACCCACAGTAGAAATGAAGCCTGCCGTGGTGGTATAGGACAAGGAGCAGGGTGTGCAGGGGCCATTTGGGATTATAGAGTGACGTGCCCACAGTGCAAATGCAGAAGGAGCAGCCGCATGGCTACCCTTTCTAATATCTCAGGAACCTCAGGTCCACGGCGGTGGAAGATGCGGACGCGATTTCTGGAATGTTCAGCAGATCTGGGATAGCAAGGTTATGCCTTGCTCGATCTCGCTGCCGGTCATGCCGCCAAAGCCGAGCATCAGTGTCACCGCTTCCGGTTGGCCGGTAGCATGGAAATCGGAAAAACGGATCAGCCGAATACCTTTTTGCCCCGCCCTCTCTATGATGTCTGCTTCGCTGTAAGGGGTTTCGGGCAACCTGATGACGACATGGAGCCCGGCACCCTGGCCGATAACGACGGCCCGTTGGCCGAAGCAGGTTTCCACCGACCGCAGCAGTATGTCGTGTTTCTTTTTATAAACCGTGCGCATGCGCCGGATATGCCGCTCCCAGTGCCCCTGCTCCATGAAACATGCCATGGCTTTCTGTTCAACCAGCGACACGGAGCAGTTATAGCTTCGGTAGAGTCGGCGGTACTTGTCCAGTAAAGGGTAGGGGAGTACCAGGTAGCTCAAACGGAGCTCGGGAGAGAGTATCTTGGAAAAGGTCCCGGAGTAGATGATGTTCCCCGTCGGACGCAGCCCCTGCAAGGAGGGAATGGGTTTCCCCTGGTAGCGAAGCTCACTGTCATAGTCGTCTTCGATGATGAACCTGCCACCGGATTCCGCCCATTCTATCAATGCCAGCCGGTTGGCCACCGGCATCACGTAGCCAAGTGGCAACTGGTGCGACGGGGTGACGTAGGCGATGGTGGCGCTGCCGGCCTTGAGCCGGGTTAATTCGATCCCGCTGGTGCCGACGGAAACAGGACAGACCGTGTAGCCATGGTTCTCGAAGACGGCACGGGGCAGGTGGTAGCCGGGATTCTCGACGGCTACCATCGTGTGATTCTCTTGCAGCAGGTGCGCGATGATCTCGAGACTGTGGTGCAGGCCGGCGCTGACGATGACCTGGTCCGGGTGGCATGCCACGCCGCGCGACTTCTCCAGGTAAGCCTGAATGGAGCCGCGAAGTCCCCAGTCTCCCTGGAGGTCGCCATAGTGGCTGAATTCCTCGCTGTTGCGGCGCAGCCCCTCTGTCAGGCATTTTCGCCATAGTTCGGTGGGGAAACTTCCCGGATCGAGGCGGGCAGGATGGAAATCATAGGCAAAGCGGGACTGGGAGGGGGGGACGAAGTTGCTTTTGCCCTTCTTGCCGGACAGGGATTGCGGTGCGACCTCCTGGTCGAGTGTCGACACGAAATAGCCGCTGCGCGGCTTGCTGTAGATGTACCCCTCGGCATAAAGCTCCTGGTAGGCACCGTCGACCGTGTTGCAACTGGCAGAAAGTTCTGCGGCCATCTGCCTCACCGACGGGAGCTTGCTCTCGGCAGGGAGTTTGCCTGACAGGATGTGCTCTCTAAGCTGGTTGTAGAGCTGTTTGTACAGCGGCACCGGATCACTGCTATTCAGGATGAACATGCTGCCCCGTCACCTCCAAGGTTCGGCTGGCCGTTAAGCAGGATCTGCCTTCCAACGCGATGCACCAACCGTCACTGCATACTCGCATACTATCCAATCTGCTCCCATAAAAAAAATAAAAACTGCAGCTGTGAATGGTTGCACATTGGGCCTATGCTCCTCTCACTGATGTCAGTCCCGGAAAAGCGCAGCCGGGAAATTCACACAAACATCGAGAGGATACCTATGAAAAGAAGTCTGAGGCTTTTGGGCACGGCGTGCACCGTGCTTATGTCAATCTCGACCATCGCTGTTGCGGAATCGGTGACCTTTCCCATGGGGGCCGCAACCCCGTCGGAGACCTGCGGAGAGTGTCACCAGGTGCTCTTTAAGGAGTACGCCCTGGGCGTCGGCAGCGATAATCATTCCGCGAATCACTCGATACCCGCGACGGTTTCCTCCGCGGCGACCGCCCATGCCACCTCGAAATTCACGCCGCTTGCCTCCGGCGGAGATGTGGAATGGTGCCGTTCCTGCCATTTTGCAGGGTCTTTCAACATCCCGGGCAAGACTGAGGTCGGGAAGCAGCTGCCCAACGTGGTAAATGCGGGAGAGATCTCCATCACCTGTGCCACCTGCCACCTGACGCCCGAGGGGAAAGTACGAAGCGTGCGCACGTCGAAAAACGCACCCCATGCCTCGGTTGTCGAGCCTGCGCTGCAAACCTCGGCGGTATGCGCCCACTGTCATGTCGAAACCACGAACACCAGGATCGTCGGGGGGCAGTACCAGACCTACATGGAGTGGCGTGAGGACTTTCATAAGCCGGGCCTCGGTGCACAAGAGTGCCAGGACTGCCACATGCCGCGTACCTTGCGTAAGGTTGCCGAGGACTCGGATGGTGCTCCCGTCGCGGTCGGGCGGCACCTCTGGACCGGTGGCCACTCGGCGCAGCGTCTGGGCGGCTCGTTGAGCCTCTCGATCATCCAGCGCGACCAGGACAAAGCCGCCCTTTCTTTCAGCGTGACCAACATCGGCGCCGGACATTCGGTCCCGACCGGTACCAATGCCCGCGGTGTATATCTCACTGTGGATGTGCTGGATCGTCAGGGGGTAAGCCGCGCCCGGAAAGAATGGCTCTTCGCGCCCAATTTCAGTGCCCGTCCCGACGACAAGGCCTTCCTGGAACAAGACAAGAAGCTTTCCGGTTATGAGGGGTACGCGCAGACAAGGGCCGACGCACAGGGGGCGCATGAACCTCCGGTGCGAGCCGGCGAAGAAAGGCTGCTGAACTGGGACCCCGCTTTGGCCCCTGGTTTGTACACTGTCAAGGCGAGGCTGAGGTATACCACCGATCGCTTCAGGACACCCGTAGCCGACGACGAGAAAGAGATGGGGAGTGCGGCCCTGCTGATAACGAACAAGTAAAGCAAGGACCGGGAACAGGCACTACAAACTAGAAGGGGCAGCCGTATGGCTGCCCCTTCTCTTTATTTAGCGTTGGTGGGAGATACAAATCTCAGGTCGGTTCCACAGGAACATCTCACGATATTGTAAAATCAATAACTTATGACCAGGCCGTCGTCCCATTCCGGCGATTGCGAGGAAACCTGGTACCCAGCCTCACAGAACTGGGAGGCGCGGCCGGGATAAACGGGGGGGCAGGGCTTTGGTTCGGAAGTCTGCTGCGGCATGCTCGACGGTGGGGCGGCATCGTCGGGTGCCAGGAGCGTCCCGGAGTAAAGGGAAACGGCATGGGTGGCCTAATCCCTGCGCTTCTGTGGCTGCCTTTTCTCGCCGAGCTTAGCCAGGAAGCGCCGGAGCCGTAGAGGCTCTGGGCCCACAACGGCGTATTTATCACAGAAATCGAGGTAATAGCGGAGCCACATGACGAAGTTGGGGCGTTCCTCGTCCGGTATCCCGTGCTCCTCAAGGACGACCGCATACCGCTCGACGAGCTGCTCTGGTAACTGCATCATATGCGCCTCCGTTTGAGCCCTTCACAGATTGTGGCAATGCGGTAATCTTCCAACGCATTAAGAAAAAAAATACATTGATAGTGGCTAACGGCGCATGCTAACCTGCTGCAGCGCCATCGGGCCTTCAGGCCGGAGGTGCCTATGTTGAGGGACATGAAGACGCAGGCCCATCTGAAACCGGGGCAAAAGGGGACCAAGCGGCTGGTCGCCCAAGTACGGCCAGGCACTGCTTTGCGTACGTTACCGTTACGACAGGGTTCGCGGCGTGCGTCTTAAGACGGTCGAACTCGTCTTGGAGGAAAAGGCGTGGCCGATGCCACCCCGCCACGGCGATACGGCCGTTGTCGCCTTGCAGGTTGCCTATACGGAAAGGGCTCTGCGCGAAAAGCTGAAGGCTGCAGGGGCGAGGTGGGACCCCGTGGAGAAGGTCTGGCGCGTGCCGTTCAGTTCCATCCAGGGTACGGAGCTGGAGGCGCGGGTGCTGAAGGATTAGCAACTCCAATGAGCCCTCCGGCACTCGTTCTAATACGGTTGTTTCTTATATAGGCAACCAAGATTGGCTACCTATACAGGAAGCAAGTTACCCATATAGGTAGCCAGCTTCCTATATGGGTAACTTATCTAACCGTTCAATAACAAATGTTGGCAGAGAAGGAATGAAATCAAAAAAGGGTGCGAATGGATAGCATTACAATAATTTCGTATGAATCGGTTGGACCGATCCGCTTTAAAGATACCACTGAAGATGTCGTTTTATCATGCGGGACTCCGAATACTACGACCGCAGCTAGAAATGGTGATTTTATCCATCATTATAATTGGGGGTTAGTACGTTTCTCTCACGAGAAGGGAACGGTCCAAGAAATAACCTTGTTCAGCAACACAAAACCAGTCATTCATGGCATTGACTTGTTCAATGACCGTGAAGCCCTTCAAAAAATCACCAAGCTTGAAAAGAATTTATATGAATTCGTGGGCTTTCTCTTTTTGTTGGATCTCGGCATCAGTTTGAGTGGATTCCATAAGGAAGAATCAGAGCGAGTTGTTGCTGCCTTTTCTAAGGGCGCAGCTGATCATCTTAAACCCAAATTCGCGCGGTACGAGCTATAAAGAACTGCCAACAACACGGCGGCAGACCGTCTCCGCTTTGCTCCGCGGCTGCGCCTCGCCACCGTTGCTGATCAGGATGCTCGATATATGGGAGCATTTATCAGATGAAGAGCTTACATCTGAAGTTAAAACAGAACTCTTTGGTAGGGGCTGGAACTCCAGTACATCTCACTTCACGTTTGTTAGAGATTTATATCCCAAAATAGTAAGCGAAAAGTTGAGAAAGCGAGTTGACTGCGTTTTGCTGTCACTCATGGATCCAAGAAAACCAATTGACAGTGACATGGCACTATATGTGTGTAGTCATCTGGATATCGCTGGTACTGTTGAGGCATATCAAGAGCTAGTTCGCCAGATGAAGCAAGAGTCAAAGAATAACCAGTGATGAATTCCAACAAGGCGGCGACACACAGGCGCTGACGCGCTGGTGCGCCCCCACGCCGTTAGATGCAAAATAAGAGGCGAGCAATGAATGGGCTGACAGGAAAAAAGAAGATTCGCGGAGCACGCAGGAAAATGACCGGCTTCATTTCCCGGTTGATGAGCGAAACGGAAAGGTTTCCAGAAGAAGACAGACCAGGCTGTGGCTATTGGCATCTCCACATGCCTGTGTCGAAGTTATTCATTGATTCCACTTCAACACCACTGTCAACACGGCACGTTTTTATTCAGGCCGTTTTGGACGCAGCAGGAAAGCTGAGAGATTTAAAGTCAACCGACGAAAAGAGAAAAATCAGGATAGTCACCTCAATCAGCCTACCCTGCCTCTTTGACTCCCAGATCACAGTTTTTTTCGACGACAAATACTTCAGTACATTTTTCGACCGAGACTCATCGGAACAGCGTTGGACTGCCCTTCCGGCGAATAGAGACCTTCAGAAGGAGTTATCGTTGAAAATGCCCGAAGGCTTGCAACAGAAGGGATTCCACGAGTCGGTTTCGGATGAGGATTATAGCTTTGAAGGTGAAGTTTGGTTCTTCGGTGAGCTTGCGTGAAAAGTAACATCTAACAATCGGCTAGACCAGTCGGCGATAAATCCGCCTCTGGTCAGCCTCAAGCCGTTGTTGAACCCTAAAACTTGAATCGCGGAGACGCAGAGACCGCAAATAACTCCAATTAAATGACGAGGTTTGAGTATGGCTAGAAGACTAATGAAATGGGGACGCCCATGAAATTATGCGTTTCTCATTGCCATGACGTCCGAAGAAACGCATGAAATCATGGGCGTCCCCATGTCCCCCGAAGAAACGCATGAAATCATGGGCGTCCCCATGTCCCCCTGGGCGTCCCCATGTCCCCCGGACGGGTCACCGCCCACGACGTTGGCCGGAAGCCATTCTAAAGATAAGTGAAGAGGTCTCAAGCGAGGCGGAGATTGTGATGGGGCAGCAGGGGGACGGTCATAAGATTATAAGATTCTAGGCGATGTTACGACGTTATGAGGATCGGCATGCCACGACAGGCTCTCAACCAGCGGTGAGCCAAGCTTTTGAGCGAGGCGAGCGGCTAAGGACTGAAAGACGATGGGCATTGAGGGATTTGCTTCAGAGAAACTTATAAACTTATGACCGTCCCCCTGTTCCCCTAGTAAAAAACGGGCCGGTCAGCCTCACCGCGTTGGGCGTGAAAAAGAAGAAGAGGGAGTAACGAATTGGTCGCGAGGTTTCTAAGGCGTATCTTGGGTAGGCTGACTTCTGCAATATTGCACTTTAAGGCCATGCTACAGATTAACCCTGGTTTCGATCCCAAGAAGCAATATGAAGTAGACTTGTGGCTCAAAATTCTTGGAAGGTCTTACGATTTTCAGTCCGATTATAAGAGATATTATGAACGGATTGCGACAGATGAGGAAAAGCAAAGAGTTCATACGACTTTGGCGTCAATGGTGATATCGGAGAGCTACTCCATTTCCAACAAGACCTTAATAGCCTACGTATGTGCGGATATAGGTGTTGAGGAGTCGTTAGAGGAGATAAGAAGGCTGAGCGTGTCGCCCGATTGCACGGATGCTGAGAGATTTGCTTTCGTATTAGCTTGCGAAAAGCTGTCACAACGCCGGTAAAATCAGCATAATCCCCTTATAAGGCCCCCGTCCGTCAATAGGCAAAATGGTGCCCGGACGATTTTGAGGTCGCTCTATCAAGTAAATCGCTGCTCCAGTTTCTCGGTTCCGACTCGTATTTCTCATTCCGGCATCAGGTTTTTCTCTTAGGAAAAAAGGCCTGCACCAAACACTTATCGAGGTTCACACCGCTGCCCTTTTACACTGGCAACGGTTGCGCGGGCATCACCCGCGCGACCTGGAAACTATATCGTACCCTCATGCCGTCCCATTCAAAGATCGGGCTCGTACATGCGCACGGCGCAGTTGGTTCCGGGCTCGGCGAGGGGCAGAACACATATGAAATTGAAGGCAGTCAATTCGTCTATGTAAGGAGCGGAACGGGGCTCCCAATCAACGCCTCAGTTCCCGGAGTATCGGCATAGCGACCGCGCCGCGCTCGATTCGGCGCACTGTTAGATTGCCGGTCGCAGGTCATGCTCACCCATGTCGGCCCTAGTTGGAATTCGGGGCAGCAGGGGGACGGTCATAAGATTATAAGATTCTAGGCGATGTTACGACGTTATGAGGATCGGCATGCCACGACAGGCTCTCAACCAGCGGTGAGCCAAGCTTTTGAGCGAGGCGAGCGGCTAAGGACTGAAAGACGATGGGCATTGAGGGATTTGCTTCAGAGAAACTTATAAACTTATGACCGTCCCCCTGTTCCCCCTGTTCCCCCTGTTCCCAGGTTGCCTATACGGAAAGGGCTCTGCGCGAAAAGCTGAAGGCTGCAGGGGCGAGGTGGGACCCCGTGGAGAAGGTGTGGCGCGTGCCGTTCAGTTCCATCCAGGGTACGGAGCTGGAGGCGCGGGTGCTGAAGGATTAGCAACTCCAATGAGCCCTCCGGCACTCGTTCTAATACGGTTGTTTCTTATATAGGCAACCAAGATTGGCTACCTATACAGGAAGCAAGTTACCCATATAGGTAGCCAGCTTCCTATATGGGTAACTTATCTAACCGTTCAATAACAAATGTTGGCTGGAAAGATTATGTACTACAAAGTAATCGAAAAATTTGGGCCGAATGATGGCAACAGATGGAACGACTATCTCAAATGGAGAGGACTCCACCTCACCAGGTTTGAGTCGGTAGATGGTGTACTAAGAGGCGACATCTTTGATCCTAAATCCGACGAGGACTGGCAAAACTGCATTCAAGAAGATTACAAGATCTCACTGATCACAAATCTTGAGTATGCGAAAAAAGTTCTTGGGCAGCACGATAATGCTGAAATAGTTGGAATTGATTTCCCTGAGGATCATCACTATCAACCGAGTGCAGGACTGCTGGGATTTGATGTGCTGGACTCGCATTGGGATGTCTCGATGCTCACTGATTGGGGGACTGACGAGGAGAGGCTCTTTTCGCATCTGATCATGGAAAATGGTTTGATAGGTGATATAGCAGAAGCATTTAGAATCAGAGACCTCCTCCGCTCGCAATTCCCTGAAGATCACCATGCCCGAGAGTGTCACGTTTGTGCCATCTACAGAATTACTCCTAATTAGGCGGCAACAGACATCAATTAGTGGTGGAAATGGCAGGAGCCAACAAAACGGGTGGAGGCGGACTTCACGGGGCGGGGAAGTTGCAAGGGCGTGTAAAAGCTCAGCCGTTCCGCCGCTCACCCTACAAGCGTTGGCCAAACAAGGGATAACTGATGCACAAGGATGAAGAAATATTTGCGAGAATCGCGCTGGTGATCTCAGGATTGTGCATCATCTTGCTCTTCGCACTAAAACCTAGGTCACCATCCGAACTGTTAGACTTAATTAGCCGCCCCACGATTGCTTTCCTGCCAACATGGTACGTGATTCAAAAGCACCAGCTTTTTAAAAAATTAAAGAACAGTACGCAATCACAAGCTGGAGCACTTTTGGGGCTAGTTGTTGGAGCAATGGTTACAAGGAAATTTTCAACGCATTATCAAATCTATCTGGTCATCTACGGGTTTGAAGTTTTGTGCTTGTATTACTTCATCAGGGCCAAGGGCAAAATAAGGGCAGAAAACAGCTAGCCCAACCAGGACGGGTGGAGACGGACTTCGCGAGTCTTGGAAAGCGGGTGTGTGCTTGGGAAAGCTAAGCCGCTCCGCCGCTCACCCTTAAGCCGTTGGCCAAGAAGGATTTGTCATGAGTAACAAACCAAGCGAATCTGAAAAACCAATTTTACGTTCCACTAAGATTGCTGGAGCCTTGCTCATGTTCTGCATCGGGTTAGCACCAATGGGGTTTGCAGCTTGCTTTAAACCTGCCCATTGGCTGGATTCAGCTTTCATTCCGTTCTGGGGGGTGATTCTTGTATCCACCGCTTACGCATTGGTGACCAAAGACGAGAGACGTGCCTCAATTGTTATTAGAGTGATGTGGGCCGTTGGCCTGATGAATCTTGCTGGTTGCGCTGATATATTGTGCGGGATAGGCCGTGCTACAAATGGATGACATCGAAATGTAGCGTGGAGACTTTTCAGTTGAACCCTGTGAAGTAAAGGAACCTCAAGGGGGCAGGCACTTTTTAATCGTGGGGAATGGCAGATGCCAACCAACGCCCTTAGACGCGGACGGCTGACGCCGCCGGTCAAGGCCGCCCCCGTTGACAGGAAGAGAAACCATGACTGACGATTTCGAAAATCCAGAGATAGAGGAGCGGTGGTGTACTGAGCAGCGTTCCGAAGTTCAAGATTACCTCCTCGGGCAAAATGTTGACTACGGAGAGATTGGAGAATGGCCGGCCTGGCACGTAGCACCCATGGTAGCGATATGGGCAATCGAGAGTAAGGTAAACCCGGGATGGGTGGGGTGGTGGGCCATCTCAGGAGACGTGCCGACAGACTACATATCAGCAGAAAAGGTAAAAAATCCAAGAGAAGCCATGCGCGTGTTTGCCAAAGTATGGGCAGAAGTTTCGGGGGGCATGTTACGAGGTGAATCTCACCCCACCATCAAGATTGGAAACCCAGAGAACTGGCCCGAGCTGGGAAATCTTTTGAAAAGACGTTCCGATTTACTCGCACAATTTGCAGAGGATGATTCAGTTTGGGAAGAATGACCGCCAACCAGGCGGGTAGAGACGGTCTTCGCGGATGCTGGTAGTGCTGATAGGGGCCAATGTAAGCTTGGCCGCTCCGCTGCTCACCCGCGCGAGCCGTTGGCCAAGAATTGAAGACATGGCAGCCGTAAGGATAGCAAGCATGTTCACATCCCTCATCATTACCATCATAGTAGGAAACTTGGCATTTTACCTTACCATGTTCAGATTGAACACAAAGCATAAGTGGCTTCTCGATCAGTTGCAGTTGGATGGCCGGCTGTATTGTTATTCAATTCCTCAAACAGCGAAACTTATTGAGTTTATTTTACGCGACCTTGTCAATTTAAAGGACCTTTTCTTACTGTTTGCTGGTTACACGATGGTAGCCTGTCTGCTGTTAACATTTGTACAAATAATTTATATGGTACTTTGGCACTAACAGCACCTCCACTCACGATTCAGATCGGACGCTGGAAAAAATACTCGAACACCAAAAACATGATCCACCCATATCGGGCGGGCAGATTTAATGGACAAGCACGTGGGATTGCGTAGGTGCCAACCACACGGATAGACGCGGTCTCCGCGGTGAGTAAAGAGTGGAAGGACGCCGGTACAAGTTGAACGCTCCGCCGGTCATCCGTAACCCGTTGGCGGGGGAGACTATAGATGTCCACCATGGGGGGCAAAGGGAATCGAGATGCAATGTGACTTGTGCGGAGAGGAGTTGTCCGAGACCGACAAGGCGAAGGGGGCGGACCTTTGCCGGGAGTGCGAGGCAAAAGTTTTCGAGAAAGACGGCAGTCAGCGCGAGGAGATGGCGAGACCTGCCGACTCCGCAGGTAAGAAAAAGGAAATATGGTGGGTGGTGTCGGTAGGCTCCCTGTTGGGATTTACCGGCATCGGATTTCTGACCTGCTTCCTGTTGCCACGCAGTGAGTCAGACTGGTTCGGGATCAGGTACCTTCTAGTGATAGGCGGGGCGGGCCTCGTCGGATGCCTACTTTGTGTGATTTTCGCCATCATCTCCCTGAACAGAAGGGAAAAACGAAGCTTATGGGCTGTGGGAGCGGCGTTTCCGAGCTCTTTGATCCTGATGGTTTGTTTCACCTTTGCAATGAACCAACACGCGAAGCAGGAGAACTACCAGAACTGGGCCACGAGCTACAAAAATTACAAACAAGAGATCATCGCCAATCCCGAAATTGTGCTCAGCGAGCATTGGGCCACCACGGCTGATGCCACCAAGGAGACCGCGTTCCGGGAATCGTTCGGAGACCCAGCCGTGTATTACGATCTGCGGTTGCTGAAGCGGATTTACAACGAGGTGCCACGCATGAGGGAGTATGTCTTCCTTCATCCCGCGTGCGACAGAGAATTCATCGAGGAGCACTTTGACGAGGCTTTCAAGCGAGCCGAGAAGGTCAATTACACCATGCTCGCAAGCATGATGAAGAATCCCAACACCCCTATCGAACTCGTTGAAAAGGTCGCGAGCAGTAAGGGGATGGTAATGGGCGCCGTCGAGCCGGCGAGATATGCGTTGCAAAAGAGAAAGGGAGGGAATGAGGACGGGCAATGATAACTCAGACATTCTGAGAACGAGAAAGGATTCCAACCAGAACGGGTGGAGTCGGACTCCGCGGTTGATGAGAGCGGGAAAAGCAAACCATAGGAATTGCCGCTCCGCCGCTCACCCGCTATCCGTTGGACAAGTTCCAAAACTAATATATAACCGAGGTCGCCTCATACCTGTTGGCCGCGATATCTTTTGGGTGGTAATTTGAGATCAGCTACCAAGAAATTTGTTTATGTAATCTTCTTTTTATTACCAGTGCTAAGTGTAACAGGCTGTGCCACAATTAATTATAGGGAAGATGTTGTTAGAAATGATTACGCAGGTGACACATTCCGGCTACAAGATCCTAGCCATTCAAAGCCAGTACAACTGGCGTCTTCTTAGGAAAGTTCAATATCAACCATACAGCTTATTTTAAATATCAATTCAATGACTTATTATGGGATGGCGGCCACTCAGTTATTGAGTTGCTGATACCGCAAGATCCAAAAGAAAAGGCTAAAATGAAGAGAATTAAGGGGCCAATGGAACTGGGTAATATAGCATATTTCAGCTTTAAGCAGAAAACCCTGCATAGTCCTTATCTATTTCACCTTTCACCATCTCAACTTCTTCAGGAGTCAGGCAAAGTACCTCAGAATACAAAAGGGTTTGACGACGCTAGCCAAGCTTTGTTTCCGACTGAATATCCGGCGATGGTAACTATGGAGGTAACTGAAAATGGGCCTGGAACATTACTTGCCTTTGGGCGGCAACTCAAGCAGGATGAACTCCCAAGTCAAGAGGATCTAAAAAAGGACCACGCCCACAGATTCATCTCAGAGAGATCTTACGACCCAAACTGCAAATGGTGGTCCCTCTGGAGTGAAACCTATGAGGTAGATTCCTATTTATTTCCTATTTCTCTGAACATGAGAAGAGCATTGTTGAGCCCCGGGTATATCCTCGCAGGAGCCATAGACATTATTACACTGCCTGTGATGTGGCCGATGTATATGGTCGGTATATATGGGAGCCCGTAATGAATAGTCTCCCCATCCGCACATAGGAATATAAGTTTCTGGTGGAAGAATTTGTCCGTCCTGCTATGCGACGCGTAAAAAGAGCGATCCCAACCACCGCATCCCCGCATCCGCATTATATTCGCTGCTGGTATGGTACCCAAAATTGGCATCGACAAAATCAGTCCGCGACTCAGATTCACTGTACTTACGCTATGCACACTACTCATCGTGCTCATCATCTTTGCGTTTATTGCTGTGGCAAATAACTAAGGTCGGGGGGCAATTCAAGTTGCAACTCCCATCTGACCCAACCAAAACGGGTGGAGACGGACTCCGCGGGTCAGCGTAAGCAAGAGGGAGCGGAAGAAAGTAAAGCCGCTCCGCCGCTCACCCGCCAGCCGTTGCGACATGGCCTATTCTCCTGCGGCAAGCGCATTGATCGGGATCATCTTCACCCCGGTTCATGTTTCATCAACCGTTCCATTTCGTTCGCTACGCGCTGCAGGATCGGCCGCAGGTCGTCTGCGGTGAGCCTGGTGTAGTGCCTGCGGGACCTGGTCGAATACGTCGATCTGCACGAAGAAGGTCTTCACGTCCCGCCCCACCCGCAGCGCCAACCCCTTCAGCTCCGTGTCGAAGTAGTCCACCTGTCCCTTGGGCGGGAATGGGAGGGTAGGAGTTAGGTAGGACATAGGTAGGTCTAGGTAGGAAAAAGGTAGGTCCAGAACTAAAAAACCCGCTAAATCTGGCTTAAAGATTAGCGGGTTTCTGGTGCCGTGTAAAGGCTTAACTATCTGAAAATATTGCGTATCAGCTGTAGCGACAAACAGGTATTAATAATAAAAAAATCTAAGTCAGATTCCACAGGAACATTTCCCACATCTCTTTCCAGCTCTTGCCGATCTCCTCGACGACGGTGGGCTCGAAGCCGCAGTGCATCATGCATTGGGCGCAGCGCGGGTCCTTGCCGACGCCGTACTTGTCCCACTGGGTCTTCTCCATCATCTCGGCGAAACTGCCGTAGTGCTCGTCGGTGATGAGATAGCACGGCGCCTTCCAGCCGCGCGGGTTCCGGGTCGGGTTGCCCCACGGGGTGCACTGGAGCTCCTTGTCGCCTTTCAGGAACCTCAGATACATCGGGGTGGAGAAGAAACGGAAGCGCTTGCTCATCTCATACACGGCCTCGAACTTCTTCTGGATCTCGCGCCGCTCCAGGAAGAGCTTCTCGCCTACCGCCTCGTAACCGAAGCCGGGGGCTACCAGGAAACCGTCGACGCCGATGTCCTTCAGGTGGGAGAAGAGCATCTCGATCTCGATCAGATCGGTCTCCTTGAAGATGGTGGTGTTGGTGCAGAGCCTGAAGCCGAGCTGCTTGGCCTTCTTGATGGCGGACATGGCGATCTTGAAGGTGCCGGGACGCTCCAGGATGCGGTCGTGGGTCTCTTCCATGCCGTCCAGGTGGACGTTGAGCACGAAGTTCGGGTGCGGCTTCAGCGTGTCCAGCGCCTTCTCCAGGAGCAGGGCGTTGGTGCACAGATAGATGTGCTTCCCTCTCTTCAACACCGCGTCGATCAGTTCGAAGATATGGGGGTACAAAAACGGTTCGCCGCCGGTGATGGTGACGACCGGTGCCGGACACTGGTCCACGGAGTCCAGGCACTCCTGGAGGCTCATCATCTCCTGGATGGTGTCTGCATACTCCCTGATGCGGCCGCAGCCGGAGCAGGCGAGATTGCACAGATGGGTCGGCTCCAGCATGAGGACCAGGGGATACTTCTCCTGCTTCTTCATCTTGTTGCCCATGATGTAACGGGTGAGATCGTAATTCAATCGCATCGGAAAACGCATTGTAGAGTATCCTTCCGGCTTTTCTTTGGTTGACGGCTGATAAAGACGACTGCGGGACAGGCCGAGAGATGAAGCTTTCAGCCTGTCCCGCGTGAGCTGCCTGAGTGTAACGAAAACGCTGCTACTTTACCACGGTTAGTTGCGGATGAACGCTGCCGGCTCCCTTCAAAAAGGCCTGGCAGGTGGCGGCGATGCCGGCGCCGTCGAGCCCCAGGTCGGCACGCAGCTGGGCTTGGCTCCCCTGTTCGATGAAGCTGTCGGGGATGCCAATCCGCTTCACCCGCACGCCGGTCAGCCCCGCATCGGCGACCGCTTCCAGTACGGCGCTGCCGAAGCCCCCGAGGAGGGCGTTCTCCTCGACGGTGACGACGCAGCCGGTGCGCCCGGCCTCGGCGAGGATCAGCTCGCGGTCCAAAGGCTTAACGAAGCGCGCGTTGACCACGGAGGCGAAGATCCCTTTCTGCTTCAACAGTGCGGCGGCTTCCAGCGCGGGGTAGACGGTGGAGCCGACGGCGACCAGGGTCAGGTCGGTTCCCTGGACCAAGAGTTCCCCCTTGCCGATCTCGAGCGACTTCAGCTCCTTGTCCATTGCCACGCCGAATCCGGCGCCGCGCGGGTAGCGCAGCGAAACGGGGCGGCCGTGATAGATGGCGGTCTTCAGCATGTGCTGCAGCTCGTTCTCGTCCTTGGGGGCCATCACGGTGAGCTCGGGGAGGTGGCGCAGGTACGAGATGTCGAAGGCGCCGTGATGGGTCGGGCCGTCGTCGCCGACGAGGCCGGCACGGTCCAGGGCCATGGTCACCGGCAGCTTCTGCAGGCAGATGTCGTGGAAGACCTGGTCGTAGGCACGCTGGGTGAAGGTCGAGTAGATGGCGGCGACCGGGCGGAACCCTTCCACGGCGAGCCCCGCCGCGAAGGTCAGGGCGTGCTGCTCGGCGATGCCGACGTCGAAGAAGCGCTCCGGGAACCTCTCGGCGAATGGGGTGAGGCCGGTGCCGTCGGGCATGGCCGCGGTGATGGCCAGGATCTTCTCGTCCTTTTCGCCCAGCTTCACCAGGGTGTTGCCGAAGACGCTGGTGTAGGAGGGGGGAGCCTGCTTGCTCGCGGTGGTGCTGGCGGGCTTGGTGGGGGCGACGCCGTGGTACTTGTCCGGCATGTCCTCGGCCGGGCCGTGGCCTTTCCCCTTCTTGGTCATCACGTGCAGCAGGATCGGGCCTTCCAGCCGCTTCACGTTCTCCAAAACACCCAAGAGGGTGGGGATGTCGTGCCCGGCGATGGGGCCTACATACTCGAAGCCGAGCGCCTCGAAGAGCGTGCCCGGGGTGAGGAAGCCCTTGAGCGAGTTCTCCGCTTTCTTGGCGAAGTGGAGGATGTTGCCGCCGATGGCCGGGATTCCCGCCAAGAGCCCCTCCATCTCCTTCTTCAGGCTCCGGTAATAGGAGCCGGTCATCTTCCTGGAGATGAAGGAGGAGAGGGCGCCTACATTCTTGGAGATGGACATCTCGTTGTCGTTTAAGACGACGATCAGGTTTTTCTTCAGGTGGCCGGCCTGGTTAAGCGCCTCCAGCGCCATCCCGCCGGTAAGCGAGCCGTCGCCGATCACCGAGATGACCCGGGCGTCGTCCCCCTTGAGGGTGTGGGCTACCGCCAGGCCGAGGCCGGCGGAAATCGAGGTGGAGGAGTGCCCGGCGCCGAAGGCGTCGTGGGGGGACTCGGAGCGCTTGGGAAAGCCGCTGATCCCCTTGTAGCAGCGCTGGGTGTGGAAGCTGTCGCGCCGCCCGGTGAGGATCTTGTGGGTGTAGGCCTGGTGGCCGACGTCCCAGACGATGTTGTCCTTGGGGGAGTCGAAACAGTAATGGAGCGCGATGCTGAGCTCGACCACACCCAGGTTGGAAGCCAGGTGTCCGCCGGTCTTTGCCACCGTATCCATGAGGAAGCCGCGCACCTCGTCAGCGAGCAGCACCAGCTCCTCGGCATCCAGCTTCTTCAGGTCGTCGGGACCGTTTATCTTGCTTAGCAGTGTGTACATGGATCTCCTTGAGAACCCTACGATTAAAAACCAAAACCATTGGCCACGGAGAACATCTAAACTTCTGAGAAAACCTAAAGCTAAACCATTGGCCACGGAGATAATCTGAGAACTTCGGAGAAAACCAAATCTTTTGGGTTTAAAACCTTTAGAATCCGTTTTTGCCTTTCTCAGATTTCCTCAGATTTTCTCCGTGGCTAACGGTTCTGAATGTAGCCGTTGTCTTGGAACCATTTCACCGCACGCTCCAGTGCGTCTTCCACGGGAGTCTGCGGCAGACCCAGCTCGGCCTGCGCCTTGCCGGAGTCGAAAAACATGAACTTCCTGGCCATCTGCACCCCGGCCAGCGGGATGAGCGGCTCGCGCCCGGTGACCACGGAGAGCGCATGGTTGGCGTAGGCCGCCATGAGGACCGGGTAGTAGGGGAGTTTCACCCGCGGCGCCTTGAGCCCGGTGAGCGCGGAGAGCATCTCGAAGATCTGCGCCATGGTGAGGTTGCGGTTCCCCAGGATGTACTTCTCTCCGATCCGCCCCTTCCCGGCCGCCAAGAGGTGCCCCCGCGCGCAGGCCTCGACGTCGATAAGGTTCAGGCCGGTATCGAGGTAGGCCGGCATCTTGCCGTTCAAAAAGTCGACGATGATCTTCCCGGTCGGGGTCGGCTTCACGTCCATCGGCCCGACCGGTGTGGACGGGTTCACGATCACCAGCGGCAGCCCCTTGTCCAGGTACGATTCGGCGGCGCGCTCGGCCAAAAACTTGCTCTTCTTGTAATCCCCGACCATGTCGACGAAGTCGACCGGCGTGTCCTCGGTGCCGGGGGTGCCGTCGCCGGGGTTGCCCAGGGTCCCCACGCTGCTGGTGTAGACCACCTTGGCGACGCCGGCGGCCAGCGCCGCCGAGAGTATGTTACGGGTGCCGAGCACGTTGGCGTCGTACATCGCCTGGGGCGTCCGGGTCCAGAGCCGGTAGTCCGCCGCGGCGTGGAACAGTGCGTCACACCCCGACAGCGCCCGGACCAGCGGCTGGCGTTCGGAGAGATCCCCCTCGTGCAACTCCAGGTCGAGTCCCGCCAGGTTGCGCCGGTCCGAGCCGGGACGCACCAGCACGCGCACCTGCCACCCGTCCTTCAAAAGCTCGCGCACGATGCTCGCGCCGATGAAACCGGTCGCCCCGGTGACGAAGGCCTTCATAGCCGCCCGTTACTCCAGGCCGCCGGTGAGGGTGCGATAGGTACCCAGCGCCATGAGCGGGAAACAGTTGCGGTAGATGTGGTACTTGATCATGAAGTACTTGGGGAAGCCGGTCCCCGTGTACTGGGTCTCGTCCCAGGTCCCGTCCTGTCTCTGGGTGGAGATCAGGTACTGGATGCCGCGCACCACCGTGGAGGAATCCGCCTCGCCGGCCGCCATGAGGCCCAACAGCGCCCAGCCGGTTTGCGACGCGGTGCTCTCCCCCATGCCGGCCAGGGTGGCGTCGTGGTAGGACTCGCAGGTCTCGCCCCAGCCGCCGTCGATGTTCTGGCGCGACTTGATCCAGTTGACCGCCTTCTTGATGTAGGGCTGCTGCATGTCCTCGCCGATGGCGGCAAGCCCGCAGAGCACGCTCCAGGTGCCGTAGAGGTAGTTCACCCCCCAGCGTCCCCACCACGGCCCTTCCGGCTCCTGGTTCTTCTTCAGGAACTCCAGGGCGCGCTGCGCCGCCGGGTAGGTCTTGGCGTAGCCGAAGGTCCCCATGAGCTCCAGCATCCGGCCGGTGAGGTCGGCGGTGGGGGGGTCGATGAGCGCCTCAAGGTCGGCGAACGGGATCTTGTTCAGGATGTGCTTGGTGTTGTCCTTGTCGAAGGCGCCCCAGCCGCCGTTTTTGCTCTGCATCCCCAGGCACCAGTTGATGCCCCTTTTCACCGCTTCGTTCATCGCCCTGCGGTCCTTCACCTCGATCCCTTTCAGGGCGATCATGACGAAGCCGGAGTCGTCGACGTCGGGGTACCAGTCGTTCAGGAACTCGAAAGCCCACCCTCCCGGCTCGAGCTCGGGCGACTTGATCTTCCAGTCCCCGGGCCTTCTCACCTCGCGCTCCAGGAGCCACTGGGCTCCCTTGACCAGGGAGGGATGGTCGGAGGGGACCCCGGCGTCGACCAGCGCCTTGAGGGCCAGTGCCGTGTCCCACACCGGCGAGACGCAGGACTGCAGCACGAGCTGCTCGTCGGTCTCGATGCAGAAGTGTTCCAGCGCCTTCAGGCCCTGGGCCACCGCCGGGTGCTCGTTGTCGTAGCCCAAAACGCTCAGCGCCAGGACCGCGTTCAGCATGGCGGGCTGGATGCCGCCCCAGTCACCGGACTCCTCCTCGTGCTCCAGCACCCACTCCTCCGCCTTGGCCATGGCCCGCTTCCGGAAGGGGCGGATCGGGCTTCTCTCGTAGACCTTGAGCATGTGGTCCAGGCCGATGAAGAAGTTCTTCCAGGTGAAGATCCCTTCTTCCTTGGTGAAGGTGTAGTCGATGGCGCGCGGCGGCCGCACGAAAAGTTCCTGCACCCTCTGCGCGGGGGGGAGTTTGTGCACCGGCCGCTTGTACATCACGATGGAGAGCGGGATGATGGTGGCCCTGGCCCAGCTGGAGAACTCGTAGATGTTGATGTAGGTCCAGTTCGGAAGCAGGTTGAGCTCCACCGGCATGCTGGGCACGCCGAGCCAGTCGAACTCCCCGAAGAGCGCCAGGAAGATCTTCGTGAAGACCCGCGACTTGATCACGCCCCCCTTGGAGAGGATGAAGGCCCGCGCTTTCTCGAGCGCCGGGTGCTCGGCGGGATAGCCGGCGAGCTTCAAGGCGAAGTAGGCTTCGATGGTGGTGGAAAGGTCGCCCGGGCCGCCGTAATAGATGGTCCAGAATCCTTCCTCGGTCTGCTTGGAGAGGAGGTAGTTGCTCATCTTGCGCTGGCGCTCGTGATCGACCAGCCCAAGGAAGTGATGCAGCATTATATATTCTGCGGTTATGGTGACATTGGATTCCAGCTCGGCCCACCAATAACCTTTGGGGAGCTGTTCGCGGAAGAAGAAATCGCGACTACCTTCAATGGCGACATCGAGGGGGCTTTTTGCCTTGCCCGGCTTACTCTTCCAAAGAGCAGGGGGGAACTGGTGAACAGTTGCCCCTGCCTTGTGTTCGACGTTCAGCTCCGGCTCACTAACCATGCCGTTGAATGAGGTGAGTGCATGTGATATGGGGTGTTTGAAGGGGGAAGTCACCACATACTCCTTTCTGCCGGATTGGGACGGATTAACTCAGTGTAGCTGCTTTGTACATAGTTACAAGGCTGGAAATCTATCACGGATTTGACAAAAGGTACACTGTTTTTTCCAGATGTGTCTTTTTTTTCTTAATGAAAACAATGATTTGCTCTGGTGCTGTTGATTGTGCGCCCGGGGTGTGCTAGGTTGCTTGCGCTTAATTATTTGTCCGGAAAAGGCCAATGATCTTATGAATGAAGCCCCCAAAACAAGCATGCTGTTCTCCCTGGCGGCGCGCCGCCCCTGGCTGGTGCTGACCCTGGCGCTGCTGCTGTCCGTGCTCTCCATCTGGCTCACCGCCCAGCGCATGGAGTTTCTCACCGGCCGCGACGATCTGATGCCGCAGAACACCTCCTTCAACCGCGACTACCGCGCCTTCCGAACCGAGTTCGGCAGCATGGAGGACATCGTGGTGGTGATCGAGGGGCAGGATGCCGAGAAGGTGGGGGCCTTCGGCAGTCGGCTGCACGACGCGCTGGCAAAGGACAAGGCCCACTTCTCGGACGTGTTCTATCCCTTCGCGCTCCCGTATTTCCGGGACAACGGCCTGCTGTTCATGCCCCTGGAGGACATAAAGGAGCTGCGCCGCAACCTGACCCTGGCGGCGCCGGCCCTGCGGGCGCTCTCCGCGTCGCCTTCGGTGCAGACGCTCTTCACCCACATGACAGGCAGCATCGAGCGCTACCTCGCCGGCGACGAAAAACAGCTGCCGGGCATCATGTTCATGCTGGACAAGCTGGGGGCCGGCTTCACCAGTTTCGGAACCGGGAAGGGGAGCGTTCCCTCCATGGAGAGCGTCTTCATGAACCCCGATTCCGCCTTCGCCCGCGCCGGGCGTCAGCAGATACTGACCGCGCTCCCGGTGCGGGATATGACAGGTTTCGTCCCGGCCAAGGCTGCGATAGCCGTGGTCCGTACCGAGGTGGCCCGCCTGAAGGCCCTTCCCGAGTTCAAGGGGGTGAGCGCTGGGCTGACCGGGACCCCGGTCCTTGAGCACGAGGAGATGACCACCAGCGAGAAGGACATCACCCTGGCGACGGTGGTGTCCCTGGCGCTGACCGTGGTCCTGCTCCTGTTCGCCTTCCGCGGCGTCCTGAACGTGGCTGCGGCCATGGTGTCGCTGCTGGTGGCGATCTCGCTCTCCTTTGGTTTCGCGACCGTGGCGGTGGGTCATCTGAACATACTTTCCATGGTGTTCGCCGTGATGCTGATCGGCATCGGCATCGAGTACGGCATCCAGGTGGTGCTGCGCTACCAGGAGGAGTTGAGGCTGGGGGCGGGTGAGATGGTCGCCCTGGAAACGGGGGTGACCAGGAACATCTGGGCCATCGTCATGGCCGCGGCCACCGTCGCCGCCGCCTTCCTCACCTTCGTCTTCACCGACTTCCGCGGCATCGCCGAGCTTGGTGTCATCGCGGCCGGCGGGGTGGTCATCTGCGTGCTGGTCACCTTTACCGTGCTCCCCGCTTTGCTGGTGCTTCTTGCCCGGTACCGCCCGGTGCGCACGGGCGCGGCGACGGCAGGCCCCGCGGAGCATGGCGTGCTGTCCCGGCTCATCTTCGGTCGTCCCCGGCTGGTGATCGGCGTCAGCCTGGTCCTGTGCGTCGCCTCGCTCTACCCCCTGTCCCGGGTCTCCTTCGACTACAACCTCATGAACCTGCAGGCCAAGGGGCTGGAGTCGGTCACCTACGCCTACAAGCTGATGAGAAGCAAGGAGAACAGCGGCTACTTCGCCGTGGTGATGGCCGACAACGCCGCGGAAGCGCAGGCGAAGACGGCAAAGCTTGAGCGTCTGCCCAGCGTGGACCACGTGGTGAGCCTGAACACGCTGGTGCCGGACCACCAGCAGGAAAAACTGGCGGAGCTGGCGGCGCTGCAGCGCGAGCTTGCCGACGTGAAGCCCGTCCCGTACGAGGAAAGCCTCTCGCTCATGGAGCTCCCCAAGGTGTTCGAGGCGTTCAGAAACGCGGCCGTCGCGCTCAAGGAGCGGCTGGATAAGGAGCGGCGCCCGGAGGCGAAACAGGCCGCGGCCTTCGTGGCGACCCTGGACAAGTTCTTCGCGGGGCTGGAGAAGGAGCGCGACAAGAACGCGGTGGGGATGCTCCAGGACTTCCAGGGAGGGATGTTCAAGGAGCTTCCCGGCAAGATCGAGCTCCTGAAGCAGAGCCTGGCGGCGAAGCCGGTCACCGAGGCGGACGTGCCCAAGGAACTCCGTTCGCGTTTCGTGGGCAAGACCGGGAAGCTGATGCTGCAGGTGGCGCCCAAGGGAGAGATCTTTAACCGGGAGCCGCTCAAGGCCTTCGTGGACGAGGTGAGGAGCGTCGATCCGCATGCGACCGGGGAGCCGGTGATGGTGTACGAATCCATGACCATCATGCGCGACTCCTACCGTCTCGCCTTCATCTACGCCTTCGTCGCCATCGTCGGCATCCTGCTCATTGCCTTCCGGAGCGTGAAGTTCGCCCTGATCGGGCTGGTGCCGCTGCTGGTGGGGCTTTTGTTTATGGTGAGCGGCATGTGGCTCTTCGGCATCAGCTTCAACTCGGCCAACATCATCGTCATGCCGCTGGTCTTGGGGATAGCGGTCGACTCGGGGATCTACATCATCAACCGGTACCGGCGCGAGGAGGGGAGCGCGGCGGGCGTGATCCTGAGCTCCACCGGTGTCGGGGTTCTGCTGAACACCCTGACCATCATGGCCAGCTTCGGCGCGCTCATGGTGGCGCGCCACCAGGGAGTCTTCAGCATCGGAGCCGTGATGTCCCTGGGGATGGTCGCCTGCCAGATCGCCTTCATGGTCACGCTGCCGGCGGTCTTGACGCTGGCGGCGAAAAAACCTTAAACCATTGGCCACGGAGAAAATCTGAGGACTTCTGAGACAACCTGAAACCGTTTCTGCACCTGTAGGGGCGAAAAGCATTCACTCTGCACACTCTTCAGGAAATCAATCGTCCGACGAGGGCGGCCTTCGCGGCAAGGCCCTCACCCCTGTCCCTCTCCCGGAGGGCGAGGGGGAACTCGAGCGATTTTGGGGGGCAATTGGTCAAGGCTGGTAACAAGGCTGAATCGTTGCGCGGCGCCGTGCCGCTGTCGCATTACTTCCTGAGGGAGCGGGTGCAGCCGGGGGACCTGGTGGTCGATGCCACCTGCGGGAACGGCTTCGACACGCTGCTGCTGGCCCAGCTCGTCGGGGAGACCGGCCGCGTCTGGGCCTTCGACGTACAGCCGCGCGCCATCGCCGCCACGCGCGAACTCCTGGAGCGGGAAGGATGCCGGGCAAGGGTGGAACTGGTCGAGACGGGACACGAACGGCTCGCCGAATCGGTGCCGCCCGGGGTGCGCGCGGTAGCGTTCAACTTGGGCTACCTTCCTGGCGGGGACAGCACCCTGATCACCGATCCCGGCAATACAGTCCTCGCGCTTTCTCAGGCGGCGGAACTTCTGACACCCGGCGGCTTCATCACCATCGCCCTCTACACCGGCCACGCCGGAGGCCCCGAGGAAGCGTCCGCGGTCGAAGGGTGGGCCGCCTTGCTGCACCCGGGTCGCTTCAACGTCTGGCGCCACCGGCAACTAAACCGCCCCGACACGGCACCGTACCTGGTGCTGGTGGAAAGGATCCGCTGATGCTGCGCGAACTCCTCCCGTTTCTTGCCGTCGCACCTTCCCTCGCCTACGCCGCGATCACGCTCTACTGCGGGCGCAGCTTCTTCGCCGCCCCTGCGGCGCTTGCCGACCACGCGCCGCCGGTCTCGATCCTGAAACCGGTCCGCGGCGTGGACGGCGACAGCTTCGAAAACTTCGCCTCTTTCTGCCGACAGGACTATCCGAAGTACCAGATCGTCTTCGCGGTTGCCTCTGAGGACGATCCCGCGCTTCCCATCATCAGGCGGCTGATGCAGCGCTTTCCGGAAACCGATATCGAGCTGGTGGTCGATCCTGCCGTGCACGGCGCCAACTACAAGGTCTGCAACCTGATGCACGCCTACGCCAAGGCGAAACACCCGCTGCTGGTGGTCTGCGACAGCGACATCCGGGTGGGCGAACAGTACCTGCGCCAGGTCTGCGCACCGTTCGCCGATCCCAAGGTGGGGCTGGTTACATCGCTGTACCGCAGTTCGCAGGTGCGGGGTACCGGCTGCGCCATCGAGGCGCTGGGCTTTTGCTGCGAGATGATACCCAACGTGATGGCGGCACTGAAGCTTGAGGGGCTTTCCTTCGCCCTGGGGGCGTCGATGGCGGTGCGCCGGGAGGCGCTGGAGCGGATCGGCGGCTTCGAGGCGCTGGTCGACTACCTCGCCGACGACTACCAGTTGGGCAACATGATCCACAGGGCGGGGTACCGGTTGGAGCTCTCGCCGTACTTCGTGGAGAGCATGATGCGGGGGGACGAGAAGCTGTCAGAGCTCCTGTCGCGGCAGCTGCGCTGGGGGCGCACCATGCGGGTCTCGCGCCCGGGAGGGTATCTCGCCTCCGGGATCACGCTCCCTTTTCCGGGAGCGCTCCTTGCGCTGCTGGTTGCAGGGTTCGCCGCTTGGGGGTGGCTGGCTGCGGCGCTGCTCTACCTGGTGCGCTCGCTTGTCTGCACCACCTACAGCCAACTGCTGGTCAAGGATCGGCTGCTGCCGCGCTGGCTTTGGCTTCTGCCGCTGCGGGACGCGCTTTCCTTCGGCGTGTGGGGGCTGTCGCTCGTCGGCAACCGGGTGCGCTGGCGCGGCGATCTGTTTCTCTTGGAGAAGGGGGGGAAGATTGTGGAGATGGGAGACAAAGGGGGCGCCGGGGCGAGCTGATCCCTATGTCCGGCATCAGTAGAAGCAGTTACGCAAAGTACGCTGAGAATCCGCGACGGACGCAAAGAAAGGCTTTTGATGGTAGACAGCAAAAGATTTCATTGCGGTCTTCGCGCCTACTTTGGGTTCTTTGCTAACGGCTTTTCAAAGCGGTTACGCAAAGTACGGACAGAAAGTAGGCGCGAAGGACGCTATGGGGAGGCTGGGGCGAGGTGATCCTTTGGTTCGACTTTGGTGTAGGGGGGGGCTGTTGTTTCTGGTTTAACCCGAAAGTCTTCTCTGCGTTCTCTGCGGATACCCGGCGTTCTTTGCGAAACAGCTTTTGTCCTTCTGCTTATTTGCGGAAGAGCCAGAGGATGAAGGAGAGTACCAAAGAGATGATGATGCTGGTGGCGAGCGGGAAGTAGAAGGTGAAGTTTTCTTTCTTCACGTAGATGTCGCCGGGCAGCCGCCCGAGCCACGGGATACGCCCGGCTAGGGTGAAGAGGGCGCCGATGGCGGCGATGATGAGGCCCAGGATGATGAGCGATTTGCCGAAGGATGGCATGGCGGTAGTCCTGTATTTGGGAAGATATGGCCTTGGCGGGGGCGACGTCTGCTCATGGCGACGTCATCCAATCCCTGCGTGAAATCCTGCAGGGGCGAATAATCATTCGCCCTCGTGCCGCAGCGTCTATTTTGCCACAACGGCAATCGGGGCGCGAGCGGCTGAAAAAAGGAGACAGAAAAAAAGGGGACTGGCACCTGCGGAGCCAGTCCCCCTTTTACATTGCGCCTGGCTCGTTACTTCCTGACGTAGCGTTCCTTCTCGCTGTAGATGCAGCCGCAGTACTTCTGGCGGTACAGCCCCATCTCCTTGGAGAGGTTGATCCCCTCCTGCCAGCCGGTACGGAAGTCCTGGTAGTGAAACTCGACGCCGTAACGCTCGCCAAGCTTGATACCGAACTCCCGGATCATCTGCTGGTTCTGGTACCGGCTGTAGAGCAGGGTGGAGGTGAACCTCTTGAAGCCCTGTTCGGCGGCGGTTCGCGCGGCTTCCTCCAACCTGGAGCGGTAACAGTAAGCACAGCGCCCTTCCGGCTCGCCGGACACGTTGGTCAGGAATTCCTCCAGGAGATATTCATCCCGGTAGAGCACCTCCAACTCCACCATTTGCGCGTAGGTCTTCAACGCCTCCATGCGCAGCTTGTACTCGGTGTACGGGTGGATGTTGTGGTTGAAGAAGAGCCCCGTGACATCGAGTCCGGCCGATCTCAGTTCCTTGACCGGATAGATGGCACAGGGCGCGCAGCATATGTGCAGCAGTATCTTCATGCTCTTCCCTTACGGGCGTCCTCCGTTCGGGCCGCCCAACAACCAGTTGATGGCGTCCGCCTTTACCTGGGCGAAGACCGCTGCGTATGCGGGACCGGGGAGCTGCGCAGTGATATAGTACCCACCCATGATGGGATTGCTGAGCGAGACCTTCCCGGTGTTGCTGTTCACGGCCAGGGTCGCATTGTTGATGGCTGCTTCGACGTCGTTGTCCATGACCCCGTTGTTGAGCCAGTCGATGGAGTCGTAGATGAGCCGCTTGGTGTACTGGGGGTTGTGCGCGAAGGCACAAGGCTCGTTTTGCAGCAGACTCGCGTTATAGAAGGCACCCATCGTGTTGGCACCGCCGCCGGGGAAGGCCGCGTTGTAGTCGGAGTTCCTGTTCGCCAAGGGGCGTACCTTGGAACGCGAAGGGTTGAGCGAGTTGGCCGGCAGCGTCGGATCTGTCTTGAGGACGTTCAGCATGGCTATCGCAGCGGCGTAGCCTTGCTTCTTGGCTTGCAGGACTGCCGGGGTGAGCAGCAGCGGGTCGCCGTTGTGGCAGTGGGCACACGCCGTGCTGGCGATGGAGATAATGTTGCCGGCACGGTCCCTCTGCACCGGCTGGAAGCCGTGCGGCGTCGGAGTCTTCATGTGGCAGGTCGCGCAGGGGCCGGCGTTGCCGGTACCATGCTCGTTGGCCACGCCGATCCTGTTGTGGAGGAACCTGGCCGGGACATAGTTCCTGCCCTGGAACTCGTACCCGCCGGTACGGAAGACCAGGGTGGCGGCGGCACGGTCGTGGGCGCTCGGTGTGTTGGTGTTGCTGAAGTCCATGCCGGCAGCCTGCGCGTCATAGATCATGGAGCCGATGGCGCGGCCGGAGTGGCAGGGGATGCAGACGTTGGAGTCGTTGACGTCGGGATAGACGGTGACCTTGTTGTTGAGCTTCACCGTCGGGGAGCTGTTGGAGGAGGAGAAGTTATAGTAGCCGCGGTAAGCTCCCACCGCGCGGGTGGCCCAGTTGTAGGCCCGGCCGGCTCCGTTGTCGTGGCAGACGTTGCAGGCGGTAACTTCTTTGGTCTTGTCCGGGGAGGGGGCATCCGCAGGCTGCGCGGCGCCGGCTGCGACCTTGACCGGGGCGTTTTGCACCACGGCGTATCCCGGGCCCGCAAAAGGTCTCACATCGGTGAAGCCGCTGGTCACGAAGTTGATATAGCCGGTGGAGGTGTGGCAACGAACGCAGTAGTACTCATAGGTCAGGTTGTACGGTACGTAGCTGCCGCGGGTCTTGAACTCGTAGCGGGTCCTCGCGCCGGAGAGGACGTCGCCGTGACCGGACTCGGCCCACTCGGCGTTGGCCGCCATCGCCGTGGTCGGGTCGTGCGGGTTATGACACTTGCGGCAGTTGCCGATGTAGTTGGAACTCAGGTACGAGGCGCGGTAGGTGTTGTTGTTGATGCTCGCGGTCATGTTGCCGAAGTGCTGCGGTGCGAGCCTGACCTGGATGTCGTCGGGGTGCGCGAGCCCGTGGCACTTGTTGCATTTGTGGGCGGCATCGGGGTTCTGCGTCGCCACGCCGCTTCCTCCGCCGTGACATTTGGAACAGGACTCCGGATGGCCGGGATGGGGCTCGTGGCAGTCGGCGCATCCCGCGCCGTTGTTGAGGTTGTGCGTGGAATTCAGCCACTCCTTGACGATCAGAGCGCCGGTTCCCGGGGAGACGGAGCCGCCGTGACAGCTTGCATCCATGCACTTCTGGGACTGGGCCAGTTTCGAGACTCCTGTTGTGTTGTCGGCGGAACCACCTCCGCAACCCGCCACAAGGAGCGTAGTGAGAATGAGGAAAACAAGGCTTTTTAGCAGCATAGCACGCCCTCCCTGAGATTTAAGACGCTACCTTATAACATTTTCTACAGCAAAAAAGTAGAGAAAAATGAGTGTTAGCTCACAGCTGGGCACTCTTCCTTTTTGTTAAGTTGACTTCACTTCTGCAATATTGTATTAATCATCCGTCGGACTGCGCCAAGTATGCATTCGGTGGGGAATTGAGCCACTCTAATAGTGTTAATGTTCTTTAATTTAAGTACTGACTGCCATATAGGAGATCAACGATGTTTCTCAAAAAGCATACTGCAGCGGTCATGTTCCTTCTCGGCATCTCCTCCGCTCCCTTGCTGACCCCCGGCACGGCCAACGCCATCCCGGCTTTCAGCCGGCAGCACAAGACCGAATGTTCCACCTGCCACACCATCTACCCCGAGCTCAACGAGTTCGGCGATGCCTTCCTGAAGAACGGTTACGTCTACCCGCACAAGAAAGAGGGGGCGAAAGCCGCGACCCAGGCCGAATCTGCGGGCAACGAGTGGTCGGTCATCTCCGGTCTGCCCCAGCAGATCCCGATCTCGCTCACCGCGAGCGCCGACCTTGCCTATGACGAAGATGCCGTAGACGGCAACAAGGTCGATCTTTCCACGAGGTCGATCACGCTGCAGGCCGGCGGCTCCTTCCGCGACCTGGCAGGCTTCTTCGCCACTTACAATCTGTATTCGCAGGGGATGCAGCGGGCCTCGTCGCTCCCCACCCCCGCCAACAACAGCAACGTCCCCTCCGGCAACAGTCCGGACCTCGACGAGCTGTTCCTGGTCTGGCGCCAGGCGCTGGGCACTCCGGTCAACGTGAAGCTGGGGCGCTTCGAGCCGAAACTTTCCCTCTGGAAGAAGAGCAACCGCATCCTGCCGGTCCCCTCCTATGCGTCCACCACATACCGGGTCGGCCTCTCCCCCTTCAGCAGCGATGCCACTGAGGACGGAGTGGAGCTGAACGCCCTGCTGGGCAACCGCCTCTTCGTCGCTGGCGGCGTCGTCGACCGCAACGGCCAGGACCGCAAAGACGGCTACGGGCACATCTCCCTGAAGATCGGCGGGACCGACTTCAAGGGGCAGGAACCGGAAGTCGACCTGGAGAAGGACAGCCTGTGGGACTTCCTGAGCGTTACCCTGGGCGGCTTTGGTTACTGGGGGCAAAACGGCGAGTTCGACGCCAACGGCGTCGCGCAGAACCTGAACAGTTTCCGCCGCATCGGCGCGGAGGCCGACATCCTCTACAAACGGCTGCACCTGAAGGGAAGCGGCAGCTTCGGTCACGATTCGAACCCGGACTTCGGAGTCTTCAAGACAGCCGTCGACAGCAAGGCCTACACCCTCGAGGGTGAGTACTACCTGGGGGCGCCGGTGAACCTCGTCCCGCTGTTCCGCTACGAGTACCTGAACGCAGGCGACGGCGCCATCAAGCGCCTGACCCCGGCCATCGCCTATTCTCCGCTGCAGAACCTGCGGCTGTCGGTTGAATACACACACAGCATTGCTCCGGAGGGGACGGGCAACATCGCCTTCGCTTCCATCGCCTTCAGCCTGTAGCTCGCGGTCGGGCAATGCCCAAACGGCGGCCGTCGCCGTCGACAAAACCTGGAGGACTCACCGTACTATGAAAAAGCTCGTTGTCACCATGCTCCTCGTTGCAGCAACCGCTACCACCGCCCATGCCGGGCTCAAGGTCATCGGCAAAGGCGACGCCATGCGCCTCGATCCTTCCGCCTTCCCCCCGAACATGAAGGCCAACTACGAGATCATGCGCGTCAAGTGCGTGAAGTGCCATACCCTGGAGCGCACCATCGTCGCCATCCAGACCGGCGTGGCCCCCATCTCCGGCCAGCCCTTCGACCGTAACGCCACCAAGGCCTACGGCATCAAGATGCTGAGAAAGCCTGACTCCAACATGAACAAGGCCGAAGTGAAGGCCTCCGTGGACCTGATGAACTACCTCCTGTCTGAAGCGGAGAAGTAATCATAATGAAAGACCTGACCTTGCGTACCCGCCTGATCGGGTCCTTCCTGATCATGGCCTTGTTGGTCGCTTTCACCGGCGGTTTCGGCGCCCTCAACATCAAGAGGGTAGGCGGCCAGATCCAGAACATCCTCGAGCAGCTCTCGAAGCAGCAAAAACTGGTGCTCCTCATGGGGGTTACCCAGAAGTACTGCCACGTGAGCCTGATGCAGGCGGCCCTGGTTCCGAACGACCCGGAGAAACTCCAGGAGTACATCGACGACTACCAGATGAAGCGGGACACCCTCTTGAGCCAGGCCCAGATCATCCTGGACGGGAACAAGAAGCTCGGTGTACTCCCCGCTGCCAAGGGGAGCGTGGTCGAGAAGAGAACCCGCAACTTCCTGGCGAGTTTCGCCGAGTTCGAGAAGGTTGCCGATGAGCTGATCGAGCGCAAGCAGACGCTCATGAAGGGTGTGCCGGCGGGGGCGATCAGCCAGGCGGCGAAGGATGCGCTGGCCGACCAGCGGCTGAACCAGCTGGCCAACGAGGAGATCGCCACGGCCAACGACAAGGCCAAAGAGGATCTGGACGACATCCTCCTCGAGGTCGGCAACCGGATGACGGCGGCGAACAAGCAGGTCACCGAGATCCAGCAGTCGGCCGGGATCACGTTCGCCGCGGTAATCCTGGTGGCGGTGGCGTTGGCCATCCTGCTCGGTCTTCTCATCACGCGCAACATCGTTTCCCGGCTGTCGGTGATGGCTGAGGCGGTGAACAGCGGCGCCGAGGGAGACCTGACCGCACGGGTCGAGATGCGCAACCACGACGAGATCGGCAAGCTCGGCAGCGACTTCAACGAGATGGTCGGCAAGCTCTCCGGGATGATCGGCAAGGTTTCCCGCTCGTCCAACGAGCTGGCGGGAATCTCCGATACCATGGCGAAGGCCTCCCACTCGGTGGTCGGCTCCGCGAAGACCCAGGCCGAGAGCGTCTCCAAGACCTCCGCGGCGATCGTGCAGATCAACACCTCGGTGAAGGGAGTAGCGCAGGGGGTCGATTCCCTCTCCATTTCCGCCTCCGAAAGTTCCTCCTCCATCCTGGAGATGGCCTCCAGCGTCGAGGAGGTGGTGCAGAACATGGAGAACCTGGCCCTGTCCGTCAACGAGGTGAGCTCCTCCATCGTCGAGATGGGGGCGTCGATCAAGCAGGTCGGCAACGGCGTGGTGAGCCTCATGGAGGTCTCCACCGCCACCGCTTCCTCGGTCATGGAGATGGACAGCTCCATCAAGCAGGTGGAAAGAAACGCCAACGAGACCGCCGCCATATCCAAGGCGGTGCGCATCGACGCCGAGACCGGGCGCGAGGCGGTCGACGCGGTGATCAACGGCATGCAGGAGATCAAGCGCGCCTCCCAGATCACCAGCGAGGTCGTCACCACCCTCTCCGAGCGGGCCGCCGATATCGGCGACATCCTCTCGGTGATCGACGAGGTGGCCGAGCAGACCAACCTGCTGGCCTTGAACGCAGCCATCATCGCGGCCCAGGCCGGCGAGCACGGCAAGGGTTTTGCCGTGGTGGCCGATGAGATCAAGGAACTGGCGGAACGAACCTCCAGTTCCACCCGCGAGATCTCCCAGGTGATCCGGGGCGTGCAGGAGGAAACCCAGCGCGCCGTCGAAGCCATCGACCAGGCCGAGCGTTCCATCGCCGACGGCGAGTTGCTGTCCCAGAAGTCGGGCGAGGCGCTGACCAAGATCGTCGTCGGCGTCACCGAGGCGACCGCCCAGGTGACCGAGATCGCCCGCACCACCGTCGAGCAGGCCAAGGGCAGCCAGATGATCCGCGAGGCGATGGAGCAGGTGTCCGAGATGGTGGCCCAGATCGCCAAGGCGACCCGGGAGCAGGGTCAGGGGAGCGAGCTGATCATGGCCGCGGTCGAGAACATGAAGAGCCTGACCTCCCAGGTGCTTTCCTCCACCCGCGAGCAGAACAAGGTGGGGAACCTGATTGCCCAGTCCACCGAGAGCATCACCGAGATGATCCGTCACATAAAGCGTGCCTGCGACGAGCAGACCCGCGGGTCGGAGCAGATCGTCATGTCGGTCGAAGACATCCAGCAGGCCACCGACGCGAACCTGGAAGCCACCCGCGTCATGGACGAGGCGGTTTACAAGCTGTTCCGCCAGACCGAGATGCTGAAGCAGGAGATGGACGCGTTCAAGATCTAGGACGCGCCGCAGCGAATTATTTGCAGCACCGACCAAATCCCCCTCTCCCCGAGGGGGACTTTTTTTGTTATAAGGGGAGGTCGGCTTGGCGGAAGGGACTGGCTCCGTGAGGTGCCTGTCCCTCTAGCGGGACGCTTCTTTCAGCTCAGCCCACTTGCACAGGCACTAAGGGGACAGGCACCTGGCGGAGCCAGTCCCCTCCTAAATCCCCCCTGTCCCCCCTTCGCAAAGGGGGGGACGTAATGACGAAGTTTTATGTTTTTACGTTTCAGGTTTTACGTAGAACGTAGAACGTAGAACGGTTGTTAAAGTAAACGATTGTTAAGGAGTCGTTATGAGCAGGATTGCCGATAGATTCGCAGCATTGAAGGCACGCGGGGAAAAGGCGCTGGTGACGTTCGTCACCGCCGGCGACCCGGACCTCGCCAGCACGGAACAGGTGGTCTTGAGACTGGAACAGGCGGGCGCCGACCTGATCGAGCTGGGGGTTCCCTTCTCCGACCCGATGGCCGACGGACCGACCATCCAGCTCTCCTCCGACCGCGCGCTGGCGGCCGGGACCACCCTGCCGGGCATCCTTGAGCTGGTGACCCGGCTCAGGACCCGGACCCAGATCCCTATCGTCCTCATGGGGTACTTCAACCCGATCTTCGCCTACGGCGCCGAGCGCTTCGCCTGCGACGCGGCCCAGGCCGGCGTGGATGCCCTGCTGGTGGTCGACCTGCCTCCGGAGGAGGCGGCGGAACTGAAGCAACATACCGACCGCTGCGGGCTGGACCTGATCTTCCTGCTCACGCCCACCTCCGATACCTCGCGCGTCGATTCCGTCGCCCGCCAGGGCTCCGGCTTCATCTACTACGTCTCCGTCACCGGCGTGACCGGGGCCCGGACCGCGGTCGCCGATACGCTGGCCGACCGCGTCACCGAGGTGCGCAACGCCCTGAACCTCCCCCTCGTGGTGGGCTTCGGCATCTCCACCCCGGAGCAGGCGGGCCAGGTCGCCCGGGTCGCCGACGGCGTGGTGGTGGGGAGCGCGCTCGTGAAGTATTTCGAGAAGTACCAGGGGGAGGAGCTGCTGCGCGAGCTTTCTTCCTTCGTCTCTTCTTTAAAACAAGGGGTGCTGCAGGGCGCTCAGAAATAATAGGAAATCTTTCAACGGCTTAGCGGCGTCGCCGCACCGTTTTGTTTGACATAGCAGGTTCGATCTGCTAAGAATCAGCGCTGTTTTACGGCTTAATAAAACAGCTTGGGGCATTCCCCCAAAAGAGGGCACATATGGCTTGGTTCAAAAGGGATAATCCGCCGATGGCGAAGGCTGGCGAGCACAAGGTGAAGGTTCCGGAAGGGCTCTGGACGAAGTGCGTCAGCTGCAACGAGACCATCTATACGAAGGACATCGAGAGCAACCTGAACGTCTGCCCGAAGTGCGGCCATCACTACCGCATCTCGACCAAGAAGCGGATCGAGCTGCTCATCGACGAGGGGACCTTCAAGGAGTTCGACGCCGGCATGGTTTCCGTCGACTTCCTCGAGTTCAAGGACAGCAAGAGCTACCAGGATCGCATCGACCAGGCCGTGGCAAAGGGGGGCAGCAAGGATGCCATCGTCTGCGGCTCCGGCAAGATCGAAGGGACTCCGGTGGAGATCTGCGTCTTCGACTTCGCCTTCATGGGCGGCTCCATGGGTAGCGTCGTCGGCGAGAAGATCACCCGCGGCATCGAGCGCGCCCTGGAGCAGGGCACCCCGTGCATCATCGTCTCCGCCTCCGGCGGCGCCAGGATGCAGGAGAGCATCCTTTCCCTGATGCAGATGGCGAAGACCTCGGCGGCGCTGGCCAAGCTGCGCGAAGCGGGGCTTCCGTTCGTCTCCATCCTGACCGACCCGACCACCGGCGGCGTCACCGCGAGCTTTGCGATGCTGGGCGACATCAACATGGCCGAGCCCAAGGCGCTGATCGGCTTTGCCGGTCCCCGCGTCATCGAGCAGACCATCCGCCAGAAGCTGCCGCAGGGCTTCCAGCGCTCCGAGTACCTCCTCGACCACGGCATGGTGGACGTCATCGTGGAGCGCGCCAAGATGAAGTCGCAGCTCTCCAGCATCCTGAAGATGCTCTACAGAAACTAAAAGCAGGTTGAGGTCAAGGTTGAGGTTAAGGTTAAGAAAAACCTGACCGCCGCTAACAACGAGGGGTTAAGGCAGAGGAGGTCTCACTCCCAAGCCTTAGCCCCTCTTTTTTCTTCTCAACCTTAACCTCAACCTTAACCTTGATCTAAGCCTGAGGTCTCTATGGTTTCCTTTTCCCAGTTGGCCCTGTTTGCCATCACCTCCACCGTTCTTATCTTCACCCCCGGCCCCGACATCATCTACGTAATGACCCGCGGCGTGGCGCAGGGGCGAAAGGCGGGCCTCGCCGCGGCGGCGGGCTTCGCGCTCGGGAACTTCGCCCATACCTTCTTCGCCATCGTCGGCCTCTCCGCTCTCATCACCTCCTCCGCCGCCGCGTTTGCCTGCGTCAGGTACGCCGGGGCGGCCTACCTGATGTACATCGGCTTCAAAATGCTGCGCAGCAAGGCCTCTTTCGTTCAGGAAGGGGGGGCTGGGGAGCTCGCGGGCTGGGTCATCTTCCGGCAGAGCATCCTGGCCAACATCATGAACCCCAAGGTGGCGCTCTTCTTCCTCGCCTTCTTCCCGCAGTTCGTGGACCGTACCCGCGGCGGCGTCCCGATGCAGATGCTCATCCTGGGGAGCACCTTCGTCGTCCTCACCATGCTCGGCTTCGGCGTGGTCGCCCTCCTCTCCGGCGAGATCGGGCGCTGGCTCAACCGCAGCGCCGGTGCCGGGAACAGGATAGGTCAGGTTGCCGGCTGCATCCTGGTCGGTCTCGGCATGCGTCTCGCGTGGCCGGAACGCTAGGCCCGGGCGCCGGGATTAATATGGACTTTTTCACCTTCTTTACCTATAATTCCGGCCTGTCATGACCTACGCCGAAACGCTTGCGCACATCTATGCTCTCGGTCGCTTCGGCATCAAGCCCGGGCTCGAAAGGATCACGGCGCTGCTTGCCGCCCTGGGCAACCCGCAGGACGCCTTCAAGACGATCCACGTAGTCGGGACCAACGGCAAAGGGTCGACGGCTTCCTTCCTCTGCTCCATTCTCAAGGCCGGCGGCTACCGGACTGGACTCTTCACCTCTCCGCACCTGATATCCTTCACCGAGCGCATCCAGATCAACGGCGCCGAAATAGGGGAGGCGGATGTGGTGCGTCTTGCCGAGTCGGTGATGGCCGCAGCTCCTGAGGAGACCACCTTCTTCGAGATCGTCACGGCCCTCGCGATCCTCTATTTCGCTGAAGCAGGGGTGGAGGTCGCCGTCTTCGAGGCGGGGATGGGGGGGCGGCTCGACGCCACCAACGTTTTGCAGGGGGTGCTGTGTGCCATCGCACCGATCACCCTTGAGCATACCGATTACCTCGGTAAAACTATCGAGGACATCGCCGCGGAGAAGGCCGGCATCTGCAAGCCGGGCGCTCCCATCCTGTCGGCGCGCCAGCTGCACGACGCGCAGTTCATCATCGAGCACCAGGCGGCCCAGCTCGACGCGCCGCTTTACCGCCAGGGGGAATCCTTCGATGCCTTCTGGCTGGACGGTCTGCTCAACTACCGCGGTGTCGGTGTCACGCTGGACGCCCTTTCCTGCGGGCTTTTCGGCCGCTACCAAAGCGGCAATGCGGCCCTCGCCCTCGCCTGTGCGGAACTATTGCGGGCGGTGGGATTCCCGGTCACTCCCCAGGCGATGATCGCCGGTGTGGCCAATGCCCGCTGGCCCGGAAGGATGGAGCTTTTCCCCGGGCCGCCCCGGCTGCTGCTCGACGGTGCCCATAACCCTGCGGGGGCGGCCGCCCTGGCCGAGGCCCTGGCCGATGTCCCGCGCCGGCAGCTCTTCCTGGTGGCCGGTGTCATGGCCGACAAGGAGCTTGCCGGGATACTGTCGCCGCTTTTGCCGCTGGTCGATCGTGTTTTCGCCGTCGCTCCCGCCCTGGAACGGGCCCTTCCCGCCGGCGAGCTTGCCACCTACTGTTTCGGTGCCGGTGTCGAGGCGATGGAGGCGGGGAGCGTGGCCGAGGGGATCGAGTTGGCCCGGAACCTGGCGCAGGATGACGACCTGATCCTGGTTTGCGGCTCCCTGTTCACCGTGGGAGAAGCGCGCAGTCACCTGAAATCGCGAAGCTTCGAGGCGTTCAGAGGGTGAGAAACCGTTCAACGTTCAACGTTCAACGTTGATCGGGGGCAACCGTATCGCCTGCTCTAGAAGTACTATCAACGAGGTCATTAAGCTGACCGCCCGTGGACGTTGAACCTTGAACGTTGAACATTTTTTGTTTTTCCGGAGTCCGATGAAACCTGCAAGAGCCGTGTGGCTCCTTACCTATCTGCTGTTGTCAGCTACGCTTGCCCATGGCAAGGATAAGGCGATGTCTTTCAGCAAGGCGCCCCCTGCCGAGAAGGCGGCCTCTGCCGATGTTGTGAGCACGCCGGACAAGGCGCCCTCGCCCGACAAGGAGGCCACCCTGAAGGCCGACTCCTTGTTCGTCGACACCCCCACCGACAGCTACCACGCCACGGGTAACGTGCAGATCCTGCAGCAGGGCGCCTCTTTGCTCGCCGACAGCGTCATCTACCACCGCCTGACCGGTGACGCCCTGGCCGAGGGTGACGTACTGCTGGAGCGCGGCGGTGACACGATGAAAGGGGACAAGCTCTCCCTGAACCTGCTCACCCAGAAAGGGGAGCTCCTGAACGGGGAGCTCTTCGTCAAGAAATCCAATTTCAGGCTGCGCGCCCCGCGGCTTCTGAAGACCGGCGACGAGGACTACGTCGTCGAGCGGGGGGCCTTCACCACCTGCGACGGCGACCACCCGAGCTGGCGCTTCGAGGCGAAGAAGGTCGATGTCACCCTCGACGAGTACGCCACGGCGAAGAATGCGGTTTTCTATGTCGACGACGTCCCCGTCTTTTACACGCCCTACCTCGTGTTCCCGGCCAACACGGAGCGGCAGTCCGGTCTCATGATCCCGAAACTCGGCTTCTCCTCCAAGAAAGGGTTCTATCTCGACCAGCCCTTCTACTGGGCCATCGATCCGAGCCAGGAGGCCACCTTCGACCTCGACCTCGAGAGTTCGCGCGGCGTCGGCACCGGGGTCGACTACCGCTACCTGCGCCCCAACGACAGCCAGGGGCGCCTGCGCGCCTTCGGCATCTACGACACCAACGAATCCAAATTCCGCGGCGAGCTGCAGCAAAAGCACCTGGAGCTGCTGACCCCGGAGTTGACCCTCGCCTCCACGGTCCACCTGGTCTCCGACCGCAAGTACTACCTCGACTACGGCGAGTTCTCCGGAGAATACAACCGTCAGCTCCTGGAGTCGTCGGTCTCCTTCGACCGGCGCTGGCAGCGCTACGGCCTGAGCGGCGCGCTGCGCTACGACCAGGACCTGGAAGCCCCCAACAACCGCGCCACGCTGCAGCGTCTGCCCGCCTTCGAGTTCGTCGCAGCCGGTGACAAGGTGGGTCCCGTCTTCTTCTCCATGGACTCCAGCCTGACCAATTTCGAGCACGCCGTGGGGCCGACCGGGCAGCGTCTGGTCCTGCACCCGCGGGTGAGCTATTACGCCAAGCCGGCGGGGATCCTGGACTTCTCCATGTTCGGGGCGTTCCAGCAACGCCTGTACAATGCGCGCGGCGACAGCCCCGAGGCCGGTTGGCGCCAGATCGGGCAGGCCGACGGCGGTGGAACACTCTCCATGCCGTTGGAGCGGATCTACGACGGGACCTTGCGGCACCTGCTGGTACCGTCGCTGCAATACAGTTTCGTACAGCGGCGCAGCGACGAGGAACTCCCTTTCTACGACTACGGCGACCGGGTGCTCGGTCAGAGCATCGCCTACTGGTCCGTCGCCAATACCTTCACCCGCAAGTACGTGAGGGAAGGTATGCCGGACGAGTACCGGGACCTCCTCTACCTGAAGCTTTCCCAGGGGTACCAGTTCTCCGGGCAGCGCCGCGACCTGCTCACCCTGGTGGACGAGGGGAACCGCCTCACCGACCTGATGCTGGAGAGTGTGATCACCCCGGTGAAGGACCTGTCCCTGCTGATCGACGGTCGGTACAACACCAACGACAACCTCATTTCCACGGCGAACCTCGGCCTGCAGGTGAAGGGAGAGGGACGCAACCAGGCCAGCGTCACTTACCGGTACAGCCGCGATGAGCTGGACTACCTGGGCGCCGGGGTTACCTTCCCGCTCTCCAGCCAGTGGACCGCCGATGTCCTGGGGCGCTACTCCTTCGACAGGGGGGGCTTCCTGGAATCGCGCTACGCGTTGGAGTACCGCCAGCAGTGCTGGAGCGTGGTTCTTGCCTACTCCGACCGGGTGAGCAGTCACCAGGTAAGCGGCGAAAAGCAGTTCACCGTCAACTTCTCCCTGGCCGGACTGGGGGCGCTGGGTCCGATTCAGACCTTCTGACGAGGGTGAGGCGGTCGTGCCCGGAAGCGCTAAGAAGTTGACACTTTTTCTTTTTCCGGTGTATCTACAATAGTCGGCTGAAAAGAAAGGGGCGCCCGCGGCGCCCCAGAGCAAGAGCCGGCCGGAGGTCATATGCAGGATACGTTCACCCCCACCTCTTTACTGGTTACCGGAGGGGCGGGATTCATCGGTTCCAACTTCATCAACCACTTCATGGCGGGGAACCCGCAGTGCCGGGTGATCAACCTGGACCTGCTGACCTACGCCGGGAATCTGAAGAACCTGACCGCGGTGGAGGGAAACCCCAACTACCGCTTCGTGAAGGGTGACATCTGCGACGGCGAGCTGGTCGCGCGTCTGCTTGCCGAGGAAAAGGTCGATGCCGTGGCCCATTTCGCCGCCGAATCGCACGTCGACCGCTCCATCACCGGCCCCGAAATTTTCGTGAAAACGAACGTGCTGGGGACCCAGACCCTCCTGGAGGCGAGCCGCCTGCACGCCGAGAAGCTTCCCGATTTCCGCTTCCTGCAGGTTTCCACCGACGAGGTGTACGGCAGCCTCGGCCCGGAGGGGTATTTCACCGAGGAGACGCCGCTGGCGCCCAACTCCCCGTATTCCGCGAGCAAGGCCGGTGCCGACCTCCTGGTGCGTGCCTACTTCGAGACCTTCGGCCTGCCGACCTTGAATACCCGCTGCTCCAACAACTACGGTCCCTATCACTTCCCCGAGAAGCTGATTCCGCTCATGATCCACAACATCCTGAAGAAACGCTCGCTGCCGGTGTATGGCGACGGGCTGAACGTGCGCGACTGGCTGCACGTGAAGGACCATTCAGCCGCCATCGAGCGGGTGCTGAAACAGGGGAGGCCGGGCGAGATCTTCAACGTGGGCGGCAACAACGAGTGGAAGAACATCGACATCGTGAAGCTGGTCTGCGACCTGATGGACGAGCGCCTGGGGCGCGCGCCGGGGGAGAGCCGTGAATTGATCACCTTCGTCAAGGACCGCAAGGGGCACGACCGGCGCTATGCCATCGACGCCTCCAAGCTGAAGCGCGAGTTGTCCTGGGAGCCGAGTTACACCTTCGAGCGCGGCATCGCCGAGACCATCGACTGGTACCTGGCCAACCAGGGATGGGTCGAGGAAGTGGTGAGCGGCGCCTACCGGGAATACTACGAGATGCAGTACGGAGCGACGGCTTAAACGGCCGTTCAACGTTCAAAGTTCAAAGTTCAAAGTTAGGCACATCGGCAGGGTTCACTAATCATCGTTCTCGGCTATTATCTTTCCTTGTTGCCGTTTGTCGGAGCCGCCACGCTGTCGGTGGCCGAAGCGGCACTCCGGGCGAACGTTGAACGTTGAACCTTGAACGGGTTTTGCTTTTGGAGGTTTGATGATTCTGGTTGTCGGCAGCAAAGGGATGCTGGGGCAGGAGTTGATGGCGCTGTACGGTGACGCGGCGCGCGGGGTCGACGTCGACGAGATCGACATCACGGACCTCGAATCGGTGCAGCGGGTGCTTCTCACCCTGAAACCCTCCGTGGTGATCAACGCCGCTGCCTACACGGACGTGGACGGCTGCCAGTCCAACAGCGAGCAGGCCATGATGGTCAACAGCGAAGGGGCGGGCTTTCTGGCCATGATCACCAAGGAGATCGGCGCAAAGCTGGTCCAGGTGAGCACGGACTACATCTTCGACGGTCAAAAGGGCTCCCCCTACGTGGAGGACGACCTCGCGGGTCCGCTGAGCGTCTACGGCGAGAGTAAGCTTGGTGGCGAGATGAACACCTGGTTCAACCCCGACCACCTGATCGTGCGCACCCAGTGGCTCTACGGCCACAACGGCAAGAACTTCGTGGAAACCATGCTGAAGCTGGGCGCTGAGAAAAAGGAACTGACCGTGGTGGACGACCAGATCGGCTCCCCCACCTGGACCCGCGACCTCGCTCTGGCCATCAAGGCACTGCTGGACAAGGGGTGCCAGGGGACCTACCACGCGGCCAACTCCGGGTTCGTATCCTGGAACGGCTTCGCGAAGGAGATCTTCCGCCTGGCCGGGCTCGATGTCGCCGTCTTGCCCATGACTACCGAGCAGCTCAACCGCCCGGCGCCGCGGCCGCTCTATTCCACCCTGGACTGCGGGAAGCTGCAGCGGGACACCGGGTTCGTTCCGCAGCCCTGGCAGGAAGCGCTCAAGCGGTACCTGGAGTCGAGGCCGGCTAAATAAATCCGAAGGGGGGCGAATGATGATTCGCCCCTACGTCGACCGCCCCCCCTCCCTTGACGGGAGGGGGGATTTGACGTGAACCGGTATCTACAACAAACACGGAGGTCATCATGGAACGCGGAGAGCGTCCGTGGGGAACATACACCGTCCTGGACGAGCACAACGGCTACAAGATCAAGCGCATCGAGGTGCTGCCGGGACAGAGGCTTTCGCTGCAGATGCACCACCACCGCAGCGAGCACTGGATCGTCGTTTCAGGTACGGCCAAGGTCACCTGCGGCGAAATCGTCAAGATCGTCAACATCAACGAGTCCACCTTTATCCCCATCGGCTCGACGCACCGGCTGGAGAACCCCGGCGTGATCCCCCTCGTGATCATCGAGGTGCAAAGCGGCGAGTACCTGGGCGAGGACGACATCGTCCGGTTCCAGGACGACTACCACCGCGCGGAGGCTCCTACCGTTGAGAACGCCGTCGAGGCCGCTGTGGAGCCGATCGGGTAGATGAAAAAACAACTGAACCTGCTCAGGGAATTCTCGGTTCCCCTGGCAGCCGGCGTGATCGCCGCGCTGCTGTGGGCGAACCTGGCTCCTGAGCAGTACCACCACTTCCTGCACGACCCGCTTTTTGCGGGTCTTTCTGTTCACTTCGTCACCAACGATCTCTTCATGGCGTTCTTCTTCGGCATCGCCGCCGTCGAGATCACCCAGAGCTGTCTCCCCGGCGGAGACCTGCACCCGCTGCGACGTGCCGCCAACCCGCTGTTGGCGACGCTTGGGGGGATAGTCGGGCCGGTCCTGGCCTACCTGGTGTTGAACGCCGGTTTCGGGGACCCCGCACTGGCCCGCGGCTGGGGCATCCCGACCGCGACCGATATCGCGCTCGCCTGGCTTGCAGCGCGGTCCATCTTCGGCAAGGGGCATCCCGCCATCTCGTTCCTGCTCCTGCTGGCGATAGCGGACGACGCCGTGGGACTGGTCATCATAGCCCTTTTTTACGGGGATCCGCTGGCGCCGGTGCAGCCTGCATGGCTGCTGTTGTGCGGTGCGGCGCTGGGGCTTTGTTACCTGTTGCGCAGGCGCAGGGTCACCAGTTACTGGCCCTATCTCCTGTTCGGCGGGCCGCTCAGTTGGTCCGGGCTGCACCTGGCCCACCTGCACCCGGCCCTGGCGCTGACCCTCGTGGTCCCCTTTCTGCCGCACCCGCCGGTGGAGAAGCGCCATATGTTCGACATCGATCCGGAGGACCTCACCCCGCTCTCGCGTTTCGAACACGACTGGAAGCTCTTTGTCGACCTGGGGCTTTTCATCTTCGGACTCGTCAACGCCGGTGTCGCCTTCGGCTCTCTCGGCACCGCCACCTGGCTGGTGCTGGCGTCACTTATCTGCGGCAAGATGTGCGGCATCGTTGCTTTCGGGCTTTTGGGGCGCAAGCTTGGTTTCCCGCTTCCAGTTGGCGTAGGGCTGCGGGAATTGTTCGTCACCGGCCTGGTCGCCGGCATCGGCTTTACGGTGGCACTGTTCGTTGCGGGCGAGGCGTTTTCCGATCCGGCAACCAGCTCGGCGGCCAAGATGGGAGCCATGTTCAGTCTGCTGGCCGCCATTCCCGCGGTGCTGGTCATGAAAGTGGGCAGGCACAAGCGCGCGACAGCCTGATTTTTAAAGTTCCTGGAGGAAACCATGTACATTGTCATTCTGGCGGGCGGTTCCGGCACCAGGTTCTGGCCGCTGTCCCGCAAGAGCACGCCCAAACAGCTCATGTCGGTCTTCGGTGGCAAATCGATGCTGCAAAGGACGGTGGAACGCGTCCTGCCGCTCGACCCCAAGCGGGTAATGGTGATCACCAACGCCTTGCAGGCGGCCGAGACCAGGAACCAGTTGGCCTATATCGACGGGGTCCCGGTCGACGTGATCGAGGAGCCGGTGGGGCGCAACACCGCTCCCGCCATCGGCCTGGCCGCCTCCATCATCGCCCGCTTCGATCCGGACGGGATCATGGTGGTGCTCCCCGCCGACCACTACATCGTCGACGAGGAGACCTTCCGCGCCACCTTGGCTAGTGCACGCTCGGTAGCCGTGAGCGGAGCGCTGGTGACCCTGGGCATCACCCCGACCAGGCCCGAGACCGGCTACGGCTACATCGAGGCCGCGGCCCCGGCCGATTCCGGTGCCGCACCGGTGCAGCGGTTCGTGGAAAAGCCGAACCTGGAGCGCGCCATGGAGTTCCTGGCATCCGGGCGTTTTTACTGGAACAGCGGCATGTTCGTCTGGGGCGCCTGCGCGATACTGGATCAGATCGCGCAGCACATGCCCGAGCTCTCCCAGGCCCTGGCCAAACTCAGCTTCGAGTCCGACGTGTGGGAGATCTCCGATCTGAAGCCCCAGATAGCCGACATTTACCGCGGCATCAAGGGGGAATCGATCGATTTCGGCGTCATGGAGAAGGCCAAGGACGTGCAGGTGATTCCGGCGTCGTTTGGCTGGAGCGACGTAGGGAGTTGGAGCGCGTTGCCCGAGGTGATGGACGCGGACGCGGCTGGGCACGTCGTGATCAACTCCGCGGGCGCGGTGTCGGTCGGTGCCAAGGAGTGTCTTGCCTATGGCAACGGTAAAGTGGTAGCCTTTGTCGGCGTCAGCGATCTGATCGTCGTGGACACCCCCGATGCGCTGCTGGTCTGCTCCAAGGGTGCCGCGCAGGACGTGAAGAAGGTAGTCGAGGAGCTGGAAAGGCAGGGGAAAACGGAACTGCTTTAGAAGCTGTTCAACGTTCAAGGTTCAACGTTACCCATACTCCCTGTGGGCCGCGTAGTCGCTACGGTTGACTGGTCACTCCGACACTTTTGGAAATGTGCCCCTGCCGCCACGTCGCGCTTGGCCGTAGGGGGGGAAGTAACGAACGTTGAACGTTGAACGTTGAACGTTGAACGGATGTTGAGGTTTTTATGTTTGGCTGGACCGGAAAGTTGCTGCACGTCGATCTCACCCGCGGCACCTGCGAGCGCAGGGAGATCCCCATCGATATCCTGCACGCTTACCTCGGGGGACGCGGGCTGGGCGTCCGGCTGATGCGGGACTACTTCCGCCTGGGCCCCTTCGACCCGGACCTGCCGCTCATCTTCGCCGTCGGCCCCCTGTGCGGCACCAATTCCCCCACCGCGGCGCGCCTTGCCTGCGTTTCCCGGTCGCCGCTCACCGGCACCATCTACGACTGCTCGGCCGGCGGGCGCTTCGCCTGGCGGCTCAAGGCGGCCGGGCTGGACGCACTCTTCATCACCGGCAAGAGCCAGCAGCCGGTCTTTCTCTCCATCCAAGGGGAGCGGGCCGAACTGCATCCGGCCCAGTCGCTGTGGGGCAAGGGGGTGAAGGAGACGGTCGCGGCTCTCAAGGAACACGGCTCGGTCACCACCATCGGTCCCGCCGGCGAAAACGGCGTCCTCTTCGCCAACATCATGATGGGAGAGGGGAACTCGATCGGCCGCGGCGGCCTGGGCGCGGTCATGGGGGCCAAGGGATTGAAGGCGATCACCGTGCAGGGTGACGGCGTGACCGGGGTCGCCGACAAGGACCGCTTCGACGCCGCCCGCGGCGACGTCATGCGCCTGTTCCGGGCCTCGCCGGTCATCTTCGGTGAGTTGGGCATCGCCGAGTACGGCACACCGGCCCTGGTCGACTTGATGGCGCAGCGGCGCATGGCGCCCACCGAAAACTTCCGCTCCACGTTCTTCGCCGAGTCCGGCAACTACTCGGGGCCTGCCATCCGCAAGGAGTGCGGCGCTAAGAAGGAGGGGTGCTACGGCTGCCCCATCCAGTGCAAGAAGGCGAGCGCCGCCGGGGAACCGCTGCCGGAATACGAAACGGTGAACCATTTCGGCGCTCTCAACGGTATCTCGGATCTGCACGCCATCGTCAAGGCGAACTCGCTGTGCAACGAGCTCGGGCTGGACACCATCTCCGCCGCGGCGACCCTGTCTGCCTTCGGAGAGGCGCGCGGGCGTTTCCCGGATGCCGCGGAAGTGGCGAGCCTCCTGGCCGACATCGCCTACCGTCACGACCAGGGAGAGCTGCTGAGCCTCGGATCCCGGCGGGTGGCGGAACTCTTGGGCAAACCTGAGCTCTCCATGAGCGTCAAGTCCCTGGAGTTGCCGGCCTACGACCCGCGCGGCGCTTACGGCATGGCGCTCGCCTACGTCACCTCGAACCGCGGCGGCTGCCATCTGCGCGCCTATCCCATCTCGCACGAGATCCTGAGAAAGCCGGTTCCCACCGACCGCTTTTCCTTCTCCGGCAAGGCCCGCATCATCAAGATCGCCGAGGACGTCAACGCCGCGGTCGACTCCCTGGTCGCCTGCAAGTTCGCCTTCTTCGGCGCGACGCTTGAGGAGTACGGCGAGCTCCTCTCGGCGGTGACCGGCGTGGAGTACGGTCCGGAATCGCTCAAGGCGATCGGCGAGCGGATCTACCTCACCGAGCGATTCTACAACTGCGAGAACGGGTTCAGCCGCTCCCACGACACGCTGCCGCAGCGCTTCTTCGAAGAGGCCGGCAGCGCCGGCGAGGGGATCGACGTCCCCCCCATCGACCGGGCCCGCTTCGACGAGGAGCTGCAGAAGTATTACCGGATCCGCGGTCTCGACGTCGAAGGCGGCTTCGCTGGCCGCAACCTCCTTGCGGAGCTGCCCTGACATGCGAGACCAGATCACTAAATATACGGGAAAACTCCTAGCCGACCGCTCGGCCAGTGCCGACGGCATTGCCTTCGCGGCGCAGGACGACACGCTCATCACGGCAGGCGCCCCGGAACTGGCGGCCCTGGCCGGGAACACGCTTTCGCGTCTGAACTCCCTGGCGCTGGTGGCCGCGCGCCCGTCGCTTCCCTTTGCCGATTTCCTGATCGCACGGGCGGGGCAGGGGGAAGAGTGCATCGTGCCGCAGGACACCGAGACGCGGACCTTCCTGCACGACATACCCTTCCTGCGCCGGCAGGACCTTGTCGACGATCCCGCGCCCGTCCTCGCCAAGCTGCTCGGCAACAGGAAAGGTGTCATCGTCGAGGGAGTCGGCATCGTCGCCGTCGGCGCCATCACCGTGGAGCAGGCGTTCATCAACTACTCCTCCGTGTTTCATTCCACCTTCGTAAAGTACCTGCAGGATGTCCTCGCCGACGGTTTCCGCCTGCCCGGGGAGCGTGAGGCGTTCGACTCCTTCCGCAGGGAATGGCTGAGGCCGCTCACGGCCGCGGGGCTGGACTTCATCGGCGCGCTTTCCCTGGAGAAGGAGGAGATCTTAGCCGAGATCGAGCGGGTGGGGCGCTACACCGTGGAGCGGGGCCTGGTCGATTCCTTCTTTGGAAACATCTCCGCAACGGCGGGGGAGCTGATCTACATCTCCCAGACCGCCGCGAGCCTGGACGAACTGAAGGGGTGCATCGATCCGGTACCGGCCGACAATTCCTCCACCACGGGGATCACCGCCTCCAGCGAGCTTTTGGCGCACCGGAAGGTGTACGAGCAGACCGGCGCCCGCGTCATCCTGCATGGGCATCCAAAGTTCTCCGTCGTGATGAGCATGCTCTGCGACCGGAAGCGGGAGTGTGCCATCAAGGACTGCTGGAAGGACTGCCCCCATGTGCGGAACTTGGGCGGGACCCCCGTGGTCGCGGGAGAGATCGGGGCCGGGGGGCTGGCCAAGCGGGTGCCGCCGGTGATCGGCGCCAGCGGTACCGCCATCGTCTACGGCCACGGCGTGTTCACGCTGGGGCGGGAAGGCTTCGGCGAGGCCTTCGCCGCCATGGTGGACGTGGAGAATTTCTGCCGTGAAGAATACTTCCGGCAGGTGGACAGGATAAAGGCGTAAAAGCCATTAACGCAAAGGCGCTAAGCCCCAGAGGGCCTTCAGGTTTTAAAACCCGTTGTATGTCTGTTTTCTTTGCGCCACAGCGGCTTTGCGTGTTTGCGTTGAAGCTTTTGATGGTTTCACTTTTTAGGAGGTTGTTTGTCTGAAAAGAAGAACATAGCCCGCGCCGCAGGCGTTTTGGGCGCCGCCACCATGCTGTCGCGCATCATGGGCATGATCCGCGACATGGTGGTATCCCGCCTCTTCGGCGCCGGCCTCTACACGGACGCGTTCTTCGCGGCCTTCCAGATCCCCAACATGCTGCGCCGCTTCTTCGCCGAGGGGGCACTTACCTCCGCCTTCGTTCCCACCTTCTCCGAATGGCACACCAACAAGGGGGAGGAAGAGACCCGGGCGCTGGCCAACGTCTGCTTCACCGCCCTCACCATGGTCATGGCCGCCATCACCGTGGTGGGCATCATCTTCTCGCCCCAACTCGTGCACCTGATGTTTCCCGGCTTCTCCTCCAACCCGGAGAAGCTGTCGGTGACCATCCTTTTGAACAGGCTCATGTTCCCCTATATCTTCTTCGTGAGCCTGGTCGCCCTGTGCATGGGGATACTGAACACGTTGCGCCACTTCTTCACCCCGGCCATCTCCACGGTGTTCCTGAACATCTCCATGATCCTGGCCGCGCTGCTGCTGCACGACCGGTTCCAGGTTCCCATCGTCTCCCTGGCAATCGGGGTGCTGATCGGCGGCGTGCTGCAACTGCTCCTGCAACTGCCGGTGCTGTCCCGGATGGGATTCCCGCTCAGGCCCAACTTCAACCTGGATCACCCGGCCCTGAAGAGGATCACGCTGCTCATGGGCCCCTCCGTGTTCGGGGTAGGGGTCTACTACCTCAACATAACGGTCGGCTCGATCCTGGCGTCCATGCTCCCCGAGGGAAGCGTTTCCTACCTCTATTACGCGCAGCGGCTCTTCGAGTTCCCCCAGGGGATCTTCACCGTGTCGGTCGCCCAGGCGGTGCTCCCCTCCATGAGCCGGCAGGCGGCGACGGGGGACATGGATGCGCTCAAGGAATCGCTTTCCTACGGCGTCCGGCTCACCCTGTTCATCACCATCCCCGCCATGGTCGGGCTCATCTTCTGCGCCACCCCCATCTTCTCGCTGCTGTTCATGGGCGGCGCCTTCGACTACGCCAAGGCGGTGAACTGCGGCGTCGCCCTCTTGTACTACTCCCTGGGGCTCTCCTTCGTGGCGCTGGTGCGCGTGCTGGTCCCGGCGTTCTACGCCCTCAAAGACACCAGGACCCCCGTGGTTACGGCCTTCGCCGCTTTCCTGCTGAACCTCCTGTTCAGCCTGCTGTTGATGGGGCCGATGAAGCACGGCGGGCTGGCGCTGGCCTCGTCTCTTTCCGCCTTGGGCAACATGCTGCTCCTGCTCTGGTTTTTGCGAAAGAAGATCGGTCCCTTCGGCGGCAGGGCCATCTCCGTTGCCGGAGTGAAAGGGATCATCGCCTCCATCCCGATGGCAGTGGTGGTCTATTGGATCATGCGTCTCATCGACTGGTCGCCGGCCGGGAAGCGGCTGCTCAAAGGCGGCGTGCTGGGGGGGGCGGTGCTGGCGGGGATGGCCATCTTCCTCGTGTCGGCGCACCTGCTGCGCTGCGAGGAGGCCGGAGATGTGATCGGTCTCGCCAAGAGAAAGCTGCTGAAAAAATAGAGCGGGTTGGCCGGGAGACGAGGGCGGCGTGAACGAGGTCACCGCCCCCGGAGGTCGAAGCCTGGGCTGCTGTCGATGGAAGGGGCGAATGCTGATGCCAGAGGGGCGGGAGACGGGCGAAAATCGGGTAGTTATGCACAGGATTTCCACCGGGGTTGCCACCTAATTAGGTATAGCTAATATATCGTGTGGTCGATAGACCACGTTTGTATACAATCCGCTGTAAATAGTTGATTTTTCGTTCGAATATCGTTGTGGCCAATATTTATGCAGAACGCGGAAAGTGCTTAAAAGCCGTAGGTTTCTCAGTTTGTCAACATCGTTATCCACATCTTATCCACATAAAATGTGGATAAGCCGCTGGTCTCCTAAAAACATTAATTAGATTGAACCTTTCTCTAATTTCTTGGCCTCTTCCCAAATGAGATCCATCTCCTCGAGGGTGGCATCCTGCAGCTTGCGACCGCGGCCGTGCAGGGTCTCCTCGACGTGACTGAAACGCCGGGTGAAGCGCTGGATGGTCTTTCTGAGGGCTTCCTCCGGGTCGAGCGACAGGAAGCGTCCCAGGTTGACGATGGCGAAGATGAGATCGCCCAGTTCGGCCTCCATCTCCTGCTGGTCCCCGGCGGCCATCGCCTCCTGAAATTCGTGCAACTCCTCCATCACCTTGGCGAACACTTGGTCGGTGTGTTCCCAGTCGAAACCGACGCGGGCCGCTTTTTCCGTGATCTTCTGCGCCTTCATGAGGGCTGGGAGGTGCGGCGGGATGCCCGAAAGCGCCGACTTGCGCTCGTCCCCCTTCTCCGTTTTCTTGATCTTCTCCCAGTTCTCCACCTGTGCCGCGCTGTTTTCAATCACCTGGTCCCCGAAAACGTGGGGGTGGCGCCGCACCAGCTTGTCGTTGATGGCATCCAGCACCTGGTCCATGGTGAAGGCCCCGCGCTCCTCGGCCACCGCGGCGTGAAAGACCGGCTGCAGGATGAGGTCCCCGAGTTCTTCCTTGAGGAGCGCGTCATCCTTGGCATCGATGGCCTCGATCACCTCGTAGGACTCTTCCAGAAGGTAGCGTTTGAGCGACTCGTGGCTCTGTTCGGCGTCCCAGGGGCACCCCCCCGGCGCGCGCAGTTTGCGCATGATCTCCATGAGGCGGTCGAAGCGGTCTTGGGTGGTTTCTGTGGACATGGTGCATCTCCGGAAGGATTTCTCCCTCCCCCGGAGGGGGAGGGGCAGGGGAGGGGGATCATCTACGGTAGCTATGGCTGTTCCCCCCTCCCGGCCTCCCCCCTCCGGGGGGAGGAGCGCAAAGGAAGGAGCGGGAACTATTTAAGCCCGCTCAGGTAGTCGACCAGGGAGTCGATCTGCTTCTTCGAGAAGGTGTCGTAGGGGGGCATGGCGGTGCCGGGGTAGACCTTCGCCGGCTCGCGGATCACCTGCTCCAGGAAACGCCGGTCCCTCTTGCTCCCGACGTGCGACAGTTCGGGGCCGACCACGCCCCCCTTGTCCTTGACGATGTGACAGTCGCGGCAGCGCTCGTTGAAGAGTTCCTCGCCGAAAAGTTCCAGCCGGGCCGGTGACTGCTTCGGTGCCGGTGCCTGCGCCTCCTCGTGCTTGGAACAGCCGGAAAAGAGCGCCAAGGCCATTGCTGCGACTATGAAGCGTTCTCGGGTGCGGATCACTTATTCCCCTTCATATAGGCGGCAAGGAACTGCTGCTTGTATTCGACGAAGCGCCCCTCTTCGATGGAGGTCCTGATCTCGGCCATCATATTCAGGTAGAAGTGCACGTTGTGGATGCTGGCCAGGATCGCCGACAGCACCTCGTTCGAGGTGAACAGGTGGTGCAGGTACGCCCTGGTGAAGTTGCGGCAGGTGTAGCAGGTGCAGTTGGGCTCGACCGGGTAGAAGTCGCGCCGGTAGTTCTTGTTGGTGAGCCGGATGCGGCCGCGGTTGGTGAACAGGGTCGCACTCCTCGCGTACCGGGTCGGGATGACGCAGTCGAACATGTCGATGCCGCGCTCGACGCTCTCCAGGATGTCCTCGGGAAGCCCCACCCCCATCAGGTAGCGCGGCTTGTCCTCGGGGAGGTGCGGTGCGGTGTAGCCGACCACCTGCTTCAAAAGCTCGAGCCCTTCACCCACGGAAACCCCGCCGATGGCGTAGCCGGGGAAGTCCATCTTCACCAGCGCCTTGGCGCAGCGCTTCCTCAGGTCCTCGAACACGCTCCCCTGCACGATGCCGAACAGGTACTGGTTCTCGCGCGAGTGCGCGTCGATGCACTGCTTGGCCCAGCGGATGGTCTTCTCGGTGGAGCGCTCCGCGTACGCCTTGTCGCAGGGGTAGGGGATGCACTCGTCGAAGTTCATGATGATGTCGGCGCCCAGGGCCTCCTGGATGGCGATCGCCTTGGCCGGGTCGAGGAAGATCTCCTCGCCGGTGTCCTCGTGGCGGAAGAAGACGCCCTCCTCGGTGATGCGCTTTTTCGGGAGCGAAAAGACCTGGAACCCGCCGGAGTCTGTCAGGATGGGGCCGTCCCAGCACATGAACTTGTGCAGCCCGCCCGCCTTCTGCACCAGGGCCTCGCCGGGGTGCAGGTGCAGGTGGTAGGTGTTGGAGAGGATGATTTGGGCGCCGGTCTCCTTGACCTGTGCCGGCGTCATCGCCTTCATGGCGGCATGGGTGGCCACCGGCATGAATATCGGGGTCTGGATCTCGCCGTGGGCGGTGGTAACCACGCCGCGGCGCGCTCCGGACTTGGGGTCCTTCTTGAGCAGTTTATAAATCATGAACCTTCCTGACTTTAATGTTTTACTGAGGGTGCCTATCCTAATTAGCAGAGCGGGGTAAAAAATGCAACAATGCGGCCGCGTAAGCGTTATTTCAAAACAGGGTTACTGCACTTTAGAGGGGGCTAAGGTGTCTGAACCATTAATTGTATGCTGTATACAAAAAACTGTTGCATTTTCGTATAACGGCATTTAATATGCGCGTCTATCAACCCGCCGATTTTTATGTTATAGATACCATCCACTGTTGCTAATGTGAGTTCAATAAAGGAGAGATCGAATGCAGACACTGAGCCCGTGGCGCGGTCCCCCATCCCCCTCAAGCGGAAGCCGCGAGTCCGCCCCGTGATCGGGTCTTCGGGACTTGTACTCCTCCGGTGTACGCAAGCAATCCAACCCAACTGATTAATCGAAAAAAGGCAAAGGGACAAAAAACATGCGAATCTTATCTAGCTCTGTGGGAAGAAAGATCCTGATGTCCATCACGGGTCAGCTCCTGATCATCTTCATCCTGATACACCTGATCGGAAACTCCACCATCTTCTTTGGCCCCAACGGCATCAACGCTTATGCTGAGCACCTGCATAGCCTGCCGCCGCTGGTCTGGGCCTTCCGCCTGTTCATGCTGGCAGCCATCGCCATCCACATCTGCTACGGCGTTACGCTGACCCTGGAGAACAAGGCCGCCAACCCGGGCGCTTACGCAGTGAAGAGGAACCTGAAGGCGAGCTTCGCCTCCGAGAACATGATCTGGACCGGTCTGCTGGTCCTGGGCTTCATCCTGTACCACCTGCTCCAGTTCACCATTCACGGGACCCCCGACGTCGTGGTCGGCCTCGACTCCGCCAACCGTCCGGACGTGTTCAGGATGGTGGTGACCAGCTTCGGCAACGCGCTGATCTCCCTGGCCTACATGTTCGCGATGCTGATGCTGTTCCTGCACCTCTCCCACGGCATCCCGAGCTTCCTGCAGACCATGGGGTGGAACAACGAGAAGACCATCCCGGCCTTCGGTACCGGTGGCAAGGTCATCTCCGCCATCCTCATGCTTGCTTACATCTCGATTCCTGCGGTCATCCTGGCCGGCTTATTGAAACTTTAGGGGGTTCAAGTGATACTCGACGGAAAATGTCCGAAAGGACCGATTCAGACCTCGTGGGACAGGCACCGCTTCGATCTGAAGCTGGTTAACCCCGCCAACAAGCGTAAGTACAAGGTTCTCGTTGTCGGCACCGGCCTGGCCGGTGGCGCAGCCGCAGCCTCCCTGGGTGAGCTCGGCTACAACGTCGAAGCCTTCTGCTATCAGGACAGCGCACGCCGCGCCCACTCCATCGCAGCGCAGGGCGGCATCAACGCAGCGAAAAACTACCCCAACGACGGCGACAGCATCTACCGTCTGTTCTACGACACCATCAAGGGCGGCGACTTCCGTGCCCGCGAGGCGGACGTGTGGCGTCTGGCCCAGGTGTCCAACAACATCATCGACCAGTGCGTGGCCCAGGGCGTTCCGTTCGCCCGCGACTACGCAGGCTACCTGGACAACCGCTCCTTCGGCGGCGCCCAGGTTTCCCGTACCTTCTACGCCCGCGGCCAAACGGGTCAGCAGCTCCTTCTGGGCGCTTACTCGGCTCTGTCCCGCCAGGTGAAAGCCGGCACCGTCAAGCTCTTCGCCCGCACCGAGATGCTGGACCTCGTGGTGGTCGACGGCGAGGCCAAAGGCATCACCGTGCGCGACCTGATCACCGGTGAGATCCGCACCCATGTGGGTGACGCGGTTGTCCTTGCTACCGGCGGCTACGTGAACGTCTTCTACCTCTCCACCAACGCGATGGGCTGCTCGGTCACCGCGAACTGGCGTGCCCACAAAAAAGGCGCCTTCTTCGCGAACCCCTGCTACACCCAGATCCACCCGACCTGCATCCCGCAGTCCGGCGACCACCAGTCGAAACTGACCCTCATGTCCGAGTCCCTCAGAAACGACGGCCGCTGCTGGGCACCGAAGAAAAAGGGCGACAACCGTCACCCCAACGACATCCCGGAAGAAGAGCGCGACTACTACCTGGAGCGTAAGTACCCCTCCTTCGGTAACCTCGCTCCCCGCGACATCGCCTCCCGCGCAGCCAAAGAGCAGTGCGACGACGGCCGCGGCGTCGGCCCCGGCGGCCGCGGTGTGAACCTCGACTTCTCCGCCGCCATCAAGCGCGTGGGCGAGCACACCATCCGCGAGCGCTACGGCAACCTCTTCGAGATGTACGAGAAGATCACCGACGAGAACGCGTACAAACAGCCGATGCGCATGTACCCGGCACCGCACTACTCCATGGGCGGCCTCTGGGTCGACTACAACTGCGAGAGCAACGTCCCGGGCCTCTTCGTCCTGGGCGAGGCAAACTTCTCCGTTCACGGCGCGAACCGCCTCGGTGCTTCCGCGCTGATGCAGGGTCTGGCCGACGGCTACTTCGTTATCCCCTACACCATCGCCAACTACCTGGCCAAGACCAAGCCGGGCACCGTCAGCGCCGACCACCCCGAGTGCAAGAAGTCGGTCGAGGACGTCAAGGCCTACAACAACCGCCTCCTGAACATCAACGGCAAGAAGACCGTGTCCGAGTTCCACCGCGAACTGGGCAAGATCATGTGGGAAAACGTTGGCATGGCGAGGAGCGAAGAGAGCCTCAAGGACGCCATCAAGCGTATCCCGGTCCTGCGCGAGGAGTTCTGGAACAACGTCAAGGTCACCGGCAAAGGCGAGGAGCTCAACCAGCAGCTCGAGAACGCCGGCCGCGTGGCGGACTTCCTCGAGTTCGGCGAGCTGATGGCGAAGGACGCCCTGCACAGGAACGAGTCCTGCGGCGGCCACTTCCGCGTCGAGCACCAGATGCCGGACGGCGAGGCAAAGCGCGACGACGAGAACTACTGCTACGTTGGAGCCTGGGAGTTCAAAGGTGTCGACAAGGAGCCCGAACTGCACAAGGAGCCGTTGACGTTCGAAAACGTTCATCTGGCGGTAAGGAGTTATAAATAATGAACCTCACACTACACGTATGGCGCCAAAGTGGCCCCAAAGCTCCGGGCAAGCTCGAGCAGTACGAGGCCAAAAACGTAAGCCCCGACCAGTCCTTCCTGGAGATGCTCGACGAAGTGAACGAGCACCTGATCAAAGAAGGCAAAGACCCGATCGCATTCGACCACGACTGCCGCGAAGGGATCTGCGGGATGTGCTCCCAGGTCATCAACGGCGTGCCGCACGGCGGCCAGGAGCGCACCACCGTCTGCCAGCTGCACATGAGGCGCTTCAACGACGGCGACACCATCTACATCGAGCCGTGGCGTGCGCTCGCTTTCCCGGTCCAGAAGGACCTGATCGTGGACAGAAACGCCCTTGAGAAGATCATGCAGGCCGGTGGCTACACCTCCTGCCACACCGGCGGTGTTGCCGACGGCAATGCCATCCTGGTGCCCAAGCAGGACGCCGATTACGCCATGGACGCCGCCGAGTGCATCGGCTGCGGCGCCTGCGTCGCCGCCTGCCCCAACGGCTCCGCGATGCTGTACACCTCGGCCAAGGTTGCCCAGCTGGCAGCCCTGCCGCAGGGCCAGGCGGAGGCCGCCGAGCGCGTCTGCGCCATGACCGAGGCGATGCAGGAAGCCGGCTTCGGCAACTGCTCCAACCACTACGAGTGCATGGCGGCGTGCCCGAAAGGGATCAACGTCAAGTTCATCGCGAAGCTGAACCGCGAGTACCAGAAAGCGCTCTTCAAGTAACAAGGGGCGCACCAGCAGTAAAACGGGGCGGAAGGGAAACCTTCCGCCCTTTTTGCGTCTGCGCGCCCCTTTATTCCTTGATTCAGACGGGGAATTGGCTTAATTTCTGGCGCAGCCGACTTCAGCCGGGGAGTGATATGGAACTTTTGACCTATGTCTTCGTAGCCAACATATTTCTGACCTTCATCGACGCCACCATAGGGTACTACGCCGCACCGGCAATCGCCGCGCTGGCGGGGAGCGATCAAGAGGAGGCCGAGGGATCGGTCAGGGGCATCCGCAGCCTCTTGTCCTTCGTGGTGGCCCTGTACATGTTCTTCAACTGCCTGGCCTTCTTCGACCGAACCCCGTGGCTTTTGTATCTCACCACGGCCGTCCTCGTCGTCGACGTCACGGCACAACTGGTCATTATTCGCAAGGTGACCGGGGCCAGGGGGCGCTGAGGTGGAGGGGGCTGAAAAAAGTGTTTATCAGTCCTTGCTAATGTGTTATTTTTAGCGCTCTGCTTCAGCTTTAGCTGGCAGCAGCGCGCGAGGTAACATGAGCGAGATGCGATCTCTCATTGCGACACTCAAATCCAACATCTGGCAAAGGGGGAGCTCTACCATGGAGCAACACCTCTTTGTACTGCTGTGTCTGACGGCAGCCGCCGCCTCGTTTTTTGTCGTCATCCCGACCAACTATCTGCAGCACCTCCCTGTCTATATAAACGTCTGTGTCGCCGTCTTCGGTGCACTCACACTGTTGCTCCTGCTTGAGACCCGCCGGGATCGCTACCACACGACCATGCTCTTTTTCCTGTTCATGGCCCTGCTTAACCTGATCTGGTTTCCCAACGGCGCCTCCGAGGGGAGTCTCCCGAGCTACTTTTTCTGCCTGTTGATGTATCTTCCCATCTTCTTCAGGGGGCGGACTCGTTGGCTCCCTTTGCTGCTGACGGTGCTCGATGCGGTGGCCTTGATGGTGCTGGAGTTGCAGTTCCCTGAGTGGGCGACACCGTTTCGGACCGAGCAAGACCGCATCGCCGACAACATTATCGGATTCGCCGTCACCGCCCTTTGTTGTACGGTGATGCTCTGGACGCTGCTGAGAAGCTACGAAACGGAACAGAACCGGCTGGTCGGGCTTAACGAAGAGCTGCAGCGCCTGGTCGTTGAACGTGCCGCGGTGGAAGGGGCCTTGCTGCAGAATCGGGAGTTGCTCAACTCGGTGATCGACGGCACGACCGATGCGGTTTTCGTAAAAGACATCAGCGGACGCTACCTCCTGTTTAATGCGGCGGCCTGCCACATGACGGGGAAGAGCCTCGACCAGGTGCTGGGCAGGGACGACAACGAGGTGTTCCCGCAGGAGGTGGCACGCGCGGTCATGGAGATGGACCGGGAGGTCTTGCAGGGCAACCAGGCGATGACGGTGGAGCGGGAGTTGAAGACCGGCAGCGGTGCCCCCTGGGTCCTGGAGGTGATCAAGGGCCCCCTGCACAACAAGCAGGGAGATGTCGTAGGGCTTTTCGGCATCGCCCGTGACGTGACGCAGAGCCGGCGCATGGCCGAGGAACTGCGACTTTTGAACCAGGAGCTCGAGCGGCGGGTGGTCGAGCGGACGGAGCGGCTGGAATCGGCGATGCAGGAGCAGGAAGCCTTCAGCTACTCGGTCTCCCACGATCTGCGCGGCCCTTTGCGGCACATCAACAGCTACGGCTCGATATTGCTGGAGGAATTCGGTCCCTCCCTGGCACCCGAGGCGAAGGGGTACCTGGAGCGGATCCGCACCTCCAGCAAGAGGATGGGGGACCTGATCGACGACCTGCTGGAGCTGTCGCGCATCGGGCGTTCCGACCTGAAGAAGGTGGAGGTGAGCCTGAGCGACCTCGCCTTCGGCATCGGCTGCAAGCTGCAGGACGCCGAGCCGGCACGCCGGGTCGACTTCCTGATCGAGCCGGGCTTGCAGGTGGAGGGGGACCGGCTGCTCCTTGAGCTGATGCTGGAGAACCTGGTCGGCAACGCCTGGAAGTACTCGAGCGTCCGGGCACGTGCCCGAATCGAGTTCGGGTGCTGCCGCCACGACGGCAAGGGCGCCTTTTTCATAAAAGACAACGGCGTCGGGTTCGACATGGCCTACCAGGACAAGCTGTTTGGGGCGTTCCAACGCCTGCACGGCGCTGAATTCGAGGGGACGGGCATTGGGCTCGCAACGGTGAAGCGGATTGTGGAACGCCATGGCGGGGCGGTCTGGGCCAACGGGGTGGTGGATCAGGGGGCGACCGTTTACTTCACTTTGCCGCGGTGCTAGGAGGGGATGCCATGTCACGGCTTCGCCTCTTGTTACTGGTGTGCCTGGCGGCTCTCGTTATGAGTGCGGCGGCGTGGCAGCGGCAGCTCCTGTATTTCCCGACCCACCACGACCGTAGCAACGGGTTGACGCCGTGGCGCGACGGTGGAGAGGTAGTCGGCTTTGCGCGGATCGTTGCCTCGCCTCGAAATGTCTGGCTCATGTTGCATGGCAACGGCGGCCAGGCCAGCGACCGCGCCTACGCGCTCCCCTCGTTTGCCGCCGAAGACAGCGTCTATATCCTGGAATACCCGGGGTACGGCCGGCGCCCCGGTACGCCTTCCAAAGAGGCGCTGAACCGTGCGGCGCAGCAGGGGTACCAGCTGCTGCGGCAGCAGTATCCGGCGACGCCGGTATGCGTCGTTGGCGAGTCCCTGGGGAGCGGCCCCGCCTGTTCCCTGGCCGCCATGGTTCCGCCGCCGGACAAGATCGTGCTGGTGGCACCGTTCGACAAACTGCACCGGGTGGCGCAGTACCACTACTGGTTCCTGCCGGTGCGCCTGCTCCTTTCCGACGATTGGGACAACATCAAGGCACTCAAGGGGTATTGGGGCAGGGTGGAGATCTTCGGCGCCAGAGAGGACGAGGTGATTCCGGAGAAGTTCGCCAAAAGCTTAGCCGACAGCAGGCCGGGCACAATGTTCCGGGAGATCGAAGGTGGGCACAACGACTGGTCGACGCCGGGGCGGGTGAGCATCAGGAACCCATAGAACCTGGAGTCATTAACGCAAAGACGCAAAGGCGCAGAGGCGCAAAGAAAGGCTTTGAGGGGTGAAAACCTCTACGACTTTCTCTGCGGCTTAGCGCCTTTGCGTCTTTGCGTCTTTGCGTCTTTGCGTGAGTTTTTCCAGGGGTAAAGGAAGGGCGCTGCCGATTTCGGCAGCGCCCTTTTCGCATCAGGCGATCCTGGTGAACTTGTCTTTCGGCACCAGACACACCTCGCACTTGTCGGGCGCCTCGTCGTAGACCGTGTTGCCGCAAACTTCGCAGACGTAGATGGGGCGGTCGGCGAGATCGACGCCGTTTTGCACCGCTGCCAGGGCCTGCTGGTACAGGTCATGATGGACTTCCTCCACCGCCAGGGCGAACTTGAAGGAGTTCTCCGCGGCACGGTGCCCCTCCTGTTTCGCCTGCTCGAGGAAGGGGGGGTACATCTTCTGGAACTCGAACCCTTCTCCCTCGATGGCTTCTTTCAGGTTGTCGACGGTGCTCTTGATCCCGTCCATGGCGCGCAGATGCGCGTGGGCATGAACCGTCTCGGCATGTGCCGCAGCGCGGAACAGCTTCGCTACCTGCGGCAGCCCCTCCGCCTCGGCCTTCTTGGCAAATGCAAGGTATTTACGGTTGGCTTGGCTCTCTCCGGCAAACGCCTCGGCAAGGTTATCCCTGGTAGACATCTCTTCCTCCTCGTTATGTGAAAATGTGCAGTTGAATATAACGAGGCATCTGTCCCAGTCAAGGCGGGTAGCACATTATATTTATCTGATATGTATACCTTTTTTGGCTATAGCAGGCGAGGGGTCAGTGTTCTTGACATTAACATATGCCAATGTACTCTTCGTGGGTGTCGCCGAAAGAGTGTCGGTAGCGCTTTCGGCGGCACCAGAGAGGGGCGGCATGGCGCGAGAGATTACCACTCTTCAGGAGATGCTGGACCGGATCGGAGATTCAGCGGACGACACGGGGCGCGTTTCTTTGGGGAAAATAGTGGAGTCGGTGGGGAACAGGTCCTTCGGGCCGCTGCTGCTCATGGTGGGGATCATCGCCGCTTCACCCTTGAGCGGCATGCCGGGCGTGCCGACCGCCACCGGGGTCCTGATCCTGTTGATCGCGGCGCAGCTTTTCTTCCGTAGGGACCATTTCTGGCTCCCAAAGTGGTTGCTGCGACGCTCTCTGGCCCAGGAGAAGGTCCATAAGGCGGTCAGGTGGCTGCGTCCCGCGGCGCGGTTCATCGACCGGGTGTTGCGCCCACGCATGCCCGCGTTAATCCGGGGGGGGAGCATCTACCTGATCTCGTTCGCCTGCGCGTCCATCGCGGTCGTCATGCCGGTCATGGAACTGGTCCCGTTCTCGGCGCACGGCGCGGGGCTCGCGCTGACGGCGTTCGGGCTGGCCCTGATCTCGCGCGACGGGCTCCTGGCGCTGATCGCGTTCACGGTGACAGCAGTCAGTTTTGCCCTGGTGATCTACCAGTTCAGCTGAAACGCAAAGGCTAGGGGAGGTACTCCTTGCGCACCGGGGAGAACACCTCGATGGCCACAGAATCTTCAAGTATTTCTGCGTTGTGCTCAGCGCCACCCGCGATGCACCAGCTGTCCCCCGGCAGCACCTCCTGTTTGTTCTCACCGATGCTGAGCCTGATCCGGCCGCTTACCAGATAACCCGTCTGTTCGTGCGGGTGGCTGTGCACCGGCAGCAGCGCCCCCTTATCCAGCAGGAATTCCACCATCAGCGTTTTCTCCCCGTGTACCAGGGTCTTCTGGCGGATCCCCGGGAGTACCTGCCGGTAACCCGCATCGCTTTTCCTTTCGAACATGCACTTCTCCTTTTGGTTCATTCCCCCTCCACAGCTTGCGGCTTCACTCACCCCCCGGCCCCCTCCCGTCAAGGGAGGGGGGGGCGCAATCGTTGTCCCGCTTACGCGCCTTCGAGCGCGCCGGTCTGGCGCAGCGCCTCGTAGAGTACGATCCCCGCGGAGGTGGAGAGGTTCAGGCTGCGCACCTTCCCGATGATCGGGATGCGCACCGCGGTCTCCGGGTTGGCCTCGATGAGCTCCTCAGGGAGCCCTTTGGTTTCCTTGCCGAAAACGATGAAGTCGCCGGGGCGGAAGCCGAACTCAAGGTAGCTTTTGGGGGCCTTCTTGCTGGTGTAGATGAACCGCCCTTCGGGGAAGGCACGTTGCAGGGACTCCAGGTCGTCCCAGTAGCGGATGTCGACTTCGCTCCAGTAGTCCAGCCCGGCGCGCTTTAGGTAGCGGTCGTCGGTGGAGAAGCCGAGTTTGCCGACCAGGTGCAGGACGGTGCCGGTGGCGCCGCAAAGCCGGGCGATGTTGCCAGTGTTGGGGGGAATCTCGGGTTCCACCAGCACTATGTGAAAAGGTTGTTGCAAGGACATCGTTGACCTCGTGAAGGCGGTTTTTCGGGAAGCGAAAAAGACCTCTGTCAGAGAAAAAAATGGCACTGGATGAGGCCGATTTGGGCCTCGAAAAAGAGCTTCCGAGGCTGGTGATATTTGTAGCTCAAAGCAAAAAATAAGGCAAAGATAAACGGCTAAAAGTGAGTAACGGCGGGGGGTTGTCTGAAGGGTGGGCTCTGTAAGCTTGCAATTTATCGACAGATAGTCTATAATCCTTCCCTCACACACCTACCGGAGGCAACTTTGGATACGCCTGACAACAGTGGTCACTTCGGCCGTTTCGGCGGCAGATACGTCTCGGAAACGCTCATGCCGGCGCTGCTCGAACTCGAGAAAGCCTACAACCATTTTCGCAACGAAAAGGGGTTTCAGGAGGAGTTCGCCTACTACCTGCGCCAGTACGTCGGGCGTCCCAACCCGCTCTATTTCGCCGAGAAACTGAGTCGGAAAATGGGGGGCGCGAAGATCTATCTGAAGCGCGAGGACCTGAACCACACCGGCGCGCACAAGGTGAACAACACCATCGGCCAGGCGCTGCTCGCCAAGCGGATGGGCAAGAAAAAGGTGATCGCCGAGACCGGCGCCGGCCAGCACGGTGTGGCGACGGCGACCGTCGCGGCGCTGTTCGGGATGGAGTGCGAGGTGTTCATGGGCGAGGAGGATATCCGTCGCCAGTCCCTGAACGTGTTCCGCATGAAGCTTCTGGGCGCCAAGGTCAACCCGGTCAGTTCCGGCACCGCGACCCTGAAGGACGCCATGAACGAGGCAATGCGCCAGTGGGTGACCAACGTGGAGGATACCTTCTACATCATAGGCACCGTCGCAGGCCCCCATCCCTACCCGGTCATGGTGCGCGACTTCCAGGCCATCATCGGCCAGGAGGCGAGGGCGCAGCACCTGGAGGCCGAGGGGAGGCTCCCCGACTACCTGGTCGCCGCGGTCGGCGGAGGAAGCAACGCCATCGGGCTGTTCCATCCTTTCGTCAACGATGAGTCGGTGCAGATGATCGGCGTCGAGGCTGCCGGCTACGGTATCGACAGCGGCAAGCATGCCGCACCGCTTTCCGCCGGCACCGTCGGCGTGCTGCACGGCAACAAAACGTACCTTCTGCAGGACGAGTTCGGTCAGATCGCCCATGCCCATTCCATTTCCGCCGGACTGGACTACCCGGGCGTGGGACCGGAGCACTCGTACCTGAAGGAGATCGGACGGGCCAGCTACGTCTCCGTCACCGATGACGAGGCCCTGGACGCGTTCCAGGTGTTGACCCGTGAAGAGGGGATCATCCCCGCACTGGAGTCTTCCCACGCAGTGGCCCATGCGCTGCGTCTGGCTCCGACACTTTCCGCCAATGAGAGCATCGTCGTCTGTCTGTCGGGCAGGGGCGATAAGGACATCCATACCGTGGCTGATGTTATGGGGGTGCAGCTTTAATATAGAAAATTCGAGGCTTTAGTGGGGGAGCTCCGCTGGGCGGGGCTCCCTTTTTATTCGGTGAGATTGTTAAAATCTAATGTGCGGGTTGCAATGTTAGTCGGATTTGATTACACTAATAACCTCAGATTGGCGACGAGCCAATGTGATTCCAATGAAAGGAGATGATTGGCGCGGGCTTCACTACCGACATTTAGTATCTCTACCTAAAGCCGGCAAAAGCCATTCAACAACGATTTATGAAACGAAAAATTGTAGTGCTGGTCGCGGTGCTCATGATGACGGCATCGTGCGACCAGTCCCACCTGCAGCAGGCGCAGGTCCCGGTGACTCCCTCGGTGTCGGAGTCGGACCGGGCGCTGCTCACCTGGGCGGAGGGGAGCGAGAAGCAGGGTGAGAAATCTCCCGCCTCGGCCCCCGTCGTGCAGATGGATCTGCCCAAGGCGGCAGAGCTGGACGGGAGGAAGAAACTGGTTCCCGCCATTTACGCCACGTTTGCCCGCCGGACTACACCGGCCCGGGCCAAGTGGCTCGCCGAGATCTGCTACGAGAAAACGGAGGGAACGAAATTCACGCCGCTGGACCTGGCTGAGATAGCTCTGGCGGAAACAGGCGGACACAAGCTCTCATCGAGAGCGGTATCCCCCAAGGGTGCTCTGGGGGTCTGGCAGTTGATGCCGGAGCGGGCGGAAAGCCATGGCTACACGCCGCAGGACATGTGGGACGACGAGAAGTGCGCGGAAGCGGCCGTGAAGGAACTGTACGAGAAGCTGGACATGGCCAAGGGGAACATGGGCCGCGCCAAGCGGCTCTACTGCGGAACCGGGCCGGCGGCAAGGGCCTACGACAAGATCCGCAAGCGCTTCAGGACGGAGATACTGCGGGAGATGCAAAGAGGCATGCTGATGCAGCAGGTCGCTGTCAACGGATAGTCCTTTTGCTGTTTGAGGTTTGGTTGTGCTATAGTGGGCGGGTTCTTTCGGGGACCCGCCCGCTTTGTTTTCGGGCTACCGCCTTTTCAGGAGTCAGGTTGTGAGAAAAATCTTTGCCCTTTTGTTAGTCGTCGTCCTTCTTTCCGGGTGCACCAAGCTGGTCAATGCGCCGCTGGTCACCGTTCAGGACCTGAACGTGGTTTCGGTGGATCCAACCGGTGCAGGAATGGAGCTGGACCTCAGGGTGCAGAACACCAACAGTTTCGATGTGAAGCTGCAGGGATACAGCTATGACATCAAGATCATGGCGCTGCCGCTGGCCAAGGGGGGCGCGCGGGAGGAGATAAACTTCCCCGCCCACGAGGAAACCGACGTCCGCATCCCGATCCGCATCACCTATGCAGACCTTCTGGAGATCCTGAAGCGCAGGCCGGACCCGGACAAGATCCCGTACCAGCTCGCGGCGGGGCTCGACCTGGAGACCCCGGTGGGCCAGATGACGGTCCCGGTCAAAAAGAGCGGCACCTACGCCATTCCCAAGAAGTACCGCCCGGCAGCCATCTTCGGCAAGCTCGCCGACTTCCTCAAATTCTAAAACCGTTGGCCACGGAGAAAATCTGAGGACATCTGAGAGAGCCTTTTTGAGGGTTCTTGGATATCCACTTTCCCCCGTGGCTTGGCTTTGATGGAGATGTTATGAACGTAGTTGATATCACGGGGCTTTCCAAGAGCTTCGGCTCCCGCGTCCTGATGGACGGCGTCACCTTCGCGGTGGGGGAGGACGAGCGGGTCGGGCTGATCGGCGCCAACGGCGCCGGCAAGTCGACGCTACTTACCATTCTGGCCGGCGCCGAGGACCGTGACGGCGGCTCCATCGCCATGAAACGCGGCGCCTCGGTCGGCTACCTGAGCCAGGAGCCGGTGCTGGACGAGACGGCCACCGTCGCCGCCGAGATCGAGAGCGGCCTCACCGCCATCCGTGCCGCCATGGCGAGCTTCAACGAGCTCTCCGAGAAGATGGCGGCAAACCCGCCGGACATGGACCGGCTGCTGGCCCGCCAGGGGGAGCTCTCGGTCTGGATCGAGCACCACGGCGGCTGGAACACGGACCACCGCGTGCTGGAGATGATGACCCACCTGCAGCTCCCCGACCCGCACCAGGTGATCGGCACCCTTTCCGGCGGGACCAAGCGCCGCGTCGCGCTGGCGAAGCTCTTGTTGCAGGCGCCCGAGCTGCTGCTTTTGGACGAGCCGACCAACCACCTGGACGCGGACACCACCCAGTGGCTCCAGGAGCACCTGAAGGCGTACCCGGGCGCGGTCATGCTGATCACCCACGACCGCTATTTCCTGGACCAGGTGGTGACCCGGATGCTGGAACTGGAGCGTGGCGCCCTCATCTCCTACCAGGGGGGGTACTCGACCTACCTCACCCTCCGGGAAGAGCGGCTCATGGGCGAGGCGAGCCGCCGCTCGCGCCTTTTGAACCTGCTGCGTGTCGAAACCGACTGGATCCGTCGCGGTCCCCCGGCGCGCTCCACCAAGCAGAAGGCGAGGATCGACCGCTACCATGCGCTCGAAGAGAGCCTGTCCGGCCCGGGGCGCCGGGATCTCAAGATCGGCTTCAACACCGACGAAGGGTTGGGCGGCACCATCCTCGAGTTGGATGGCGTGGCTAAAGGGTTCGGAGCGAGGAAGCTGCTGAACCGCCTCAGTTTCGGGATGAAGCGCGGCGACCGGATCGGCGTGATCGGTCCCAACGGCTGCGGCAAGACGACGCTGATCCGGATGATCATGGGCGAGGAGGAGCCCGACCAGGGAAAGGTCGTGGTCGGCAAGAAGACCAAGATCTCCTACTTCGACCAGCTGCGCGAGGTGCTCGACCCCGACCAGACCATCTACGACTTTTTCGGCGAGGGGGACTATGTGACCACCGCCAACGGGGAGAAGCGGCACAAGATCGGCTACCTGGAGGACTTCCTGTTCTCGGGTGAGGACCGCAGGCGCCCGGTGGGGAGCCTGTCCGGCGGCGAGAAGAGCCGTCTGATCCTGGCGAGGCTCATGCTGCAGGACTCGAACCTGCTGGTGCTTGACGAGCCTACCAACGACCTGGATATCCCGACCCTGCAGTTGCTCGACGCCTCCATCTCTGCCTTTCCCGGCTGCGTCCTCATGGTGACCCACGACCGCTTCTTCCTGGACAAGGTGGCGACCGGCATCCTGGCCTTCGAAGGAGACGGAGAGGTGATCTTCTACGAGGGGAACTACAGCAACTACCGCGAGCGCAAGGAGGCGGACCGTGCCGCGGCGTCGGCGCTGCGGGTCGAGAAGAAGGAGGCCCAGGCGGCCAAGGTGGAGAAGCCCAAGAAGGGGCTCACCTACGCCGAGCGGATCGAGCTGGAAAAGCTGGAGGGGAGCATCGAGGTGCTGGAGCAGGAGTTCGCCCGGGTGCAGGAACTCTTGGGGGATCCTTCCCGCTACGATACGGTCGAGGGCGGCATCGCCGCCATTACCGCCGACTACGGCAGGCTCGAGGGTGAACTGGCCACTGCCTACGGGCGGTGGGAGGAGCTGGAGACGAAGAAGGGAGGTTGATCAATTGACAATGGACAATGGACAATTGACAACTAAAACCGGTGAGGCAAGCAATCGATGCTAGGCACTTATGTACACAGTTGACAATTTAAACCCGTGAGGGGAGCAATCGCTGCTGATGACAAAGGCTTCTGGAGAAAGATCTCTCAGAAGCCTTTTTCTTTTTCCTGTGCGGCAACGTGCCTACTGGAGTGAAGGAAGAGAAGGGGGACAGGCACCTGGCGGAGCCAGTCCCCTGGTCGGGCCTTGTCAGATGCAAGGGGCACAGACACCGTTGTCAATTGTCCATTGTCAATTGTCAATTGCCTTTGAAGATTTCCTTGGCCAGCCTGAGACTCACCTTCCTCTTGGTGGCGATGGCGGTGCGGTTGATGGTCTCCAGCGCGTAGACGAGCGACGGGATGTCGCGCCGCACCTTCAGAAGCATCTCGTCGATCACCTCGTCGGGCAGGGTCATCTGCCGGTCTTCGGCGAGCTTCTTCAGGATCATGCGCCGGGATTCGTCATCTGATACGTCCATGCGCGCCACCAGCCCCCACAGTAGCCGGCTGGTCAGGTGCCCGTCCAGGTGCGGCAGCTCCTTGGGGGGGGTGAGGCCGGAGATGGCAATCTTTTTCCCCGCACTGTAAAAGGCGTTGAACAGCTCCCATAGCTCCACCCGCAACTCCTGGCGGTCCGGAAGCAGGTTCAGATCGTCCAGGATGAGGGCCTTGGCGCCGGCGAAGTGCTCGGCCAGACGCGAGGGCCCTTCGCTGGGGTAGCTTTTACCGTAGAGGGCGTCGGCGTCGCGGAAGGAAAAGTACCTGCCGTCGATGGCGCTCGCGAGGGCGGTCAAGAGGTGGGTCTTGCCGGAACCTTCGGGGCCGTAGATGTAGAGGAGATTTTCGGCGTCGCTGCCGCCGGCGAGCCTCTGGGCGAACTGGTAGGCGGTCTTGTTGCCGCCGCAGACCACGAAGTTCTCGAAGCAAAAGCGCGGCACGACCGGGAAGTCGAAGATCATCTGCATGCTAGAACAACCTTCCCTGCGGCGGATCAGGCGCGATCCGGCCGAAATGGCTGTAGGCTGCGGCGGTGGCCACGCGTCCCCTCGGGGTGCGGTTCAGGAAACCGTTCTGGATCAGGAAGGGCTCGTAGACGTCCTCGATGGTGTCGCTCTCTTCGCTGATGGCTGCCGCAATGGTGTCCAGCCCCACCGGGCCACCCCCGAACTTGTCGATGATGGTCAACAGGATGGCGCGGTCCATGGTGTCGAAGCCCATGTCGTCGATCTCCAAGAGCGCCAGCGCCTGGTCCGCCACCTCGCGGGTGATGACGCCGTCGGCGCGCACCTGGGCGAAGTCGCGCACGCGGCGCAGCAGGCGGTTGGCGATCCTCGGCGTGCCGCGGCTTCTGCGCGCCAGTTCCAGGGCACCGTCGGCCGCGATGTCCATCCCGAAGATGCGCGCGGAACGGGTGATGATGAAGGCGAGCTCGTCGTGGGTGTAGAATTCGAGCCGCGAGATCACCCCGAAGCGGTCCCTGAGCGGGGACGACAGGAGCCCGGCACGGGTGGTGGCGCCGACCAGGGTGAACTTGGGGAGGTCGAGCTTGATGGTGCGCGCGCTCGGCCCCTGGCCGATGATGATGTCGAGCTGGAAGTCCTCCATGGCGGGGTAGAGGATCTCCTCCACCACGTGGGAGAGACGGTGGATCTCGTCGATGAAGAGGACGTCGTGCGGCTCGAGGTTGGTGAGGATGGCGGCCAGGTCGCCCGGCCGCTCGATCACCGGGCCGGAGGTGGACTTGATGTTCACCCCCATCTCGCAGGCGATGATGTTGGCCAGGGTGGTCTTCCCCAGGCCCGGGGGGCCGTAGAGCAGTACGTGGTCCAGCGCCTCGCCCCTGCCGCGCGCGGCGTCGATGAAGAGCCCGAGGTTCCCCTTGGCCTTTTCCTGTCCCACATAGTCCGCCAACGCGCGGGGGCGCAGCGATGCTTCAAGGAGGTCGTCTTCGGATCTCTCGGCGCTGATAAAGCGGGTCATACTTCTCCTTGCCGGCGGCTCATGCCGCCCGAATGCAGGGAGCCAAATTATAACAGTTGAAGGTAAAGGTCAAGGGGCATGCCCGGTTAGCTCGCCGACTGCAGCAGCTCGTGGGTCTTGGCCAAAAGGGTGGTGGCGGAGAACGGTTTGGCGAGAAACGGGGCGTCCCAGTCGAGGAGGTCCTGCAGTGATCCCGACTTGGCCGGATAGCCGGAGATGAACATCACCTTGAGCTGCGGCTGCTGCTCACGGATTGCCTGGTACAGCTGCGGGCCGCTCATGCCGGGCATGACCACGTCGGATACCATGAGGTCGAAGCTGGTACGGGAACATGCCTCGATCGCCTCGGTGCCGTTCCCCACGCTGGTCACGTCGTAACCCTGGTCCTGCAGCGCGCTCTCGAGGAAATCCCGCACGGCTTGCTCGTCCTCGACCACGAGGATCCGGCCCCGTCCGCGCGGGATGGTCTTGGTTTCCTGTGGCGCCTTGGCCGCTTCCATCCCTTCGATGCGGGGCAGATAGATCCTGAACGTGGTCCCCTTGCCCGGCTCGCTGTACACCGACACGCTTCCCTGGTGCTGCTTGACCACCCCGTGCACCGTGGAGAGACCGAGGCCGGTCCCTTCGCCGGGCCCCTTGGTGGTGAAGAAGGGCTCGAAGATGCGGGTCTTGGTTTCCTCGTTCATCCCCTTGCCGGTATCGCTCACTGAAATCACGACGTAGCGCCCGGGAAGCATCCCTTCCTCGAGCCAGCGGTCCGAGCCCTGCAGCACCACGGCTGCCGTCTCGATGGTGAGAGTGCCCCCGGGAGGCATGGCGTCCCGGGCGTTGACGGCGAGGTTGAGCAGGACCTGCTGCAGTTGTCCGGCGTCGGCCCTGATGCAGAGCTCCTCGGAGGCCAGCTTGACCTGGAACTTGATGTCCTCGCTGATCAGGCGCCTCAGCATCTTGGTTTGAGACAGCACCTCGTCGTTCAGGTTCAGCTCCTTCATGGAGAGGACCTGCTTGCGGCTGAAGGCGAGGATCTGCCGGGTCAGATCGGCGGCGCGGGTGGCGGCGTCCATCACGCCGTGGATCGCTTTCGCCCCCTTGGAGTCCGGCGCCACGTCGTTGAGGGCTATCTCGGCACCGCCGATGATGGCGGTGAGCAGGTTGTTGAAGTCGTGTGCTATGCCCCCTGCCAGTACCCCGATCCCTTCCAGTTTCTGTGCCTGGAGCAGTTGTCTCTCCAGCATGGTGCGCTGGGAGATGTCGAGGAAGGTGACCACGCCGCCCACCAGTTCTTCATCACGCAGGATGGGGTGGGACCAGTACTCCACGGGGAAGGAGGTCCCGTCCTTTCTCCGGAAGGTCTCGTTCACGGTGTGGTTGCCGCGGCCGTCGTTGAGCATGCGGCAGATGGGGCAGTCGGCTTCAGCCAGCGCGCTTCCGTCCGAGGCCGCGTGCCCGAGGAACCGGTGCATCCGGCTGCCGACGATCTCCTCGGGGAGGTCGTAGCCGAGGAGTCTCACGCAGGCGGGGTTGCAGAAGGTGCAGGTGCCCTCACGGCTGACGGCGAAGATCGCCTCGGCGGTTGAATTGAACAGGAGCCGGATGTGCTCCTCCCGTTCCGCCAGCGTTTCGCGCACCCGGATCTGGTCCTCCAGGGCCTGCTGCAACTGTGCGGTGCGCCTCGCCACCGTCTCCTCCAATTCGTGCTTGAACATGAGAGTCGAGGAAAAGCGTTCCGCCATCTCGTTGAAGGCCGCGGCAATTTCCGCGATCTCCCGGTGCGGGTCCGGCTGCACACGGCTGGAAAAATCGCCGGAGCTGATCTCTCGGATGCCATCGAGCAGGGGAGTGATGGAGCGGTTCAGCAGCCTGCGCACGATGGCGAGACCAAGGGAGAGTGCGACCACCGATCCCACTACCACCGCCATCGCGGTTCTGATGATCAGTACCCGCTCCGTTTTGGTGATCGGGTCCAGGTCGACGCCCACTGCGACCACGGCGATCTGTTCCCCGCCGGCGAGGGAGGTTATGGTTCCGAAGGTCATCTCGCTTCGGGCGACGCTCTCCTTGGACTGGGCGCGCACGGGGAAGTCGTATTCCTTCATGCCTCCGATGACCTCTTTCATCCAACGTGCCGCCAGCACCTCCCCGTCCAGGGACTTCACCATTACGAAGGCGACTTCCGGCTCAGCGGTGGCAGCCTCGAGGATGTGCCCGATGTGCCCCAGATCGCCCTTTTGCATCGGGGCATAGACATTGCTGGTCACCTGGCGTCCAACCATCTCCACCCGGTGTTCCAGGTCGCTGCGGAGCGTTGTCCTCTGCTGCGAGACGAAGAAAAAGCCGATGGTGCTGCCCAGCGCCAGGATGACGATCAGTAGTATCAGGTTGATGGAGATGTTGAGGCTCAGGCGCATGAGGGCTCCTGCTTACCCTCTGCTGGAGGGCGGGGAGTCCGGCACTGTTGTCCGGGGCGTCGGCGCGGCACCGGATCTCAGCGTTCCCGGAAGGTCACGGTGTAGGCGAAGCTTTTAGGGCGGCAGTAGTCGAGGGCGTGGCCGTCCACCTCTGCGTAGGGGTACATGAAGTAGTTGACGGTTTCCTTGTTCCCCTCGCTGAAGACGATGCCCCGTCCCCCTTTTTGCAGCACGATGCGGTACTCGTCGACGGCGCCGAAGTAGTATTCGCGGTAGGGCTTGGCGCCCGTCTTGTCCAGCTTCTTCTCCAGTACTGCCTTGGTAACGTCGGCCGGGTCCACCGGCACCCACCCCGTACCGGGCAGGTAGAATTCAGCCCAGCAGTGGTGCCCGTTGGAGATGTCTGTCTGCCCCGGCCGCCCAAGTCTCAGGCCGAACACCTCGCGCGCCGGCACACCGGCGGCGCGGGCCAGCGCCACGAAAAGCGTACTGAGGTCGGCGCATTTGCCGCTGCGGGCGGCGAGTGTGGCCTGGACGTTGCCCACACCGCACCCGGGCACGTTCGGGTCGCGCCGGGTGTTGTCGACCACCCAGTCGTACACCGCCCGTGCCTTGGGAAGGATTCCCTTTTTGCCCTTGGTGATCTGGTGCGAGAGCGACTTCACCTTCTTGTCCTCGGAGGGGATCCAGAACTCCGACTTGACGTATTTCGCCACCTCGGGCGGGATGGGTACCGCTTTCTCCTCGAGCCTTGCGACCTTGCGTTCCTTGGCCGTCGCCTCGAAGGTCACGTTTATGTGACGCTCCTTATGCGGGCCGCGCCATTGGGTGTAGAGGTACAACGCACCGCTTTGGGGTTCACGGGACAGGGTGAAGGTGGAATAGTTGCCGTTGAACTGCAGGTTGTCGATCTTTTGATTGAGGTCGGAGGTGGGGTAGGGGAACCACATCTTCACATCTTGAGCTTGCTGGGGTGAGGTCACCGTTATGGCGAAGGTCACGGTGCCGCTTCGCTCCTTGCTCGGGGCACTAAAAGATGCCAATGGGACCGCCCAGACTATGAAGAAGACTAATGCCGCCGTGATTGCTGCACGCATGGTTTCTCCTTTCCTCGATCAAGACGCAAAGCGGGGACTGGATCAATACTCGGCTAGTATATCTCGCGACGTTCTACTATCAATGACCAGCTGTTTACTTACAGTGAAAGCGGTGGCTATAACTTTTGGATAAAGGAATCAGGTAGAGTCGGGGACGGAGATGAGAGTGCTTAAGGGGAGCTGCAATTGTCAGAGCCGGAGCGGTTTTTCATGCTCCGGCTCCCTTTTATTTCATAAGTTTCTTGAGGGCCTGCTTGAGAAGTGACTCCACCGTGGCGTCTTCGGGAAATTTGAGCTCCGCCAGTGCTTTTTGTACTACGTTCTCCTTGTAGCCGAGGTTGATCAAAGCAGAGAGGACGTCCTCGCGGATCTCCGGTTTGGCCGGTGCGGCTGCAGTGCCCGGTGCCGCGGCCGTCATCCCCAGCTTTTTCATCTTTTCCTTGAGTTCCAGCACCAGTCTTTCGGCGGTTTTCTTGCCGATACCCGGGATGGCGGAGAGCCTCGCGATGTTGCCGCTCACCAGCGATTCCGAGAGCTCCGAAGGCTCGCTGTTGGAGAGGATGCTGTTGGCGAGTTTGGGGCCGACGCCTGAGACCCCGATCAGCAGCTGGAACAGTTCCTTTTCCTGCTGGGTGCGGAAACCGTACAGGTTGATCGCGTCCTCCTTCACGGAGGTGTGCACCTGCAGGGTGGTCGTGCCCCCTTCGGCGGGGAGTGCGTAGTAGGTGGAAAAGGGGATGAAGACCTGGTAACCCACGCCGTTCACGTCGAGGATGACGTAGTCGGGTGCCTTGTGTGCGATCTTTCCGGTGAGAAGGGCGATCATCTAAACCTCAATGGACAATTGACAATTGACAACGGGATCTTGTGCTAACGCGGGTTGCGGCGTCCAGGCTAGCGCATGCTTTTCAACAGGGTGCTGATGCCGGCGGAGTGGGCGTGGCAGATGGCGACGGCGAGGGCGTCGGAGGCATCTTCCTGGGCCACCTCGGGGAGGTTCAAAAGGGCCTTGATCATCTGCTGCACCTGCGTTTTCTCGGCGCGGCCGGTTCCCACCACCGCCTGCTTCACCTGCATGGCCGTGTACTCGTGCACGGGGAGCCCCACGTTGACCGCGGCGACGATGGCCGCGCCGCGCGCCTGCCCCAGTTTCAGCGCGCTCATGGCGTTCTTGGCCAGGAACACGTCTTCCACCGCCACCACCTCGGGCTGGTACTCGGCGATGATCGCGGAGAGGCCGGTGAAGATCTTCTCCAGCCGCTGCGGGAAGTCTTTCGCGCTCTGGGTGAAGATGGCGCCGTTGTCGATGTGGACCAGGCGGTTTCCCTGCTTGGAGATGAGGCCGTAGCCGGTCTTGCGGGAGCCGGGGTCGATGCCGAGAATGATCATGTCAAAACCTTAAAACCATTAGCCACGGAGAAAATCTGAGGAAATCTTAGAAAGGCAAAGACTTTGAGTAAAGACAAAAGCCGTTGGCTCTCAGATGTAGGTTCTCTCAGAAGTTCTCAGATTTTCTCCGTGGCCAATGGTTTTGTTTCTGATTCAAATAAAAAAGCGCGGGGAGTGCCCGCGCTCTTAGTATCACAAAACAACACGCTTTTGCTACATCATCTTTTCCATGTCCTCGGCGGAGATGTCGAAGTTGGCGTAGACGTTCTGGACGTCGTCGTTGTCCTCGAGACGGTCCATCAGCTTCAGCATGTTCTCGGCGTTCTTACCTTCCAGCTTGACCATGGTCTGCGGGATCATGGTGATCTCCGCGGACTCCGGCTTGAAGCCTGCCGCCTCGAGCGCGGTCTTCACCTGGTGGAACGCGGTCGGGTCGGTCAGTACCTCGTACTGCTCGTCTTCATCGGCGACGTCGTCGGCGCCGGCCTCGATGGCGGCCTCGAAGAGCTTGTCGAAATCGGTGCTCTTCGGGTACACCAGGAGCCCCTTCTTGTCGAAGAGCCAGGAGACGCAGCCGGTCTCGCCCATGTTGCCGTTGCACTTGGAGAAGGTGCTCCTGACATCGGAAACGGTGCGGTTGCGGTTGTCGGTCATGACCTCCACCAGGACGGCGGTGCCGCCCGGACCGTACCCTTCGTAGGTGGTCTCCTCGTAGTTCACGCCTTCCATCCCGCCCACGCCCTTCTTGATGGCGCGCTCGACGTTGTCCTTGGGCATGTTCTCGCCCTTTGCCTTATCGATAGCAGTCCTCAGGCGCGGGTTCCCATCCGGGTCGCCACCGCCGAGCTTAGCGGCAACGGTGATTTCCTTGATCAGCTTGGTGAATATCTTGCCGCGCTTGGCATCCGCGGCGCCTTTCTTGTGCTTGATGGTACTCCATTTATTATGGCCTGACATGATCTGCTTCCTTTCCGATCAATTTGTGAATGAAACGCGAAATACTAGCACGCCCAAAAGAGTGTTGTAAAGTGGGAAAATGGCAGTTAAACTGTGTCGCTGGACCCGCACCGAGCGGAGATACGACTCCGATAGGGAGAGATCATGAACCTGTTCTGCCGGACACTGAAACGCTTCTCGCCTCTGCTTTTGCTGCTGTGCCTCATGCTGTCTGTCATCGGCTGCACCAGGATCGCCTTAAGGCGCGATGCTCCCCCCATACTTGCCCAGGACGAGCTCCTGCGTCCCTATAACAAGGTGGGGACCATCGAGGTGCACCGCGTGCGCTATGGCGACAAGGAGGACCTTACCCCTGCCGATTACAGCTGGGCCAACGACGCCCTGCGCGCGGAGGCGGCCAAGATCGGAGCCGACGCCGTGATCCTGCCCGAAATCAAAGTCGAGATGGACACCTACATCTTCTTCCCCAAGAGCGAGATCACCGCGCGGGGGACTGCCATAAAATTCCGCTGACTTTTTCCTGCTCCTGAGAGAATTCCGTTGATAAAGGGCGCACATTTTTGAGATAGTGTGCGCCGTATACACTATCGTGGCCGAGTGACTCGGCTGCCATGAATTCAATCGATACAGGAGGGAAGGCCATGAAAGCGGTACTTATGGAAGGTTTCGGCGGCGTCGAGGTGCTCAAGGTGGGCGAGGTGGACAAGCCCGCCCCCAAGGAAAACGAGGTGCTGATCAAGGTGCACGCCACCTCGATCAACCGCCCCGACCTCGTGCAGCGCGAGGGGAAATATCCCCCCCCGCCCGGCGACTCCGATATCCTGGGGCTCGAGGTGGCCGGCGTCATCGAGGAGCTGGGCGCGGGCGTTACCGGGTGGAAGGTGGGTGACCGCGTGGTGTCGCTGGTGGGCGGCGGCGGTTACGCCGAGTACGCCGTGGCCTACGCCAATCACCTGATGCCGATCCCGGAAACGGTCAGCTTCGAGGAAGCTGCCTGCATCTGCGAGTCGTACATAACCGCCTTCTTGAACGTGTTCATGATCGGCGGGCTTGAAGACGGCCAGACCGCGATCCTGCACGGCGGCGGCGGCGGCGTCAACACCGCGGCCATCCAGCTCTGCAAGGCCCTGACCCCCAACGCCAAGCTGATCGTCACGGCCTCGCCCGAGAAGCTCGAGCGGGTTAAGGAGCTGGGCGCGGACCTGGTGATCAACTTCCGCGAGACCCCGGATTTCAGTGAAGCCGTCAAGGAGTTCACCAACAAGAAAGGGGTGGACGTGATCCTGGACCATGTCGGCGCCAAGTACCTCGCCCCCAACATGAACTCGCTGGGGTACAAGGGGCGGCTGGTCATCATCGGCGTCATCTCCGGCATCAAGGCCGAGCTTAACCTCGCGCTCATGATGGTGAAGCGTCAACAGATCATCGGCAGCGTGCTCCGCTCCCGCCCGGTTTCCGAGAAGGGTGAGATCGCCGCCGAGTTCGTGCGTCGCGCCATGCCCAAGTTTGCCGACCGCACCATCGTGCCGATCATCGAGAAGGTGTTCCCCATCGACCAGGTGGTCGAGGCACACAAGATGATGGAAGAAGACAAGCACTTCGGCAAGATCGTGCTGAAGGTAGCGCAATAAAAAACCGGCTCACGCAAAGACGCGAAGACGCAAAGAAAGACAATTAAGAACGGTTTGGTAGTTCTTTGCGACTTTGCGGCTTTGCGTGACCGCCTTTAGAAAAGGAGAGTGCCGTAACAGGATGGAAGCTTATTCGGATTTTTTCTTCACCGTGTGGATCAGGTTCTTCTTCCTGCTCACCCCCTTCTTCGTACTCTCCACCTTCCTGGCCATGACGCCGGAGTTGACCGCCCGTGAGCGGCGCTCGACCGCCGTCAGGGTGACCCTCGCCGTCATGGTCGCCTGCTTCGTCCTGTACTCCTTCGGCAACACCCTGTTCTCGCTGTTCGGGATCACGCTCGACTCCTTCAGGATCGGGGCGGGGAGCCTTTTGTTCCTCTCGGCGGTGCACATGGTGCACGGCGACGACAGCGCGCCCGCGAGCGAAAAGCGCGACGCCATCTCGGTCGTCCCCCTGGCGATCCCCGTCACGGTCGGCCCCGGTACCACCGGCGCGCTCCTGGTCATGGGCGCCGAGGTGCAGCACAACTGGCAGGTGTTCGTGGGGCTCGCCGCCCTCGCCATGGCCGTCTTGTGCGTCGGCATCCTCCTGGTCTGCGCCTCGTTCATCGAGCACATCGTCGGCAAGAAGGGGATCACCATCTTAAGCAAGTTGACCGGTCTCTTCGTCGCCGCGCTTGCCGCCCAGATCGTCTTCACCGGGGTCAGGAATTTCCTGAAGATCGGAGCTTAAGAGATAAAAGCCCAACACAGAGGGAAGACTTCAATGGCTTTTCAACACCTCCCTCAGGGAATCCCGATGTCTCGGTGTTACGTTGGTGTGCAGGCCCTAATTTCCTGATTGACTTGGTCCCCCGTTTCACGTTATGTTCCGCGCTGCCTTGCTTGTTGTGCAGTTCAAACTGACAGCAAAATTGCGGTGGGGCGTGATCTTGGTGGAGCCAGCCTGAGAACCATGGTGAACAGCAGAAAGGTACAAGTAGCAGCCGCGTTCGCCGTGATCTTCTTCCTGGTTTTCGCAGGTATGAGGATCGCGCTCCTCGACCGCTCCCCGGGACCCAAGCCCAAGCCGCGGGCCGTCCTCAACCTCTCCGTCCAGAAAGAAGCCTCCGCCTCAAGCTCCAACTGCAACAACGCTTGCCCCGTTCACGCCATCGACTGCGAATTCCAGCGCCGCTGCCCCAACCTACCAGCCGGTCACCGCGTCGTATGGACCGGGCTCGTCGCTGCTGGCACCGAAAGTCCCTACACACCGACCCTTCCCGGTCGTTCCCCACCCTCCTGCTGATCTCCTGACTCGTTCCCAAACCGGCCGGTGTAGCCGCACCTTTGCCTGTCGCAGCCGCGACAAGATCGGGTCGCGTCATGCCTGTGCCACGGTGCGTCCTGCCCGGCTGCTTGAGCTGCTTGAGCTGCGGGGGAGCCGTCGTGCCCTGTCGCGCGGCCGGAGCCTTGCCACGTCCCCCTGGGGACACCAGCGCGGAAGAGTGCCATGCCTCTCATATCCATCGTCATACCTGTATATAACGCCGAGAAGACCATAGCGTCCCTGTGCCAGGCCTTGGTCTCTCAACTAAAGGACCAATACCGGGTTGAGATCGTCCTCGTGAACGACTACAGCCGCGACGGCTCCGCTGTGGTATGCCGGCGGCTCCACGAAGAGTACCCGGAGACGGTGACCTACCTCGCCCTGTCACGCAATTTCGGCGAACATAATGCCGTGATGGCGGGGCTGAACCAGACGCGCGGCGACTACGTGGTCGTTATGGACGACGACTTCCAGAATCCGCCTGCAGAGGTGCCAAAGCTGCTGTCGGAGATCGCCAAGGGTTACGACGTGGTCTACTCCCAGTACGATAAGAAGAATGACAGCTGGTTCCGCAACCTCGGGAGCTATCTCAACGGCACGCTCGCCCGCGTCACCCTCGACAAGCCGGCCAGCCTCTACCTCTCGAGCTTCAAGGTGATGAACCGCTTCCTGGTCGACCATCTCGTCGCGCACAAAAGCCCCAACGTCTACATCGACGCACTGATCCTGCGCAGCACCCGCAACATAGGTACCGCGCTGGTCCGGCACGAGCCGCGCCACCACGGGAGGAGCGGGTATTCCCTGAAGAAGCTGGTCGACCTGTGGGGCAACGTCTTCGTGAGTTACTCGCTGATCCCGCTGCGCCTGGTGGCGATAGCCGGCGCGGTTTTGACCCTTACGGGGGTCTATTCGGTCTCGGCCATGCTGATCCGGGGATGGCTGCCCATGCTCAGCGATCCCAGCGATATCGAGTCGTTGAACTCCATCCTCGTGTTCTTCCGCGGCGTGCAACTGCTGGCGACGGGAATCGTCGGCGAGTACGTGGGGCGCATCTACCTCAAGTTGAACCAGGATCCGCAATTTATCGTCAGGGAGAGCTGGACCGCGGGGAGCGACGGCAATGGCGGGTAACGTGACGCCAGTGATGCTTCCCGCAGGCGTTGCCCTGCCGCAGGAGTACGCCTCCGGGGTCGCCCGTTCCCGAAACGGTGGAACTCCCCTGCACGACGATGCCTTCGTGGATGGATGGATCAACGCGGCGCGCAAAAGGGGCTCGTTGAACAACGTGCAGGTCCCCCTGGATGCGGTGCAGGGGTGGCACAGGGAGCCGGAGACCGGGAACATCCACCACCAAACCGGACGTTTTTTCAGCGTGATCGGCGTGCATGTCCGCCACAGGGTGGGGCACCACGAGCTGGAATGGGACCAGCCCATCATCGAGCAGCCCGAGATCGGCATCCTCGGCATCCTGGCCAAGTACATCGACGGCACTCTCCACTTCTGCCTCCAGGCCAAGGAGGAGCCGGGCAATGTGGGAGGGGTTCAGCTCTCTCCGACGGTTCAGGCCACCTACAGCAACTACACCGGGGCTCATGGGGGGGCACGGCCGCTCTTCATCGAGCGCTTCATCGAGCCGGACCCCGCCGGGCGGCTGTTTGCCCGCCTGCAGACCGAGGATGGCGGCAGGTTCCTGTACAAGTCCAACCGTAACATGATCATGGTGGCTGGGGACGAGGTGCCGGTGGAGCTTCCTGAAGGCTTCATCTGGCTGACCCTGTGCCAGATCGCCTCCCTTATCCGCCGGGACAACCTGGTCAATGCCTGCACGCGCAGTATTCTGGCCTGCCTCGTCGGCGCCGGAAGCGCCGGTGAGCCGGCGTACACGGCGGGGGGGGAGGGGCTGCGCGATACGCTGCAGTGGCTGGACGACCGCAGGGCGGTGACCCACATGCTGACCAGGCGCATAGGGCTGAACGATCTCAAGGAATGGCGCCTGGACGAAAAAGGGTACTTCTCCCACGTTCCCAGCGCCTTTTTCCGCATCGTAGGGTTGAAGGTCTCCTCTCAGACCAGGGAGGTGGGGTCGTGGGGGCAGCCGATCATCGAGAATCCCGCCCCCGGGATCATCGGGCTGCTGCTCCGCGAGGGGGCAGAAGGGACGGAACTTCTGATGCAGGCGAAGGCCGAGGCCGGCAACCGCTCCACGGTCCAGCTCGGCCCCACGGCGCAGTTCACGCAAGGCAACTACGAAGGGAACCAGAAGCTGGAAAAGCCGTTCCTGTTCGATGAATTCTCCGCGCCCGGACCTTTCCCGCCGGTTCACGAGAGTCGCCAGGCCGAGGAAGGGGCGCGGTTTTACCGGGAATACAACCTGCATCGCATCCTGAGGCTCCCCGAGGGGACCGAACTGGCGCTCCCTCCCGACTACCGCTGGCTCACTCTGCGGCAGGTGCAGGTGCTGGTGCACCTGGGTGAGCAGGTCAATTCCTGCGCGCGGAGCATCATCTCGTGCCTGCTGTGATGACGCTTCGAGTGCGGGAGCGGCGGGATGCCGGGACGGGGAAAGGGGGGGGCATGCCAGATGTGAATGACAAAGTCCGCTACTGGGACTATCTCGGCGACTACGCGCTGCACCGCGAGGCATACCTGGCAGCTGTGGACCGCGTCTTTTGCTCCGGGCGGCTGGTGCTGGGGCAGGAGGTCGCGCACTTCGAGAAGGACCTGGCGGCCTATTGCGGGGCCGCGTTCGCCGTCGGCGTCAATTCCGGGACGGACGCGATCCTCCTGGCGCTGAAGGCTTTGGGAATAGGGGGGGGCGACGAGGTCATCACCGTCTCCAATACCGCAGTCCCGACCGTGGCCGCGATCCGCGCCAGCGGTGCGACGCCGGTATTCGTCGACGTCGAGGAGGATACCTACCTCATGGATGCCTCCCTGGTCGAGGCCGCCGTCACCCCCCGCACCCGTTGCCTCATCCCGGTGCACCTGTGCGGGCAGATGGCGGACATGGCGCCGCTTAAGGAGATCGTGCGGCGGCGGGGGCTGAAGCTCATCGAGGATTGCGCCCAGGCCTGCGGCGCAACCTACCGGGAAGAGCGGGCCGGCAGCTTCGGGAACGTGGGCGCCTTCTCCTTTTATCCCACCAAGGTTCTCGGTGCCTTCGGCGATGCGGGTGCCATGACCACCTCGGACCCGGAACTCGCCGCGCGGCTCAGGCGGCTGCGCTTTTACGGCATTGAAAAGGGGTATCACGCCGAGGAGGAGGGCTTCAACTCGCGGTTGGACGAGGTGCAGGCGGCAATCCTGAACCTGAAACTTGTCGGGATAGAGGCGGCCGCGTCCGCACGGCGCGATATCGCGCGCATATACGATGAGGGGCTGGCCGGGGTGGGAGACTTAGGCCTTCCCGTCGTCGGCCGCGACTGCCGCCACCAGTACTACCTGTACACCGTGCGCACCCCGCGTAGGGATCGGCTGATGGAATTCCTGGGCAGAGAGGGGATCGAGACCAAGATCAATTACCCGCACCCGGTGCACCTGATGCGGGGCTACTCTGCCCTGGGGTATCGTGAGGGGGACCTGCCGGTCACCGAGCGGCTTGCCCGCAGCATCCTTTCCCTCCCCATCTACCCGGAGCTCCCCTGGCCGCACGCTGAAAGGGTGGTCGATGCGGTGCGGCGTTTTTTCCGGGGGGGGCGATGAACCCTTCCGAGTACCGGGTCATGTTCGAGGCGGAGGATACGCACTGGTGGTACGTGGGGCTGCATGAACTGGTCCTTGCCCACGTGACGCGGGAAGCCGGGCGCCTGGGCAGGCCTTTGCGCATCCTCGACGCCGGCTGCGGCACTGGAAAGCTGTGCCAGCTTCTGGCTCCCTTGGGTGAGGTGGAGGGGGTGGATGCGTCGCCGGAGGCGATCCGCTACAGCCGCCGGCGCGGGGTCGCGGCAAGACTGGGCGACCTGAACGCCTTGGCGCTCGAGCCGCAGGCGTACGACGTGATTACCTGCATCGACGTGCTCTACCACGCGAAGGTCCGCAGCGACGTGGAGGTGATGAAGGCGTTGCGCCAGGCGCTGCGGCCGGGGGGGATGCTGGTGCTCAACCTGGTCGCCCTGGAATGGCTGCGCAGCTCCCACGATGTCGCGGTCCACACCCGCGAGCGCTACCGCGAGGGGACCCTGCGCGAGAGGCTGACGGCCGCGGGTTTCGACGTCGAGCTGCTTACCTTCCGGGTGTGCCTTTTGTTTCCGCCCATCGCCATCTGCCGTCTGCTGCGGGGGATATGGGGGCGCCGCGAGGGGGGGGCGTCGGACGTGGCGGTTCCTTCACCTTTTGTGAACGCGCTCCTGGTGCGGGTCATGCGGGCGGAGAACGCCTTGCTGCAAAGGGGCAAGCTGCCGATCGGGTCCTCGCTATTTTCCGTTGCCAGAAAGGGTGATGCGGAACAGGAGACACTATGAAGAAGCGAAATAAAGCGGCAAGAACGGAACAGGCGGTCGCCGCTCAGGCGGCGCCGGAGCAGGCTGAGGAGCTGAGCCTGCTGCGCGACCCCCTGGTCCATATCCTATTGGTACTGGCGGTAGGTTTCGCGGTCTACTCCAACATCATCTGGGCGCCTTTTGTGTTCGACGACCAGCCGTTTCTGGCCGGCAACCCCCTGGTCAAGGATTTCGGCTTCTTCACGGACCCGCAACGGGTGTTCGCGCTCCCGATCAACCCCGACCTCAAGAACAATTTCATGCTGCGCCCGGTCGCCTATTTCACCTTCGCGCTCAACTACGCCTTCCACGGTCTGGATGTCGGGGGGTACCATGTGGTCAACCTGTTGGTGCACCTGGTCAACGCGCTGCTCGTGTACCTGCTCGTATGGCTCACCCTGAGGACGCCGCTGTTTCTGGGGGAAGAAGGGGAAGGGGGGGAGGAGGCCGGCCAGCCCGCGCAGCGTTTCTGCTACCTCCCCCTTGTCTGCTCGCTCTTGTTCGTCTGCCATCCGCTGCAGACCCAGGCGGTCACCTACGTGATCCAGCGCTTCGTCCCGCTGGTCGCCTTTTTCTACGTCGGCACGCTGGTCCTCTACGTTGCCGCCCGGCTGGCCCGGGCCAAGGCGGCCCGGACCGGGCTGTACCTGGGGGCACTGTTAGCCTGCGTCCTGGCCATGAAGACCAAGGAGAACGCCTTCACCCTGCCGGTATTGATACTTTTCTACGAATGGGTCTTTTTCCGGGACGCGTTTACCTGTCCCCGCCTGCTCCGGCTGCTCCCCTTCGCGCTGACCATGGCCATAATCCCGGTCAAGCTGATGCAGCTCTCGGCCAGGGGGGGCACCGCCCCGGGGGGGACGGTGGCAGGCGCCGTGAACCTGGTCAACTTCAAGCAGGTCTCCTCCTGGGAATACCTGATGACCCAGTTCGGCGTCATCGCCACCTATCTGAGGCTTCTGCTGCTGCCGGTGGGGCAGAACTTCGACTACGACTACCCGCTGCAGCGGGCGTTTCTTACCCCGGCCGTCCTGCTTCCGCTGGCCCTGCTCCTGGCGCTCGCGGCGGTCGGCGCGTGGCTTTTGTTCCGGTCGCGCCGCGATCCCCGCTGCGCCCCGCTCGCCCTCGTCGGTTTCGGTGTCTGGTGGTTCTTCATCACCCTGAGCGTCGAATCGAGCGTCGTGCCGATCGACGACCTGATTTTCGAGCACCGGGCCTACCTCCCCTCGGCCGGCTTCTTCATGGCCGCGGTCACCGGATTTTTCTTCCTTTTGCCGCGGCGTGCCGGTGCGCCGATGGCGACGTCGCGACCGGCCGTCGCCGTCCTGGCCCTGCTGGTCACGGCAAGTGCGGCGGCAGCCTACGCGAGGAACACGGTATGGCAGACGCCTGTCGCCCTCTGGCGCGATGCGGTGCAAAAGAGTCCGGCGAAGCACCGTCCCCACTTCTCGCTGGGGGTGGCCCTGGCCAATACCCTGCCCCCCTGGCATACCGACGATGTCAACGTCATGCTGCAGCCCATGGATGCCGGGCAGAACGAGGTGCTCGCCGAGGTGGTGCGCGAGTTCCAGACCGCCATCAGGATCGACCCGCAGTCGGCGGCCGCCCACACCTTCCTGGGAGGGGCGCTCCTGGTTCAGAAAAGGTACCGGGAGGCGGCCGACGCGCTTGCCATCGCCGCCCGCCTGGAACCCAACGACGCCCGTCCCCACGCGTTCATGGGCCAGGTCCTTGAGGCACAGGGTGATCTGGCGGGCGCGCGCCGCAAGTACCAGCAAGCCATCGCCGTCGATCCATCCGCCCAGTACGCTCATCTTTTCCTGGCGCTGCTGAACGTCCGGGAGCGCAGGCACGCCGAGGCTCTTGCCGAATACGAGACCGCCTATGCCCTTTCCCCTCGGGCCGACCTGGAACCGAAGATCGCCCGCCTGCGGGAAGTGTCAGGGGGGCGGTGACCTGGCCCGGCGCGCGGCCCTGCTCCTCCCACGCAGGGGTGGGAGGGGGGCTGGCGCATGCACATAAAAAAAGGGGACTCCGTTTACCGGAGCCCCCTTTTCTTGTATCCCTTGTATCCCTTCATCCCCGTTACAGGCTCAACTCCGCGTGCCCGTTGCACAGCCTCTCGCGCTCGGCGATGACGTCGGCGTCCTCCAGGTAGTCGTCGAAGTTCATGTCGCGGTCGATGATGCCGGCCGGCGTGATCTCGATGATCCTGTTGGCCACCGTGGAGACGAACTCGTGGTCGTGGGAGGCGAACAGCACCACCTCGGTGTAGGAGATGAGCCCGTTGTTGAGGGCGGTGATCGACTCCAGGTCCAGGTGGTTGGTCGGCTCGTCCAGGATGAGCGCGTTGGCGCCGGTCAGCATCATCCTGGAGAGCATGCAGCGCACGCGCTCACCGCCGGAGAGGACGCTGGTCTTCTTGGTTGCCTCGTCGCCGGAGAAGAGCATCCTGCCCAGGAAGCCGCGCGCGAAGCTTTCCCCTTCCGTCGGCGGGGAGTACTGCCCCAGCCACTCGATCAGGTTCAAGTCGCCCTTGAAGTAGTCGCCGTTCTCCTTGGGGAAGTAGGCGTTGGTGATGGTGACGCCCCAGCGGAAGGTCCCCTCGTCCGGTTCCAGTTCGCCTGCCAGGATCTGGAACAGGGTGGTCTTCGCCAGCGAGTTGCTCCCCACGAAGGCGATCTTGTCGCCCTTTCTCACCATCAGGTCCAGGTCCTTGAAGAGCTGCACCCCGTCCACGGTCTTGGAGAGCCCTTTCACCTCGAGGATGATGTCGCCGCAGGGGCGCTCCGGCTTGAACACCACCCACGGGTACTTGCGCGAAGAGATGGGCATGTCCTCGATGGTCAGCTTCTCGAGGAGCTTCTTCCTGGAGGTCGCCTGCTTGGCCTTGGAGGCGTTGGAGGAGAAGCGCTGGATGAACTCCTTCAGTTCGGCCGCCTTGTCCTGGACCTTGCGGGCCTCGTCCTGGCGCTGCTTCAGGTTCAGCTGGCTCGCCTGGTACCAGAAGTCGTAGTTGCCGACGTAGACCTGGATGCGGCCGAAATCGATGTCGGCTATGTGGGTGCAGACCTGGTTCAGGAAGTGACGGTCGTGGGAAACGACGATCACGGTATTGTTGAAGCGGTACAGGAAGTCCTCGAGCCATGCGATCGACTTCAGGTCCAGGTGGTTGGTCGGCTCGTCCAGAAGGAGCACGTCAGGGTTGCCGAAGAGGGCCTGCGCCAGGAGCACGCGCACCTTCTCACCCGCTTCCAGCTCCTTCATCAGCTTGCCGCGCAGCTCTTCGGGGATGCCCAGGCCGTTCAAGAGCACCGCCGCCTCGCTCTCCGCCTCGTAGCCGTTCATCTCGGCGAACTCCGCCTCCAGTTCGGCGGAACGGATGCCGTCCTCCTCGCTGAACTCGGGCTTGGAGTAGATCGCCTCGCGCTCGGACATCACCTCGTAGAGCTTCTTGTGACCCATGATCACCGTGTTGAAGACGGTGTGCTCGTCGTAGGCGAACTGGTCCTGCTTGAGGACCGCGATCCTCCCTTTGCCGACCGAGATCTCCCCCTTGTCGGCATCGATCTCGCCGGAGAGGATCTTGAGGAAGGTCGACTTGCCGGCGCCGTTGGCGCCGATCAGGCCGTAGCAGTTGCCCGGGGTGAACTTTATGTTTACGTCCTTGAACAGCACCCGCTTGCCGTAGGACAGGGTGACGTTTGATGCGCTGATCATGCTTGCTCCTTCTGCGATAAATGAAAAGACCACAGGAATGCCTGTGGTCGTGAATCTCGTATTTATAACATTGCTGCAACTGGCTGAGCAACGTCTTTTTTTTCTTCTGACACGATTTTAACGCGACTCGGACAGCGGTACGGCGCAGTCGCTTTTCTTATAAAAAAATGCTAAAGTCACGCCCATCGCTGTCGAGGAGACAAAGGTGCCTGCCCCCGTCCATCCGGCCGGTGCCGAAAGACGGCTCAAGGCACGGCAGCACACGGAGCATACATGAAAATAGTAGACAAGATGAACCGTGACAGTCAGTTCATCTCTCTTGAGTTTTTTCCGCCCAAAGACAAGAACGAGTGGCCCGCCTTCTTCCAGGTGGTAGATCGCCTGGCACAGCTTAATCCCCTTTTCGCCTCGGTCACCTACGGTGCCGGCGGGAGCACCAAGGGGGACACCCTCGAGATCGTGAGTCGCCTGAAAAGCGAGCACGGCCTCGATACCATGGCCCACCTGACCTGCATCGGCGCCTACCGAGGCGACCTGCAGCTCTTCCTGGACAGCCTGGCCGAGGCGGGGGTGAACGACGTCCTGGCCCTGCGCGGCGACCTGCCCAAGGATGCGCCCCCCGAGTTCTCCGCCTGCCGCACGCTCTTGCACGCCTCCGATCTCGCCGCATTCATCAAGGAGTCTCACCCCGGCATGGGGATCGGCGTGGCCGGCTATCCCGAGGTGCACCCCGAGGCGGTCGATGCCGAACACGATCTCTCATACCTGAAACTGAAGCTGGACCAGGGGGGCGACTTCGCCATCACGCAGCTCTTTTTCGACAACCAGCTCTACTTCGATTTCGTCGCGAAGGCCCGTTCCATCGGCATTGACAAGCCTATCATTCCCGGTATCATCCCCGTGGTGAGCCTCAAGGTGATACAGCGGATCATCTCCCTGTGCGGGGCGAGCCTCCCGGCGGCCTACCTGGCCGAACTGGAGGCCGCGGACCGGGCAGGGGGGGCGGCTGCTGTCCAGGAGGTCGGGGTGGCCCACGCACGCAGGCAGGCCGAGGAACTTTTGGCCGCCGGCGTCCCCGGAGTGCATATCTACACGCTGAACCGCGACCAGGCGGTGCTCGACCTGGTGCAAGGACTGCTGCCGTAGGACCTGCAATGCAATTTCTTTGAAAATGGCGGCTGCCTCGCCGCCGCTAGGGGGGAAGGTGAACAAGTCACTGCTTTTCCTGCTGCTCGGCGCGCTCACTGTCTGCGCGCTTCCCTCTCGGCTCCTCGCCGATTATTACAACTACACCGACAACCGCGGCGTCGTCCACATGACCAACAAGCTGCAGGCGGTCCCGGCCAAGTACCGCGCCACCATGAGAGTGACCCGCGAAGAGCCGAAAAAGCAGACTGCCGCCCAGGCCCCGGAGGCAACGGAACAGGCCCCGGCAAGCCAGTCGTTGCAGCAGGAGGCGCCGGCGCCCCAGCCGGGAGGCTTTGCACAGCTCACCTCGCGCCATGCCTGGCTCAAGCCGCTGCTTATCGTTGCCGTCATCGTCGGCCTGTTCGTCGCGGTCTGCAAACTCACCACCTTGATCCCTTCGCCCATGCTCTCCAGGGTGATTTACATCTCCTTCTTCGTCGGCGTCATGGTCTTTCTCTACAAGACCTACGTCGACTACATGGTCGAGAGCAGCATGAAGATCAAGGATCGTGCGATCACCATGATGAAGAAATCCTCCAATCGCGAATTCCCCGACCCGGCCGCCGGAGCCCCGGGTGAGCCTCGGGCGATACCGATGCCAGCTTCTGATTCATTGAACCGGCAGTGACGCCGGCTGCAGCACAACAAACCTAGGAGGGTGCCACAATGCTAGTACGAGACAGGATGACTAAAAACCCGATTACCATCATTCCCGACATCTCGGTTACCGAGGCGCTGCGACTGATGGGAGAGAAGAAGATCCGGCGCCTCCCCGTAGTAGACCGCTCCGGTCAACTGGTCGGTATCGTCTCCGACCGTGACCTGTTCCAGGCCTCCCCGTCGCCGGCCACCTCGCTGGCAGTCTGGGAAATCCACGACCTCCTGGCGAAACTTACCGTGGAGAAGTGCATGGCGAAGGACGTCATCACCGTCTCCGAGGATACCCCGCTCGAAGAGGCCGCCCGTATCATGGTCGATCGCAGGATCGGCGGCCTGCCGGTAGTGAACGCGGGCAAACTGGTGGGCATCATCACCGAATCCGACCTGTTCAACATCCTGCTCGAGCTTTTGGGCGGTCGCCGCCAGGGGGTCCGCCTCACCGTCGCCACCACCGGCGCCAAGGGGACTCTCGCGGACGTCACCAAAACCATCTACGAGGCAGGCGGCAACATCGTGGGCCTTGGCTTCAGCGAGGTCGACGGCAACCAGGCCGACACTTGGATCAACACCTTCAAGGTGCAGGGGGTTTCCAAGGAAACGCTGGTGGAGGCGATCCGGCCGCACGTGCGCGAGATCATGGACGTGCGCGAAACCTCGTGATGCCGGGAGAGCGCCATGCACCTGATCCAGATTCTGCTGCCGCTCTACGATAACGAGGGGAACCAGTTCACCCAGGACGAATTCCTCAAGGTACGTGACGAGCTCTCGGAGCGCTTCGGCGGCATCACCACCTACATGCGCTCTCCTGCGCGGGGGCTCTGGAAAGAGACCAAGGAGACCACGGTCCAGGATGACATCGTCATCTACGAGGTGATGACCAAGGAACTGGACCGGGCTTGGTGGAGCACGTACCGGCAGCAGTTGACGGCCGACTTCCGGCAGGCGCTGCTGATCGTCAGGGCGAGCGAGGTGGAGCTCATCTAGCCGCCCCAACTGCAGGACGCAAAAAAAGCCGGGTGCTGCAGGCGACCATCATGGTCACCGGGCACCCGGCTTTTCAATTGGGACCGGGACGCTTCTAGAAGCGCTCGAACTCCTCGTCCATCTCCAGGTCGGCCCCTACGGCCTTTCCTACATGCACGGGGGCGGCATGGGCCGGGGCTGCCTTGGCGGCGGTCATCGCCTTCATGCCCGGCTTGTCCTTCGCCTTCGGCGACTTGACGGCTCTTGCCTTTGCCGTGCCTTCATCGCCGGTCTTGAAGAAGGTGATGGTGCTTTGCAGCTGTTCCGCCTGCGAGGCGAGCTCCTCGGCCGTGGAGGACATCTCCTCTGAGGCGCTGGCGTTTTGCTGGATCACGGTGTCGAGCTGCTGAATCGCCTTGTTGATCTGCTCGGCGCCGGTGTCCTGCTCCCGGCTGGCGGCGCTGATCTCCTGGACCAGTTCGGCGGTCTTCTGGATGTCCGGGACCATCTTGGCCAGCAGTTCCCCGGCCCTTTCCGCGATGCTCACGCTGTTGGCGGAAAGCTCGGAAATCTCTCCCGCTGCCTTCTGGCTCCGTTCCGCGAGTTTCCTCACCTCGCTCGCCACCACGGCAAAACCCTTGCCGTGCTCGCCCGCGCGGGCCGCCTCGATGGCCGCGTTCAGCGCCAATAGGTTGGTCTGGCGCGCGATCTCTTCGATGATGTTGATCTTGCTGGCGATCTCCTTCATGGCGTGGACGGTTTCCAGTACCGCCTTGCCGCCGTCTTTGGCGTCTTCCGCCGATTTCACCGCGATCTTTTCGGTCTGGATCGCGTTGTCTGCGTTCTGGCGGATGTTGGAGGTCATCTGCTCCATGCTGGAAGAAGCTTCCTCGGCGGCCGCCGCCTGCTCGCTCGCCCCCTGCGACATCTCCTCGGAACTGGAGGAGAGCTCCTGGCTCCCCTGCGCCACGTAGTTGGTGGCCGCCTTAACCTCGGTGACCACCTCCTTCAGCTTGTTCAGCATGGTCCTCATGGCGGCGAGGAGCTGCCCGGTTTCGTCCTTGGAGGTCTGCCCGATCTCGAAGGTCAGGTCCCCGTCGGCAAGACGGTTCGCCGTATCGACGCCGACCTGCAGCGGTTTCTTGATGCTGGATGTCACGAGAAAGCTGAGGGCGACGGCAAGCAGCACCGCAACTATGGAAATGGTGATCAGCAGGAAGACGACGCGCTGAGTCGCTTTCAGGACCATTCCTTTTTCCTGCTGCATGGCCTTGTTTCCTTCCTGAGCCAGTTCGACAGCAGTATTCTCCATCTTGTGGGTTTCATCCTTGAAGGCGCCAACGGCGGCGTTGGCCTCGGCCGGTGTCTTCAACTTGCCGTCCAGGATGGAGCCGGCCACCTTCGCAAAGCCTGCCTTATAGAGGGCGAAGTTTTCTTTTATGGTCTTGGTCTTCTCCACGTCCTCCTTGTCCCGCACCACCTTTTCCAGGTCCGCGACGCGTTCGGCCGTCTTGCCCGCTTCCTCGTTCCACTTGGCGTAATACTCCTCGACCTTTTTAGCATCGTTGATGTTCAGGAACATGTCCTTTTCATAGCGCCTCATGCCTAAGACGTTGGCCCTGGCCCTGGCTGCATGTTCGGCGATCTTGGCTTCACCGTCCAGAACTGTAACCATGGTGTTTTCGCCGTCCTTGACCCCCCAGTAACCGGTGCCGGCAACTCCCACCAACAGCAGCACGACGAGCCCGAAACTCAGCATCAACCTGGTACCGATCTTCATGTTCTTAAGCATTTTTATTTCCCCCCTTAGGCAGAACGCCTATCTGTACCATCTCAACTATCTGACGTATCGACTGCGGCGCTACATACGCTATGGTCCTGTTGGAAGTGATGCTTTCGTAAGTTCCCAGGGCGTGTATCAGGCATGGTCTAAGCTTTGTCGCTTTTCCCGCGTGCTAAAGTGGATATCGGTGGTAGTGGGATTTTCTTAAGTAAAGAATAGAGATATATGGTCATTTGTGACCACCGGCGAGGACACAGCTTCGCGATAAGTGATAACAGGATCACTATTGAGAGAGGGAATGCAGTGTATGAGGGGGGGGAGCTGTGAGCTCCACCGGTTAGTTCTGGGTGGGGGGCTCGTACTTGTACCCGGCTCCGTAGATGGAGTGGATCAGTTCCTGGTCCGGGGCCACCGCCGAGATCTTCTTGCGCAGCTTCTTGATGTGACTGTCGATGGTCCGGTCGCTGACGATGCGCTGGTCCGGGTAGATCCGGTCCATCAGCTGGGTGCGGGAGTAGATGCGCCCCGGGTTCTGGAAGAGAAAGTGCAAAAGCTTGAATTCGACCACGGTCAGGTCGAGGTCGCGCCCCTGCCATTGGGCGGAGTAGCGGTCAGGGGCCAGGGTGAGGCCGCCGCTCGATTGGGAGGGATGCTCCACGCTGCGGCGCAGCACGGTTTTCACCCGCGCCACCACCTCGCGGGGGCTGAAGGGTTTGCAGATGTAGTCGTCGGCACCAAGCTCCAGGCCGAGCAGCCGGTCGATCTCCTCGACGCGGGCGGTGATCATGATGATGGGGAGCTGCGAGAAGGTGCGGATCTCCTTGCAGATCTCAAGGCCGTCGCGCCCGGGGAGCATCAGGTCGAGCAGCACGAGGTCGGGCTGCTTTTCCCGTACCCGCGGCACCACCTCGGTCCCGTTGGCGACCCACACGGTTTCGAACCCTGACTGCTTCAGGTAATCCCCCAAAAGGCTCGCCAGCTTTTCCTCGTCCTCGACGATCATGATGGTCTGTGTCATGTCCAGCTCCCGGTAAGCGGCAGTTCTATCCTGATCAGCACCCCCCCCTTGGGGGAGGGGTGCGCCACGATGGTTCCCTCGTGCGCCTCGACGATGTTCTTGCAGATGGCCAGGCCAAGCCCGGCGCCGCCCAGGGCGCGGTTTCTCGAATTTTCCACCCGGAACAGCCGGTCGAAGAGCCGGGCCAGTTCCTCGGGCTGCACCCCGGGTGCCGAGTCGGCAAATTCCACCACGGCCCGGCCACCGTCACGCCTGAGCCGCACCGACAGCTCGCCCCCCTGGTCGGTGTACTTGAGCGAGTTGTCCAAAAGGTTGCTGAAAAGCTGGTTAAGTCGGACCCCGTCTGCGAACACCGTCAGCTCTTCGCCGGGGAGCTCGTGCTTCAGCGCGATGCTCTTGTTGCGGAACTTCGCGGCGAACGGCTCCAGGGTGTCTTCCATGAGCTCGGTCAGGTCGACCAGCTCCTTTCTGTAGTTGAGCGCGCCGATGTCGGACATGGAGATCTGATACAGGTCCTCGACCAGCCGCCCCAGGTGCATCACCTCGGCGTGCAGCGAGCGCATCGACTCGGGTCCCAGGGGACGCACCCCGTCCTGCAGCGCCTCTATCTCACCGCGCAGGATGGAGAGCGGCGTGCGCAGCTCATGGGAAATGTCCGCCAGGTAGCGCCGGCGGGCCCGCTCGTTGTTCTCCAGGGAGAGGGCCAGCGTGTTGAAGTCGCGGGCCAACTGCCCCAGTTCGTCGTTGGAGCCCACCGGCACCCTGGTGTCGTACTCCCCGGAGGCGAGTCGGTGCAGGGAGCCGGCGAGCCTCTTGATCGGCTCGACCAGGCGGTTGGCCAGGGGGAGTGACAGCGCAGCCGACACCAGCAGCATCACGACCGCCACGAGCCCCATGGTGAGTTTTTGCTGCTGCACGAAGAGGAGCTGGTAGGTATCGGTGAGCCGCTGCCTCGGGCGCAGCGCCAGGTACCCTATCACCTCGCCGTCGCTGGCGAGCTTCTTCACCTGCGCGGTCTCCAGGCTCCCCTGGGTCCCCTGGATGAGGCGCTTGTCGGGATCGAGCAGCACCACGCGTCCTTCGAAACGGTAGGCGAAGCGCTGCGGCAGGTGCTGCCCCTGGCCGGTCAGGTTCATGAACCCGCGCCGCCCCATCCTGCGCTGCGCGGCATCGCTTTCGCCCCCCTCGCGCCCTTCCCGCGTCCCGGCGACGACATCGAACCAGGTGGAGGGCTCCTGTTGCAGGAAGTCCCAGCTGCCGTTAATGCTGTAGGACTGCTCCAGCACGTGTGCCAGCCGCTGCAGTCGGTCCTTCTCCATGGTGTTGACGTAGGCGAGGAAGCCGTGCCCGATGCTCCACTGCATGATGAGGAACATACAGATCACCACGGTGCCGGTTGCGGCAAGCATGGTGAAAAAGAGCCTGTATTTGATCTTTACCTTCATGACATCCACCGTTTAGACGAAGAACACAGCTTTGTTATTAGCATAGTTGCCGTCAATGTGCCATTGCATCTTTGGAGCAGATGGAAATTCCACATTTGCTCCACAATTTCTCCTCATTGTGCTGTTAGCTTCATACTCAAAGAATGAACAAACCCGGCCGCTCAAACGCGGACCAAGGATGGAAATCTCACAGGAACAGTACCAGGAAGCAAGTCGGCTGAGGCCGCAAGGAGAAGATCATGAAAAAGCTCGTCGCACTGGCATTCGTTATCGTGCTTGCCGGGGCCGCCACGGCCCAGGCAAGGGTGGATTTCAGCGTCAACATCGGCGTTCCGGTCGCCGTCGCACCGGTCCCCGTGGCACCGGCCCCGGTGGTTTACCCGGCACCGGTCGCCTACCCGCCCCCGCCGGCCCCGGTCGCCTACGCCGAGCCCCCCAGCTTCATCTACTCGCCGACCCTGGGGTTCCACGTATCGGTGGGGCTCCCCTATGATGTGGTGTACACGGACAACTGCTACTACCAGTACCGGGACGGCTACTGGTACATGGCCAACAGCTACCGCGGACCGTGGACCTACGTTGCCCCGCGCTACCTTCCCTATGGGCTGCACCGGCACCGCCACGAGCAGATCCGTTACTACCGCGACTACGAGTATCGCACCTACCTGAGCGATCGTGACCACTACCGCGGCAACTGGTACCGGCCGGTGGCGGAGCGCCGGGACGGGCGCTGGGGCGAGCGCAGGGATTACTACCGCGACGCCTACCGCAACGGGTATCGTGACGGGTACCGGGATGACCGTCGGGATGACCGTCACGACGACCATAGGGATGACCGTCGCGACTACAGGGATCGCCACTGATCCCGCGGCTGGCAACCTTCTCCCACGCCTGTCGCCTCGGGGCTCTCCTCCTTCTCCCGGGGCGGCAGGGGGGGAGGAGGGACCCTTTCTGACGGAAAAGCACAGCATTAGATAAATTTGAGCCTCTTTTCTCCCGTTTCGTGTTATAGTTCAGCCTCTAATGAGTCACGGACCCCATGGGCCTTTCAGGCTACCTGGGGTTTTTTGTGGCGTCACACCAAGAAACAGGAGTATCAGTGGATTTCAAACAGTTTAACTTGCACCCCAAGGTCCAGGCAGGCGTAGAGGCCGTGGGGTACCAGACCCCCACCCCCATCCAGTTGCAGGCCATTCCGGCGGTGATCGCCGGCCAGGACGTGCTCGGGCTGGCCCAGACCGGCACCGGCAAGACCGCTGCCTTCGGCCTTCCCATGCTGCACCGCCTGGTGGAGGGAAGCCGCGGCAAGGTGCGCGGCCTCGTGCTCGCCCCCACCCGTGAGCTCGCCGAGCAGATCAACGAATCGTTGAACGCGCTGGCGCAGCAGACCCGCCTGAAAAGCATCACCGTCTACGGCGGCGTCAACATCAACACCCAGATCAAGAAGCTCAAGGAAGGGACCGATATCGTGGTCGCCTGCCCGGGGCGCCTTCTGGATCACATCTCCCAGGGGACCGTCGACCTTTCCGGCGTCGAGGTGCTGGTCCTGGACGAGGCGGACCAGATGTTCGACATGGGCTTTCTCCCCGACGTGAGAAAGATCCTCAGGGCGCTTCCCGGCAAGCGGCAGAACCTCATGTTCTCCGCCACCATGCCTGACGACATCCGCGTGCTGGCGCACGAGATCCTGCGCCGCCCGGTGACCGTGCAGGTGAGCCGCACCGCCCCCGCGGCGACCGTCTCCCACGCGCTCTACCCGGTGGGGCAGCACCTGAAGACCCCGCTTCTCTTCGAGCTTTTGAAGCACACCGACACCGAGAGCGTGCTCATCTTCACCAAGACCAAGTACCGCGCCAAGAGGCTCGGCGAGCAGCTCGAGAAGAGCGGCTACAAGGCGACCAGTCTGCAGGGGAACCTCTCCCAGAACCGCAGGCAGGCGGCGCTGGACGGCTTTAGGGATGGCACCTACCAGATCATGGTGGCCACCGACATCGCCGCCCGCGGCATCGACGTCTCGCTGATCTCGCACGTGATCAACTACGACATCCCCGACACCCCCGAGGCGTACACGCACCGCATCGGCCGCACCGGTCGTGCCGCCAAGACCGGCGACGCCTTCACCATGGTGACCGGCGAGGACGAGCAGATGGTGCGCAGCATCGAGCGCGTGCTCGGTGCCAAGATCGAGCGGCGCCGCGTGGAAGGTTTCGACTACGCCGTGCCGGCTCCCAAGAAGGACGAGGAGTTCGCCCGTCCGCCGCGCGAGCCGCAGAGAAGGAAGCAGGCCGCCGGTCCCGCACAGGGCAAGGTGAAGCCCGCCGAGGCCAAGGCCGCGCAGGGCGCTGGCGGCAGGCCGTCCCAGCCCGGCAACAGTCGTGGTCCCGGCGCATCCCGCGGCCCCGGCGGCAACCGTAACCAGTCCGGTCAGCGCCAGGGCGGTAACCGTCCCGCCGGCCAGGGCACCGGTGAAGGGCAGCGCGCCGCCGCGCCGCGTCCCGGCAACCACGCCGCCCGCCGCAGCGGCAGGTAGGCTGCAGCGGTGCTTGCACCGACACAAAAGAAAAGGGGAAAGTCTTTGCGACTTTCCCCTTTTTTTTATGGTAGTTGCCGGGCCTCAGTCTCCCAGCCACCCCGCCTCGGGGAGCTGTATCGGATCGCAGACCGCGTCGATCTCCTTGGCCTTAGCGCCGCAGTTGCCGCATTCCACGGTGGGTTGCAGCGTGAGCTTATGTACCTTGTCTATTTCCCCTCTCGCGGTAAGGGCGCAGATGTGCTCGCTGTGCCCTTCTTTGCTGCATGCCATGACCGTCACCTCCTTGATGGAAATGTCATAGCCATTGTGCTTCATGGGCCTCACAGTGTCGGTAGAGTTGTTGCTACTTTATTCTACGCTTTTTTGATAAAATTGTTGTCACAGAAGGAGATAGCTACTGTCAGAGGAGGTAAGCCATGCTTGGATCGAGATGTCCTAAATGCAACGGCAAAGGGAAAATCCTGATGGCTTCCCGGCAGTCCGGATACGACGTCGAGGAAGTGCCCTGCACCATGTGCAAGGGGTCGGGAAGGAAATAGAAAAGCGCAGCAAAAATAGACAGCAGGCTGGACGCCCGGCGTAACGGGCAATGAAAGAGGGGGAGGCCGGTTACGGCCTCCCCCTCTTTCATGGTTCATTGGAGATCCCGGGGAGACCGCCGCTTGATGTCTCCCCCTCCCTTGACGGGAGGGGGCCGGGGGGTGGGTGAAGCCCGCAAGGGGAGGGGGAATAACGGCGGGACGACGGGTTCAGTCGGCGGGGGACGACGCCGGGAGCGCTCCTTTCAGCTCAGCCAGCTTCCCCTGTAGTAAGGGTACAGGCACCTGGCGGAGTCAGTCCCCTCCGCCGCTTACGAGACGGTGGGGTCGGAGATCGGCACCAGGAGCAACGGGCACTTGCTGCGGCTGCAGATGCCGTGGGCGACGCTGCCGGTCCAGAAGGCGGCCATGCCGGTCTTGCCGTGGGTCGGGAGCACCATGAGGTCGATCTTCGCCTCCTGGGCGGCCCGCGCGATGGTTTCGGCAGGGGCGCCCCGCAACACGTGCGCCGATGCGTGGATTCCCTCCGCGACCAGCCCCTGCACCACTTCGTCCAGGTGCTCGGCCGCGTCGCGCGCCTCCAGATCCAGCATGCGCGCGGCGGTTGCGGGAAGGGTCCGCGCGGATACCTTCTCCTCCGGCGGCAGCGACTCGTAGGTGGGGATCACCGTGGTGATGTGCAGGTCGGCGTTGCAGATTCTGGCTACCGCCTTTACCACCGGCAGCCCCTTCTCGTGTTCGGGGTCGGTGTCCAGCGGCAGCAGGATCTGGCAGCAGCAAAACGGCGGCGGTTCGCCGTGCTCGTCGGGGTGGGTGATCAAAACCGGCAGGGCCCCCCCCGCGATCACCTTCTGGGCGATGGAGCCAAAGAGGAGGTGAAAGGCCTTGCCCCGCCCGTGGGAGCACATCACCACCAAGTCATGGCCCAGTTCGGCGGCGTGGGCGACGATGCTCTGGGAGACCAGCTCGGTCTCGGTCTCGTGCACGTGGCATTCGACCTTGGGGATGCCTTGAAACCACGCGTGAGCTACCCCCTGCAGGTACGCCTGCGCCTCATCGGGCCCGGTCAGGTGCTTCTGCCCGTGCACCTGGCTTGGGGCGTCCTTCTCCACCACGTGGAATAGGGTCACCTGGGCGTGCAGCTTTTCGGCCATGAACCGGGCGGCGGGAAGGGCTGCCTCGGCGAGTTTGGATCCGTCCATCGGGACGAGAATGTGCTTGAACATGACGATCATCCTGGGAAAAAGGTTGCGTAGAGCAGGTAGATGTTGAGGGCGACGATGAGCCCTGCCGCCACTGCGGCAAAGGCCGTGGTCGCCGGTTTGTTGACCAGGTCTCCCATAAGGTCGCTGCGGCGGGTGAAGAGCACCAGTGGGATGATGGCGAAGGGGAGCCCGAAGGAAAGCACCACCTGGCTGATGACCAGGGTGCGGGTCGGGTCGTATCCCATGGCGATGACGAACAGCGACGGCGCCATGGTGACGAGACGCCTGATCCAGAGCGGGATGTGGCGCTGGATGAAGCCCTGCATGATCACCTGCCCGGCGCTGGTGCCGACGCTGCTGGAGGAGAGGCCAGAGAAGAGCAGGGAGACGCCGAAGATGAACTTCGCCGCCGAACCCAGAAGCGGCTCCAGGGTCCGGTACGCCTCCTCGATGGTGGCTACCGAGGTCTTGCCGGTGGCGTAGAAGGTGGCGGCCGCCATGATGAGCATGGACATGTTCACGAAGCTCGCGATCCCCATGGCGATCACCACGTCCATGATCTCGTAGCGGAACAGGGTGCGCAGCTTTTTCCTGTCTTTGACCACGATCCTCCCCTGCATGAGCGAGGAGTGCAGGAAGATGGCGTGCGGCATGACCGTGGCGCCGATGATGCCGGTGGCCAGGAGGACGCTTTCGCTCCCCGCAAACCTCGGTCGCACCACGTGCGCGGCGATCTGGCCCCAGTCGGGGCTCGCGATGAAGATCTCGGCCACGTAGCACAGGGCGATGACGGCGACCATGGCGGAGATGACGGCCTCCAGCGGCCTGAAGCCGAAGCGCTCCATGCCGAGGATGGCGAAGGTGGCCAGGGCGGTGAGCAGGGCGCCGGCCAGAAGCGGGATGCCGAACAGGAGCTGGAATCCGAGGGCCGCGCCCATGAACTCCGCCAGGTCGGTGGCTATGGCCACCGCCTCCATGATGACCCACATGGCGAGCGACACCGGCCTTGGGAACTGGTTGCGGCAGTGCTCGGCGAGGTTTTGGCCGGTGGCGAGCCCCAACTTGGCCGATAGGGTCTGGATCAGCATGGCGATCAGGTTGCTGGAGATGATCACCCAAAGGAGCAGGTAGCCGAACTGCGCCCCCCCCTGGATGTTGGTGGCGAAGTTGCCGGGATCGACGTAGGCGACGCTGGCGATGAAGGCGGGGCCGAGGAAGGGGAAGACGCGGGCGAGTCGTGATTGCTTGGTTTCGCGCGACAGGGCCTCCAGGGCGGACTGGACGGTCCTCGAGTCAAGGTTGCTGGTGCTGTTTTTGGGCAATGTCACCTCGGCGGCTGGTTCGTGGGCGAAAGGTCAGACAATTCTAGCTGCGATAGCATCAAGGATCAACTGCCATGCTCTGAAAAAGATGCTTAGCCGTCGTTGTCTGCGAAATGAGTTGGCAGCGGACCTGCGGGCATGGTAAAAGCGACGGTGAAGTAGTATAGCCGAGGCGATCGTCGTGGTCGCAGCAAAATTGTTTGATAATTATCATTATCTCGGCTAGAATCTGGCGTCCTATCAACGGGAATGGAATATGCCGGAAGACCAACGAAATCTACTTGAAGACAGTGAAGATCTCGGTGCCGCCTGCCAGAAAGCGCTCGCCGAGACGTCCAAGGCATTGAAGGCATTTTCCTTCTATCCCGACAGCCATCCCCTGCGTTCGCAAATACTCACCGCTGCCTATGAGGCTCTTGCCAACCTTGTCAAGCGCGGCGCCGTCACCCTGATCGTGCAGCGCGGCGGCTTCGCCATCGCCGGCCGGCAGGAGACCATCGAAAGCAACCCCATAACCCGGGCCCTCGCCCAGGAACTTTTCACACGCGAGCTGCAACGACTCACCTTCCTTCCCGAACTGTCCCAGGCGGACCTCGCCGTCCTTCTTTCCACACTGGCCGTCTCGCCGCAGAAGATCGCCGAGGAAGGGGGGGTGTCCGGCATGCTGGCACGAAGCGGCGTCTCCGGGGTCATGGTGAACCAGATCGACGTCACCGCCGTGTACACCAAGAAATCCATGGGCCAGGCCGAGGAGGAGGCCGGCGAGGCGGGTGCCGAAGTCTTCGAGGAGCGCGCGCCCGAAGCCGGCCCGGTACAGGGGAGCATGGCGGGGCAGACAGCCGAGCCGGGCGTGGACGAGATTCTGGCTGCGCTTTGCGCCGCAACCGACGACGAGCGCTACCGGCAACTGGCGCGCCTGCTTTTGAAAACGGCCCTGCCGCTGAAGCTCGAGGGTAACTTCGACCGGCTTTACGTCGTGCTGGCGCAGCTGGTGAAGCAGCAGGCGGACCCGGCCAGAAGTGCGGTCTGCCGCGAAGCGGCGCACACGGTGCTGCAGCAGCTTATCCTGGGAGAGATGGCCGAACATCTGCTGAATCACCTGGAGGATGTCGACTTTCCCGATAAGGAGGCGATCTGCGACATGCTCAGGCTCGCCGGTGCCGAGGTGGTGGACGCCGTGGTACGGCGCCTGACCGGAACCGGCAGCAGGGCCGCCCGCAAGGCCCTCGGCACCACCTTGGTCCGCATTGGGGTGCAGGCGCAGCCCCGACTGCTCGCCCTCTTGAAGGACGGCCGCGTGCAGGTGGTGCAGATGGCGGTGGCCATTCTGGCAGAGATCGGCAATCGTGATGCGGTGAAGGGGCTGGTGCTGACCGCCTATCACCCGGAGAGCCGGGTGCGCACGGAGAGTATCCGGGCGCTGGCACGGATCGGCGGGATGGAGGCCACCGGCGTGCTCCTCTCCCTGGTGCAGGAGGGGGACGAGACGATTGCGCTGCATGCCATCTCCTGCCTGGGGAGCTGCAGAAACCAGGCGGCACTCGATCCCCTGCTCAGGCTGGCGGCGAAGCGCGATCTGAGGGGAAAGCTGCACGCGTTGCAGCTGGAGGCGCTGCGGGCGATAGGCCGTATCGGTGACCGGCGTGCCCTGGGGGGGCTGTTCAAGCTGGTGCGCAGACGCTGCCTGATCGGTACGACCCGGCGCATTGAACAAAAGCGTGCCGCAATCGAGTCCATTGCCGCTTTGGGAGGGGAGCAGGCTCGGGCCTTTTTGCAGCGGTACGCCTCAGACAAGGGAGACCTGGCCGCGGCCGCTGCGGCGGCGCTGCAGGCGATGGCGCAGAAGGAACCGGGGCATGACTGAGATCACCAAAAACGACGTGCAGCGCGCTGCGATGCTGTTCACCGCCTCGATAAAGTCGGTACTGCTCTACCCCTTGGCCCATCCCGCGGTGCGCCAGCCCTTGCAGGAACTGGTCGGCCTGATCGGCGAGATGATTGGGGAACGGCACGAGCTGCACCTGGGTGTGGTGGAGGGGACCTTCTTCATCGAAGGGTGCCTGCTGGTCGCCCCCAACGCGGCCGTCGTCGAACTGGTCGAGCGTCTGCTGCAAAAGGGAGTCGACGCCGTCACCATTTATCCCGGGGTCACCCCCGACGATCTTTTCGGTTTCGCCTCGCTGTTGGCGAACCGGCAGGTCGGCCCGGAAACCTTTGCCGCGGAGCTGGAACGCAAGGGCATCAGCAACGTCCGCCTCGGCATCGACGAGGTGGTCGCCGGCGAGGGGGAGGGAAAAGGGGAAGCACTCGTACCCGCCGCCATCTACCGCGACGCGCTCAAGGCGGTGCGAGACACCATGCGCGAGGTCGACAACGGTCGGATTCCCAGCGGCGAGTGGATCAACGGCGTCGTGGAGAACATGGTCTCGGTCACCATGGAGGAACCCACCACCCTGCTCGGCCTCGCCATGATCAAGGACTACGACAACTACACCTTCAGCCACTCGGTCAACGTCGGTATCCTGGCGCTCACCCTGGCCGCCTTTCTGGGGCTGGAAAAGGAGGCGCTGCACGAGATCAACACGGCGGGGCTTCTGCATGACATCGGCAAGACCAGGATCGACAAGAACATCCTGAACAGCCCGGGCAAGCTGTCCGACACCGAGTTCAAGGAGATGAAGCGCCACGCGGAGGAAGGCTCCGAGATCGTCAAGAAGATGAGTAATATCCCCCCCGCGGTGGCGGAAGCGGTGCTCGGGCACCATATCCGCCACGACCGCACCGGCTACCCGGAGTGGGCTCGGGAGATGCACTTTGGCCTGTACACCGAGATCGTCTCCGTGGCCGATTGCTACGACGCCATCACCACGCTGCGCACCTACCAGCGCCCGACCCTGCCCAAGGAGGCCATGGAGATCATGCATCGTCTGGCCGGCTCCTCTCTCAACAGCGAACTGGTGGAGCAGTTCGAGGCGATGATGGGGGAATACCCGGTGGGGAGCCTGGTGCGTCTGGACACTAACGAGATCGCGCTGGTTTTGAAGCCTCACCCCATGGAGTGCGCGGAGCCGTCGGTAAAGATCCTGGTGGACGCGCGGGGGCAGGCGCTGGAGACGCCGAAGCTGGTTACCTTGGCCGAAGCGGGTGGCACACGCTACGCCTCGATCGTCGCGCCGGTGGATCCGCTTTTGAAGAACATCAACGTCGCGAGCCACCTGCTTGCTTGAGGCAGGGGGTAGCGGGCAGGGGGGCAGGGGGGCAGGGGGGCAGGGGGGATTTACTGATTCCGGCAGCAACGAAAAAAGGGGGGACGGCTTTTGCCGTCCCCCCTTTCTGCATCTAAAGCGTGGCGTGCGTGTCTACGCGGACCACTGGCCGTGCAGGTTGCAGTACTCGCGGACCTTGATGTCGGCGGCGGTGACCGGGAAGGTGGCCTCCGGAGCCTGGCCCGGCTGGAGCTGCGCGCGGTAGACCTTGCCGTCGGCAATCAGTTCGATCCACTCGATATAGTGGGCGCTCTCCATCGGGTGCGGGATGCTCCCCACCTTTACGGTGATGGTCCCCTCGCCGCGCTCGATGACCGGTACGTGCTTCTCCTTGGAGGCGTCGACGGTATTTTCCTTCTGCAGTTTCATCTCTTCGCCGCAGCAGACCAGTTGGCCGCCGCCGGCATGGAACACCTCGACTATATTGCCGCACATCTCACACTTGTAGATTTCCAACGCCTGTGCCATTGAATCCCTCCTGTTTTTGTTGGTTGGTATTTCTATTTAAGCCAGGCAGCGAGGTTTGCCGCCAGCATCTTGTTGTTTCCTTCCAGGAACTTGTTCTGAAAGATGGCGTCGTCGCCAAAGACCAGGAAAGAGCCTTTGCCCATGGTGCCGGCTACCACCACGCCGAAAGAGGCCGTTTCCTCCTTGGACTGCTTCTGGTCCTGGTCCACGTCGATCCAGGCCTGGAAGCCGGTCGCCGCGATCACCTGGGCGGCATCGGTCTGGTTGATCAGCCCCCAGGCACCGTGCACGCTGAAATCCTTGACGCCTGCGAAAAGCGGGTGTTCCTTGAACCGCACCACCCGGAAATTGATCAGGTCGCCGTCGAGCAGGTTCTCGCGCTCCTGGACCACCCCCATGGTGTGGCTTACCTGCAGCCGGTTCAGCAGCGTGGCCATCGGGGGCGCTATGTGGAGCATCACCGCCACGCGGCCGCCGTTCTGGATGAACCGCGCCACAGCCTCAATCTCGTTGGGGTGCAGCGGGGTGAAGGCGCCGCTGATGATCAGGGCGCGTGCGCCGGCCAGGGTGGCATCGGAGAGCGGCTGGTCCACGGTGCCGACCTCGAAGCCCGCGCCCTGGAACACCTCGGCCAGCCCCGACAGCTGCAGCGGCCCCTGCTCCTTCACCTGAAAGCGTTCGCCGTGCCCGTTGTCGAAGAGGACCTTGTCGGCCGCCAGCACGGGAGCGGTCATCATTAAGAACGCCAGTACAATTATACTCATGAATCTCAAAGCGCCAGTCATTAAATCCTCCATTGCATGAAATTTTAAAAAAGACCTTTTTGATCCTGTTGGTCCTTATAGCAGCATTGTTTCGGCCACGCAACAACTTTTTTCCGTTTACGGGACTGCCATCGTTGACAGCGGGGCGGGCGCCGATGTATTACAGGTATCCGGAGAACGTCATTACTGATTCTGGGGGCTACACATGATCGTGCATATAGTGCTTTTCAAGCTCAAAGAGGCCACTGCTGAGAACGTCGAGGCTGCCAGGCAGCGTCTGCTGAGCATGGACGGCAAGGTGGAGCTGTTGCGTCACCTTGAGGTTGGGGTGGACCTGATCCGTTCGGAGCGGTCGGCGGACATCGCCCTGTACACCAAGTTCGACTCCCTGGAGGACCTGCAGGCCTACCAGGTGCATCCCTACCACGCCAACGAGGTGGCCGCCTACATGAGGAGCGTCTGTTCCTCCGTGGTTGCCGCCGACTACGAACTCTAGCAACACCAACAAGCAACGAGGAGGAGTAACTGATGGAGCTGTGTGCCTGTGGCAGCGGCGTGGCCTACGCCGAATGCTGTCGCCCCGTCATCAAGGGGGAGCGCCGCGCTGAGACGGCAGAGGCGCTGATGCGCGCGCGTTACGCCGCGTACGCCAACGTCGAGACCGATTTCATATTGGAGAGCACCCACCCCAAGCACCGCGAGGGGTACGACGCCGAGGGGACCCGCGAGTGGGCCGAGAAGTCCGACTGGCAGGGGCTGGAGATCGTCTCCACCAAGGACGGCGGCAAGGATGACACCACCGGCGAGGTGGAGTTCATCGCCCGCTGGAAGGAGCAGGGGCAGGACCGGGTGCACCACGAGCGCGCCCTGTTCAAGAAGGAGAAGGATGCCTGGCTGTTCACCGACGGCAAGGCGGTGACCCCGCAGCCGATCATGAGGACCTCGCCCAAGATCGGGCGCAACGACCCCTGCAGCTGCGGCAGCGGTATCAAGTACAAGAAGTGCTGCGGCAAGTAATCGGGCTGCGGTAACAACCGCTGAGGCTGGATTAGCAAAGGGGCGAGTGGAAATCCACTCGCCCCTTTCTTTTGGGCTCTATTGACGATTCGTGTTGGTTATCCGCCTTAGCGCCCTTCACCGAAGGAGGGGACTGGCTCCGCCAGGTGCCTGTCCCTTTAGGGCTTGAGTAAAGGTGGCTGAGCGGAATGGAGCGTTCCGCTAAGGGGACAGGCACCTAAACGGAGCCAGTCCCTTCTGCTAGAGCCGTCATCGCAGGCCCTTACTTCTGGCTCGCCAAAAGCGCCTGGTTCACGTCCTCGATCAGATCGTCGATGTGCTCGATCCCCACCGAGAGACGGATCAGGTCGGGGGTGACCCCGGAAGCGACCTGCTGTTCCTCGGAAAGCTGGCGGTGCGTGGTGCTGGCCGGGTGCAGGACACAGCTCCGCGCGTCACCCACGTGGACCACCAGCGCCACCAGCTGGCAGCTTTCCATGAATTTCTTCCCCGCCGCGGCGCCCCCCTTGATGCCGAAGGTGAGCACGCCGCTCGCCCCTTTGGGGAGGTACTTCTGCGCCCTGGCGTAGCTCTTGTGGCTCTCGAGCCCCGGGTAGCTCACCCAGGAGACCGCGTCGTGCTTCTCCAGGAACTTCGCCATGGCGAGCGCGTTCTCGGAATGGCGCTGCATCCTGAGCGGCAGCGTCTCCAGCCCCAGGTTGAACAAAAAGGCGTTCATCGGCGCCGGGCAGGGGCCGATGTCGCGCATGAGCTGCACGCGCGCTTTCACGATGTAGGCGAGTTTGCCGAAGGTCTTCAGGTACTGCAGGCCGTGGTAGCTCTCATCCGGCTCGGTCATTTCCGGATATTTGCCGTTGCCCCAGTCGAAGTTGCCGCTGTCCACGATCACGCCCCCCACGCTGGTCGCGTGCCCGTCGATGTACTTGGTGGCCGAGTGGATCACGATGTCGGCGCCGTGCTCGAGCGGCCGGCACAGGTACGGGGTCGGGAAGGTGTTGTCGATGATGAGGGGCACCTGCATCTTCTTGGCGATGCGGGAGAACTTGTCGAAGTCGAGGATGTTGAGGCCGGGGTTGCCGATGGTCTCACCGAACAGGCAGCGGGTCTCGGGGCGGAAGGCGGCAACGATGGTCGCCTCGTCCGCCTCGGGGTCGACGAAAGTCACCTCGATCCCCATTTTGGGGAAGGTGTTGGCGAACAGCGAGTAGGTGCCGCCGTAAAGGGTGCTGGCCGCGACCACGTGCTGGCCTGCCTGGCAGATGTTCATTACGGCGATGGTGGAGGCCGCCTGGCCGCTGGAGGTCGCCATGGCCGCGACGCCCCCCTCCATGGCGGCGATCTTCATCTCGAACCCTTCCGCCGTCGGGTTGGAAAGCCGGGTGTAGAAATGTCCACCGACTTCGAGGTCGAACAGCTTGGCCACGTGCTCCGCGCTGGAAAACTTGAAGGTCGTGCTCTGGTAGATGGGCAGGATGCGGGGATCGCCGTCCTTCGGGGTAAAGCCTTCCTGGATCGCCTGGGTTTCGATGCGCCAATTCTTCTTCATGGTTCCCTCCTCCGTGAGTCTCTATAGCAAGGCAAGGCGCGTACTATAGCAGAATTGTCACCGCGTTTGCAGGGAAATATTAGAATGGCGCTCCGGTGGCCTGATCGGCGGGGGGAATACGCCTTGCCCCGGTTTCGGTAATGTGCTAATAAAACGGGACACCAAAACAAGGAGGGGATGCATGCCCGTCGCTGATAAGATCGCCGGATTTATTGCGAAATCGTCGTGGATCAGGAAGATGTTCGAGGAGGGTGAGAAGCTCAGGAAGGAGTACGGCGCCGACAAGGTCTACGACTTCACCCTGGGGAACCCCGACGTCGAGCCCCCCGAGGCGTTCCAGGCGGAGTTCCTGAAACTCGCCAAGACGCCGGTCCCGGGCATGCACCGCTACATGAACAACGCCGGCTACGTTGAGACCAGGAACGCCGTGGCGCGCATGCTTTCCGCCGCCTCCGATCTCCCGGTGCAGGGAAGCCAGGTGGTGATGACCTGCGGCGCCGGCGGGGCCTTGAACGTGGTGCTGAAGACCATCCTCAACCCCGGCGACGAGGTGATCCTGCTCACCCCGTTCTTCGTGGAGTACCGCTTCTACATCGACAACCACGGCGGCGTTCCGGTCGAGGTCTGGACCGACCGCGAGACCTTCCAGCTCGACATACCGGCCATCGCCGCGGCGGTCACCGCCAAGACCCGCGCCATCATCATCTGCTCACCCAACAACCCGACCGGCGTCATCTACCCGGCCGAGAGCCTGAAGGCCCTGGGCGAGATGGTGGCCGCCAAGGAACAGGAGCTGGGGCGGCAGATCCTCGTCATCTCCGACGAGCCCTACGCCCGCATCGCCTACGACGGCAAAAACGTCCCCAACATTTTCCGCTACGTCGCCAACTCGGTCATCGTCACCTCCCACTCCAAGGACCTGGCCCTTCCCGGCGAGCGCATCGGCTACCTGGCCGCGAGCCCGAGGATGAAGGACGTGGACCAGTTCATGGAAGGGGCGGTGTTCTCCAACCGCGTGCTCGGCTTCGTCAACGCACCGGCCCTGATGCAGCGCTTGGTGGCCGGGCTGCAGCACGTCTCCGTCGACATCGACGCCTACCGGGTCAAGCGCGACCTGCTCTACAACTCGCTCACCGAGATGGGCTTTTCCATGGTCAAGCCCGACGGCGCCTTCTACCTCTTCCCCAAGTCGCCCCTTGCCGACGACGTCGAGTTCGTCAAGATGGCGCAAAAGCACCGCATTCTCCTCGTGCCCGGTGCCGGCTTCGGCGCCCCCGGCTTCTTCCGCATCGCCTACTGCGTGGACAAGGGGATGATCGAGCGGAGCATCCCGGCCTGGCGCGAGCTCGCCAAAGAGGCTGGCCTCCAGGGATAGAAGGGACCACCATGACCGACACCATTCTGATAGTGGACGACGAGGAGGGGATCCGCTCCTCCCTGGCCGGCATCCTCGAGGACGAGGGGTACCGCACCGTCTGCGCCGCCGACGGCGCCGAGGCGCTCGCCCTGTGCCAGAAGGAGCTCCCCGGGCTCGTGCTCCTGGATATCTGGATGCCCAGGATGGACGGCATCGAGACGCTCAAGCGTTTGAAGGAGCAGCATCCCGCCCTCAACGTGATCATGATGAGCGGCCACGGCACCATCGAGACCGCGGTCAAGTCCACCAAGCTTGGGGCCTACGACTTCATCGAGAAGCCGCTCTCCCTGGAGAAGGTGGTGGTCACGGTGGAGAACGCGCTCTCCATGAACCGGCTCAAGGAGGAGAACGCGACCCTTAGGGGGCAGGTGCAGCAGGGACACGAGATGATCGGCAACTCGCCTTCCATGCAGCAGTTGGCCGAGCAGATCCGTCTGGTCGCCCCGACCAACGCCTCCGTCCTCATCACCGGCGAGAACGGCACCGGCAAGGAGCTGGTGGCCCGCTCGGTCCACTACCACAGCCAGCGCCGGGACAAGCCCTTCATCGAGATCAACTGCGCCGCCATCCCCGAGGAGCTGATCGAGAGCGAGCTTTTCGGCCACGAGCGGGGCGCCTTCACGGGAGCCGTGGCGCAGAAGAAGGGAAAATTCGACCTGGCCGACGGCGGCACGCTGTTTCTCGACGAGATCGGCGACATGTCGCTCAAGACCCAGGCCAAGGTGCTGCGCATCCTGCAGGAGAAGAAGTTCGAGAGGGTGGGCGGCACCAGGACCCTCGAGGTGGACGTCCGCATCGTCGCCGCCACCAACAAGCTCCTCGAGGAGGAGATCAAGAACGGCACCTTCCGCGAGGACCTCTACTACCGCCTGAACGTGGTCCCCTTCAAGGTGCCGCCGCTGCGCGAGCGCCGCGAGGACATACCGCTTTTGGCCGGCTACTTCCTGGACGCCTTCTGCGATCAGGAGGGGCGGGAGAGAAAGCGCTTCGTCCCCGAGGCTATGGAGTCGCTCAAGCGTTACGACTGGCCCGGCAACGTGCGCGAGCTGAAGAACATCGTGGAGCGCCTGGTGATCATGACCCCCGGCGGCACCATCACCATGAACCATCTCCCCGAAGATTTCGTCTCACCCGGCGGCCGGGAAGGGGGCGGCGGCAAGCTCGACAGCGTGCTGGAGCTCTCCAGCCTCAGGGAGGCGCGCGAGGAGTTCGAGCGCGAGTTCATCATGCAAAAGCTCGAGGAGAACGACTGGAACGTCTCCAAGACCGCCGAGGCGATCGAACTGGAGCGGAGCAACCTGCACAGAAAGATCAAGAGCTACGGCATCGACATGAAGAAGTAGCGGGGCGCCATGTTGTTTCGACTGTTTCTCATTTTCCTGATCGTGCCGGTCATCGAGATCTATCTCATCATCAAGATCGGGCAGGTGATCGGCGGCGTCGCCACCGTCACTTCCTTGCTGCTGATGAGCCTTCTGGGCGCCTGGCTGATCCGCCACCAGGGGGGGAGGGTGCTGACGCAGATCCGCGACGAGCTCTCCCAGGGGAGGCTTCCCGCGGCGCAGCTTCTGGACGGCGCCCTCATCTTCGTAGGAGGCGTCCTGCTCACCACACCCGGCTTCTTCACCGACTTCCTCGGCATCTTCTTTCTCATCCCGGCCACCAGGCGCTTTATCAAGCTCTGGCTCGGCCTGTGGCTGCAGGCGAGGATCGCCCGCGGCGGCTTCGTGATCCGCCGTCACTTCTGATTTCTTTCCGCCAGCCTCCGCTCCCATCCCGCAGTAATCTGAACCTGCCCGCTCCAATTGCACCCCCACCTTTTTCGGCTACTATTTTCGGGTTGCCCGCGCGGCCGCATCCGCTGCGCCCGCCGGGAGGAAAGGGGAAATTATGCTGGTGGTGGAAGAGTTTCACGGCACGCAGGTGACCAAGCAGCGGGTCGAGATGGTGGAGCGCAAGGGAACGGGGCACCCCGACCAGATCTGCGACTGCATCATGGACTCCATCTCGGTCGCACTCTCCCAGGCTTACCTCTCCGAGTTCGGCACCATCCTGCATCACAACATCGACAAGGGGCTCCTGGCGGCCGGGCGCGTGGAGAAGCGCTTCGGCGGCGGCGAGGTGCTCGAACCGATGGAGCTCACCATCGGCGACCGGGCCACGTTCACCCTGGCAGGGAAGGAGATCCCGGTGCACGATATCGCGGTCGCCGCCGCCAAGGGGTGGATCGCGCGCAACCTGCGTCACGTGGATCCTGAGCGCCACGTAAGCTACCGCCTGAAGCTGGCACCGGGCTCGCAGGAGCTGACCGACATCTTCGCGCGTCCCGGCGAGGTGATGGGGGCGAACGACACCTCCGCCGCCGTGGGGTACTACCCTCTGAGTCCGACCGAACGCGCCGTGCTCGCCCTGGAGCGGGAATTGAACGGCGAGCGGTTCAAGACGCTCTACCCGGAGACCGGCGAGGACGTCAAGGTGATGGGGCTTAGGACCGGGGACGAACTCGACCTCACCGTCGCCATGCCGCTTCTTGCCGAGCGGGTCGCCTCCGAGCGCGACTACTTCGAGAGAAAGCACGCCATCGAGACGGCGATGCAGCACTTCCTCGCGGAGGCGTGCCGCGGTTTCCGGCGCACCCGGGTGCACTACAACACCCTGGACCAGACCGGACGCGCCCTTTCCGGCGTGTACCTTTCTCTTTTGGGAACCTCCGCCGAGGACGCCGACTCAGGGCAGGTCGGGCGGGGCAACCGCGTCAACGGCCTCATCCCCATCGCGCGCCCCATCGGCACCGAGGCCGCCGCGGGGAAGAACCCGATGAGCCACGTCGGCAAGATCTACAACGTGCTGTCGCACCGGATCGCGCGGGACATCTGCAAGTCCGTGGACGGCGTCCAGGGGGCCTACGTCATGCTGCTGAGCCGGATCGGGGACCCGGTCGACCGGCCGCAGATGGCCAACGCGCAGCTCGTCATGGAGCCGGGGCGCAGCGTCGCCGAGGTCGAGGGGGAGGTGCGGGAGGTCATGCAGCGGCAGCTATCCGGCATCACGGAGTTCTGCAATGCACTCGCCCGCGGTGTTTACCCGGTCTGTTAAAAAATGGCTAAAGATCGGCGCCACTCTGCCGAATGCAGTTGTACGCATCTTTAGCAGCCTGCTCTTCTATGTCGGGTGCTGGAACGTACCTAATCGATGCGCATGAGGAGGACGGAACATGGGGCTTGATGCAGCGGTGCTCAGCGAGGCCAACACGACCGAGGAAGAGGTGAGGAAAACCATCGCCGAGATCACCAAGGGGGTCTTCTCCACCATGGTGATGCTGGACGTGGTCGATGAACCTCCCCTGGATGAGCCGGTCCTGAACTTCCATGAAACGGTGACCAGCATGGTCGGCCTGGCCGGGAGCCATTCCGGGATCCTGGCGATCCACTGCCCCAAGAAGCTGGCCCTCCAGGTCACCTCGAGCATGCTGGGGATGGACGTCACCGAAGTCGATGACGACGTCAACGACGCCATGGGCGAGATCGCCAACATGGTGGGGGGGGACGTGAAGCACATCTTCTCCCCCAAGGGTGCCGACATCAACCTCTCCATCCCCACCGTCATCTACGGCAACGACTATGCCCTGGAGAGCATCTCCAGCGCCGAGTCGCTGGTGATGCCGTTTATCTGCGGCGAGGAGCGTTTCCTGCTCTCGTTCAAGATCGGCAAGTAGCCTTTCCTTCCCAGAGTCTTCCACCGGCAGCGGCCACAACAGTGGCCGCTGTTTTTTTTTGCGATCGGGGCGGCGTGAGGGGGCTCTCCCCAGCGTCTCCCCCTCATTTACTCCATCAAAGGGTTGACAAGACACCGGTTACCGTTGAAAATGAGCAACTGTTGAACTTTGGACGCCTGCGGAGCAACTGCGGGCGGCCCATGAACTAACCCGGAGGGTAATTGGACACCGTCTTTGTCGAACTGCTGGTCATCGCCGTCCTCATTTTGTTGAACGGATTTTTCTCCTGCGCCGAATTCGCCATCATCTCCATTCGTAAAAGCAGGGTCGCGCAACTGGTCGCCCTGGGCAACCAGCGGGCCGCGCTGGTGGAGTCGCTGCAAAGGGACCCGCACCGTCTGCTCGCCATCGTGCAGATCGGGGTCACGGTGGTCGGCTCGACCGCGTCCGCAGTGGGCGGCGTGATCGCCGTCGACTACATCCGTCCCGTGCTGCAGGTGTCCCCGCTCGCCATGGTGCGAAACGCCGCCGAACCGCTGGCCATCGGCATCGTGGTCAGCGCCATCTCGTACCTGCAGCTCATCCTGGGCGAACTGGTGCCCAAGACCATCGGGCTGCAGTACGCCGAACCGGTTGCGCTGCGGGTGGTGAACACCATCACCTCGCTGGCGCGGGTCGCCTCGGTGCTCGTCTCCGTGCTCAGCTTCTCCACCAGGGCGACGCTGGCCCTGTTCGGCCTGAAAGGGGAGGGGAAGGCATTCATGACCCGCGAGGAGGTGCAGCACATCGTCGCCGAGGGGCACGAAAGCGGCATCTTCAGCGAGACCGAACACACCTTCATCGACAACCTCTTCGACTTCACCCACACCGCGGTGCGCGAGGTGATGGTGCCGCGCACCCGCGTGGTCGCCTTCGACCTCAATCTCTCCAACGAGGAGATCCTGAACGGGGTGCTGGACAACATGTACTCCCGCTACCCGGTCTACCTGGGAAGCATCGAGGAAACCGTCGGGTTCATCCACGGCAAGGACCTTCTGGGGCGCATGGTGCGCGAGCCCCACTTCGACATCCGTTCCATCGTGCGGCCGCCGGTCTTCGTTCCCGAAGGGAAGAAGGTGAGCGAGCTGCTGAAGGAGATGCAGAAGACCAGGGTGCACATGGCTTTCGTGGTGGACGAGTACGGCAGCATCAGCGGCATCGTGACCACCGAGGACCTGCTCGAGGAACTGGTCGGCGAGATAGAGGACGAGCATGACGTGGGGGAACCGAGCCGGGTGCAGGTGCTGGCGGACGGGAGCTTCCTGGTCGACGCCCTCATCTCCGTCTCGGATCTCGAGGACCTGCTGGAGCTCGACCTGGGCGAGGATCTTCCTTACGACACGCTGGCGGGACTGATCCTGAACAGGATCGGGCGTTTTCCCGAGCAGGGAGAGACGGTGGAGCTGGACGAGTACCTGCTCACCTGCGAGGAGGTGACCCGCACCGGCATCAGCCAGGTACGGATCGTCAGGAAGGAGCAGGATCAAGAAACGAAGGATTAAGGGCGGCGTGTAAGACTACAAGAGCGACTGGCGGGCATCGAGCCCGCCTTCGTTGTTTCTACCCCCTGCCTTTCTTCCCCCCGAGGAAGATCGAGGACAGCACCGAAATGGTCAGGGCACCCACGATGACGCCCAGGGAGAGCTGCAGCGGGATCTCGACCAGGTCCGCCAGGAGCATCTTCGCCCCGACAAAGGCGAGGATCACGGAAACGCCGAGCTTCAGGTGGACGAACATCTCCATGACGTGGGCCAGCAGGTAGTACAGCGAGCGCAGCCCCATGATGGCGAAGATGTTGGAGCTGTACACGATGAACGGGTCGTGGGTGACCGCAAGTACCGCGGGGATGGAATCGACCGCGAAGATCACGTCGCTCGATTCGACGACGAGCAGGGTCAGAAAGAGGGGGGTCGCGGCCCAGATGCCGCACCTCTTGATGAAGAAGTGATCGCCGCGCGCCCTCCTGGTGATGGGGATGAAACGCCGGGCCAGCCGCACCAGCGGGTTGTGCTCCGGGTGCACCTCGTCATCCCCGCCGAAGGCCATCTTGAAACCGGTGTAGATCAGCACCGCCCCGAACACGTAGACCATCCAGTGGAAACGCTCGATCAGCTCGATCCCCACCACGATGAAGATGCCGCGCATCACCAGGGCACCGATGATCCCCCACTTCAGGATCTTGGGCTGGTGCGCCCGGGCGACCTTGAAGTACGAGAAGATCATGATGAAGACGAAAAGGTTGTCGACGGACAGCGACTCTTCGATGATGTAACCGGTAAGGAATTCCAGCGCCTTGGCCGGCCCCAGCACGTACCAGACGCCGACGTTGAACGCCATGGCGAGACCGACCCAGACCACGGTCCAGGCCAGCGCCTCGCGGAACTTTATCTCGTGGCTCTTCCTGTTGAACACGAAGAGGTCCAGGATGAACATCACCGTGATGATCCCCGCGAAGGCGATCCACATCATCTCTCTGTTGGTCAAAACTCCCTCCGGTTAATGCCCCATCTGCTCCAGCCGGGCGATACGCTCCTCCATGGGGGGGTGCGTGGAAAAAAGTCTCATCAGCATCCCGGCGGTGAGCGGGTTCACGATGAACATGTGCGCCGTTGCCGGCCTCGCCTCGGACATCGGCAGCGCCCGGGAGGCCTGGTCCAGCTTCCTCAGCGCGTTGGCGAGGGAGAGCGGCTTGCCGCACAGCCTGGCACCGCTTTCGTCGGCCAGGTACTCGCGGCTGCGGGAGACGGCGAGCTGGATCAGCATGGCGGCGATCGGCGCTATGATGGCGAGTGCCAGCCCACCCCAGCCGCCCCCCTCCTCGTCGTCGCTGCGGCCGCCGAAGATGGCCGCCCACTGCACCATGTTCGCCAGCATGGAAATCGCGCCGGCGATGGTGGCGGCGATGGTGGAAATCAGGATGTCGCGGTTGGCGACGTGGCTTAGCTCGTGTGCCATGACCCCCTCCATCTCCTCGGGGGTGAGAATGCGCAGGATCCCCTCGGTCGCGGCGACCGCGGCATGTTCGGGGTTTCTGCCGGTGGCGAAGGCGTTGGGGCTCTCCGAGGGGATGATGTAGACCCGGGGCATCGGGAGCCCTCCCTGGACCGCGAGCCTTCTGATCATGCCGTAGAAGGCGGGGTTCTCCGCCTCGGTGATCTCCTGCGCCCCGTACATGCGCAGCACGATCTTGTCGGAGAACCAGTAGGAGAAGAGGTTCATGGCGCAGGCCATGAGGAAGGCGAAGTACATGCCGCCCCTGCCGCCGATGGCGCTCCCCAGGGCCACCATGATCAGCGTAAGCGTGGTGAGCAGGACCGCTGTCTTGAATCTGTTCATGACGTTACCTCCTTGCCGTGTCGCATGGTCAAATAAAAAGACCTTTACCCAGGCAATTTTGCACTGGATAAAGGTCTTGCCTGCTCTGACAGGATTGTCATGCCCCATGCCCGGGCCGTGGCGGCCGTCTTGACGAACACGGGTCGGTTGCCGTGTCAACCGATAGCTACTCCCCTTTACCAAGATGAAATATAGGTAACGGAAGCACGGGTGTCAACCGTTTCTTTTCCCTCCCCCTCCGGGGGGGGGCGCGTCTACCCGGCGATGCTCTCGGTGAGCAGGATGGCGTCGGCCAGCTGCCGCATCGATATCCTGCGGTCCATGGCAAGCCGCTGCATCCGGCGGAAGGCCTCGGCCTCGGACAGCTTGTCGCGCTCCATGAGCCGCCCCTTGGCCTTCTCGATCACCTTTCTGCTTTCGATGCTCTCCTTCAGGGAACAGACCTCTTCCTTGAGCCGCTCCACCCGGCGCGCCGCGGCGATGGAAAGGACCAGCGCTGCGACCAGTTCCTCTTCCCGGACCGGCTTGGCCAGGATGGTGGATACCGCCGACTCTCCCCAGGTCTGCACATCCTCCAAGTCGCAGCTTTCCGCGATCACCACGATCGGGAGGCTGAGCTTGTCCCAGAGCCTCTTGACCGCGCCGACGATCTCCTGGTCGCCGGCGCTGAATTCGACGACGGCCACCTCCGGATGGTTGGCCAGGGCCTCGCTCAACAGCTCCCCCGAACTCCCGGACGCTATTATTTCAGCAAAACCCCGCTCCCTCAGCCTGTTTTTTAGGCTCTCCAGGAGATCCTCGTCGCGAATGTACAGGACCGCTTTTCCCATGAATTTCACCCCCTTTACGACGATTGGAACTGCCCCGGACGGACAGGTTACCTGGTAAAAAGCACAGAGCGTTCCAAAAAACGGTGCCGTCGAAAGGAGCGCGCCGGCCGAGGTGCCGCTGGCGCGCTCCTTTTTGCCGCGTGCCGTATCCTCGGCCGGGAGGGGCGTGTGTAAATTTGCCTTCCGCTTCCCGCTAATTTCATTAATGTTTTGCGGCCGGCAGCCGATAACGTGCTATGTCCCCGCAACAGGCGGGGGGCAAGGAGACCCATGCTTTTCACCTCCCGATCAGCCGCAATCCATAGCCGAAGCACCTTGGCCCTGGGCATCTGCGCCTGTCTGCTGCTGGTCCTGGCCGCGGCCGTCTGCCGTCCCCAGGCCGGGTCGGTGGGCGCCCTGGCCGTGGTCTTCGTGGGGGGGCTGCACGCCCTGCGCCTCAAGTGGCGCCGGCAGTCGGAGGAGGAACTGAGGCGCAGCGAGGAGCAGTTGCGCATCTCGCAGCGCATCGCCCATATCGGCAGCTGGGACTGGGATGTCGCCGGCGGCCGCCTGGACTGCTCCGAGGAGCTGTGCCGCATCTTCGCCATCCCCTTCGAGGAGGCACCGGATAACTTCCCCGGCTTCTTGAACCTGCTCCCGGAGTCGGTGCGGGAGCAGGTGAGCGCCGCGGTGGAAAAGGCACTCTTCGGCGACGATACCTTCACCCTCGAGTACGCCCTTCCCCGTCCCAACGGCGGCGAGCGGTACCTCTCCGAAGTAGGGGAGGTGTTCCGCAACGATGCCGGCACCGTCCTGCGCGTGGTCAGCGTGGTGCACGACATCACCGAGCGCAAGGAGGCGGAGGCCGCGCTGTTTTTCGAGAAGCGCTATCGGGGACTGATCGAGAACCTGCCTCAGCGCATCTTCCTCAAGGACTGCAACCTGGTCTACCTCTCCTGCAACTCGAGCTTCGCCAGGGAGCTCGGGCTCGAGCCCCGCGACGTCTTCGGCAAGACCGATTACGAGCTGTTCGAGGAGCCTCTGGCGCGCAAACGCCAGGAGGAGGACAAGCGGGTCATGGCGGCGGGGGCGGCCATCGAGCGCGACGAGCAGCGCGAGCGGGACGGCAACTGGGTCAGCAAGGCGCTTATCCCGCTCAAGGACGATCACGCACGGGTGTACGCCCTGCTCGGCGTTCTTACCGACATCACCTTCCGTAAAAAGGCCGAGGAACAACTGAGGGAGAGCGAGGAGCGTTTCCGCAACACCTTCGAACAGGCGGCAGTGGGGATCTGCCACATCGCCCTGAGCGACATCCTGATCCGGATCAACCGGCGCTTCTGCGACATCCTGGGCTACACCCAGGAGGAACTCTTGGGGTGGACCCTGGAGCAGACCATCCACCCGGACGACCGCGCCGCCGAGCAGGGACAGCTCTCCCGCCTGATCAACCGCGAGATCGACAACTACAGCATCGAGATGCGCCAGCTCAGGAAGGACGGCTCCGTGGTGTGGGTGAACCTCACCAAGTCCCTGGTCTGCGGAGCGAAAGGGGAGCCCAAGTACCTGATCGGGGTCATCGAGGACGTGACCGCCAAGCGCGAGGCCCAGGAGCTGCGCCGGGAACGCGACCTGGTGCAGGCAGCCAGCCGGGCCAAGAGCGAATTCCTGGCCAACATGGGGCACGAGATCCGGACCCCCATGAACGCGGTGATGGGGTTGAGCCGCCTGGCCCTCAAGACCGAGCTCATGCCCAAGCAGCGCGGGTACCTGGAGAAGATCTGTTCCGCCAGCAGGACCCTCTTGAACATCATCAACGACATCCTCGACTTCTCCAAGATGGAGGCGGGAAAGCTGGAGTTGGAGAAGACCGAACTGAGCCTGCAGGAGGTTTTGGGCAACATCTCGGACATGCACCACCTGAAGGCCCAGGAGAAGGGGATCGACTTCAAGATGCGGCTGGCGCCGGAACTCCCGAGGAAGCTCCTTGGCGACCCGCTGCGCCTCACACAGGTGCTGAACAACCTGATCGGCAACGCGCTCAAGTTCACCAGCCGCGGCGAAGTGGTGGTCGCGGTGAAGCCGGTCGGGCAGGTCGACGGGGCGGTGCAGGTCCACTTCTGCGTCCAGGATACCGGCATCGGCATCACCCCCGACCAGATGGACAAGATCTTCACCCCCTTCACCCAGGCGGACAGCTCCACCACGCGCCAGTACGGCGGCACCGGCCTCGGGCTTTCCATCAGCCGGCAACTGGTCGAACTGATGGGCGGGGAACTGCGCGTGCAGAGCGTTTCCGGCGCGGGGAGCAGTTTCTCCTTCACCGTGGCGTTCGCGATTCCGGTCCCAGGCAAGCAAGTATCCGAAACGCCGGGAGATGATCTGCGCAACCTGAGGCTCCTGGTGCTGGATGGCGATCCGGTCGCGGTGGAGGGGCTTGCCGAGATGTTGCAGGGACTGCCGATCGATCTTCAGGCGGTACCGACCTTCGCCGCAGCCTGCGAGGCGCTCAAGGAGCAACCGGCGACCGGTCACATACCTTTCGATATGGTCGTGATCGACGGCGTTACCGCCGGAGAAGAGGGACTCGAGCAGCTTTCCCGCAGCATCTCGAGCCGGTACCGCAGCGAGGTCGCGGTAGTGGCCACGGTTCCCCCCGACCAGTTGGAGACGGTGCAGCAATTGGGGGACGAATGGGGGGTGAGCGCGGTCTACGCGGCCCCGGTGCGTCCTTCGCTCCTGGTGGACGGCATGATCCGCGCCCTGGCCCGTGCCGCGGCACGCCAGGCGGAACGGGAGCCGGTCGCCCCCCCGGCGGCGCGGGCGGTACCTGTGGCACCCGACGGTCCTTTCCAGCCCGACGATTTCGCTGCCGAGCGGTCCAAGCTCGAACGCCTGCTGGCCAGGAACAGCCTGGACGCCAAGCGGCAGTTCGAGAAGTTCTGCAGGCAGGTGCCGCGAGGCAGTTGCACCAAGGAATTGCAGGCGCTGCAGGCCTGCATGGAAAAGCTCGATTTCAGGAAGGCACGTCAGCTGTTGGCCATCTTCCCGGCAGCGCAGGAGCACCATCCGGATAACAGGGAGTAGCTATGAAACGCCAGACAGTGATGATAGTCGACGACACCCCCGCCAACATCGAGATCCTGAGCGAGAGCTTGGGAGACGACTACGAACTGTTCTTCGCCACCAGCGGTTTGGACGCACTGGAGCTGATCCGTGCCGAGAAGCCGGACCTGATCCTTCTGGACATCATGATGCCGGGGATGGACGGTTTCGAGCTGTGCGGGATCCTCAAGGGCGACCCCTGCACGCGTGACATCCCGGTGATCTTCGTCACGGCCATGATCGAGGAGGAACAGGAGATCAAGGGGCTGGAGCTTGGGGCGATCGATTACCTCACCAAGCCGATCAGCCCGCACATCGTCCGGGCCCGGGTCAAAAACCACCTCGAACTGAAGCGCTACCGCGATCTCCTCGAGCAGTTGGCCAGCGCGGCGGACCGCGCCAAGAAGGAGTTCCTGCGCAGCGTAAGCCACGAACTGCGTACGCCCCTCACCCCGATCATCGGGATGACCGACCTCGTGCTCAACCAGGAAGAGGACGACAACAAGCGCAAGTACCTGGGGATGGTGCAGAAATCCGCCGCGAGGCTCCTGGGGATCGTGGAGGACCTCATCGAGACGAGCCGGCTGGAAGGCGAGGGGGGAGCGCCCGAGAATGCCGTCTTTCATCTGAAGAGCTTCCTGGACATGGTAGTCATGGAGGCACGGGCTCTGGCCGATGCCAAGGGGCTCGCTTTCAAGGTGCAGCTCGATCCGGCGTTGCCCGAGGCGGTGGTCAGCGACCAGGGGATGCTGCACAAGGTCCTCTCCATGCTCCTGGGGAATGCGGTCAAGTTCACCCAGAAAGGCGCCGTGGGGCTGGAGGTCAGTCTGCAGGAGGTCGCGGGCGAAAAGATGATGCAGTTCGCGGTCTCCGATACCGGCGTGGGGATCGACGAGGCGGACCTCGAGCGGATCTTCAGCGACTTCACCCAGTCCGACGGTTCGATCACCCGCTCCTACCCGGGGCTGGGCCTCGGGCTCACCCTGGCGCGGCGCATGACCGAGCTTTTGGACGGCAGCATCTGGGCCGAGAACGCCCCGGGCGGCGGTTCCGTGTTCCAGCTGCAGATCCCGCTGGTACTGCCCAACGAAAGTGCTGGAGTTACTTCCTGTTGAGCTGCGGGCGCCTGAATAATCGCTTGACCTAATCTGTCCGGTCGCGTAGTTTTTTGCGGGAGGTGTTTGAAATGAAAGTGCTTTCCGCAAGTGCCGCAAGGGCGGATCTGTCCCGCTTGATAGATGAAACGGTTGCGTCGCACGAGCCGGTATATATCACCGGCGGGCGTGCTAATGCCGTATTGCTGTCGGAGGAAGACTGGAGGGCGGTTAACGAAACGCTCTATCTGCTTTCCATCCCGGGAATGCGGGAGTCTGTGTTGAAAGGCTTGGCAACTCCTTTGGACCAATGCAGCGGAGAGCCCGGCTTATGAGAAAACACGTCCACGTAGCCTGCGCCATCATCGAGCGTGACGGGCTGGTGTTGTCGGCCCGGCGCAGCGCGTCCATGAACCTGCCGCTTCGGTGGGAATTTCCCGGTGGCAAGATCGAGCCCGGAGAAGGGCGCGAGGAGTGTCTGAAACGTGAGCTGGTGGAGGAGATGGGGGTGGAGATTGCGGTGGGGCGCCCGCTCACGCCGACCACGCACCGGTACCCGACCTTCGACGTGACCCTCTACCCGTACGTTTGCAGCATCGTTGCCGGCGAGATCACCCTGCACGAGCACTCGGCCATGACCTGGCTCCCCCCCGAGCGGATGCTGGAGCTCGAGTGGGCCGACGCCGACCTCCCCATTATCCTCGAGTACCAGACGGCCAGGGCCTAAAAAAGGGGACTGGCTCCGTCAGGTGCCTGTCCCCCTTTCTCCCTTTCAGTCTCTCCCCTTCCAGCCGAAGCCCCTGGTTTTACAGCACGAGCTCCTGCGAATCATCCAGGACATCCAGAAGATCATCCATCTCTTCGTCGGAAAGCTGCAGCATGGCCGACTCGGGCTGCTCGAAGAGATCGATCTCCGGGTCGTGCAGCAGCCCGATACCCTTCATCCGGCACGCCGTGTTCACCAGCCTGACCACTGTCAGCACGATGTCCTGGGTGTCGAAGTTCTCGTCGTGGTGGTTGGCGACCACGTTGTAGTAGACCTTGGGCATGTTCCAGTGTTCCATGAGCCGGCACCCCTGTTCGACGTGCAGCTCCGCGAAGATTTCCAGCAGCAGGTCCTCCTCGAGCGCCGCCTGCGCCACCCCCATCCGGTTCAGCCGCTCCAGCGCCTTCAAAAGGTACAGCTTGCCGATGTCGTGCAACAGCCCGGCCATGTAGGCCTGGTCGCCGTGCTGCGGATACCCGGCGCGGCGCGCCAGCCAGCGGCTGCCCAGGGCGCAGGCATGGCTGTGCAGCCACAGTACCTGCAGGAACCTGTTTATGGTCGGTATTTCCGAGGTGTGCAGGCTCGCCTGCGAGGCCGCCATGGCCAGGTTGGCGATCTCCTGCCCGCCCAGCCTGACGACCGCTTCCTTGATGGTTTCGGTCCGGACCCGGCCGATGTACAGGGGCGAGTTGGCCATCTTCAGGATCTGGCCGGCCAGCGACTGGTCCTCGTTGGCCAGATCGGTGATCTGGGTCATGGTGAAGTCGGGCGTGTGCAGCAGGTGCAGGATCCTCACCGCAATGGGGTGGAAGACCGGGAGATCGATAGGCTGCGTGCTCAACAGGCGCCTGATGGTGAGAGACAGGGGCATGGCGATTCTCCTTGAACGGGGTACTGGCCCGGGAGACAGTTTAATCGATAACAACAAGCCATCACAATAGGAATCGGTCGGTAGCCGTGGAACTTAAGGGCGGATATGGACTTCCTCGGGTGGCCTGCGCCGCGATGGAGAAAAAGGTTGCCTTGGAGCTGCGATTCGGTCAAGTATGGATGGGCAGCACAACGCGGCATCACGGAGCAGATATGTCAGCACAGTACAAAGGCAGGAAGGTAGCCGTCGCCATGAGCGGCGGCGTGGATTCATCGACGGTCGCGGCGCTTCTCAAGGAGCAGGGGGCGGAGGTGATCGGCATCAACATGAAGCTGTTCCGGCGCGAGGGCGAGGACCCGCAGGCCAAGGGGGACGCCCAGGTCGTCGCCGAATACCTCGGCATAGAATTCCACCAGGTGCACCTGGAGGAGGAGTTCGGTCGTCTGATCATGGAGGACTTCCGCGCGCAGTACATGGCGGGGGAGACCCCCAACCCCTGTGTGCGTTGCAACAGGTACGTGAAGTTCGGGCTGTTGCTGGACAAAGCGTTGGAGCTGGGTGCCGATTACCTCGCCACCGGCCATTACGTGAGGACCAGCCAGGACGAAACCGGGACCTGGCACCTGCTCAAGGCGGCCTACCTGGCCAAGGACCAGTCCTATTTCCTCTACACCCTCACCCAGCGGCAGTTGTCCCGCGTCATCTTCCCGCTGGGAGACATGCCGAGCAAGGACGAGGTGAGAAAGCTCGCCGCCGGCTTCGGGATACCGGTGGCGCAGAAGAGCGACAGCCAGGAAATCTGCTTTGTCCCCGGCGACGACTATGTGGCCTTCCTGGAAAAGGGGGGTGTACCGGGGAGAAGCGGCGAGATCGTGCACGTGGACGGAACCGTGCTCGGGCGCCACAACGGCACCCATCGCTATACCGTTGGGCAGAGAAGGGGACTGGGGATCGCCTGGAAGGAGCCGCTGTACGTGGTCGCCATCGATGCGCTGAGCGCCAGGGTCGTGGTCGGTGAGGTGGGGCTCCTCTTCGCGCCCGGGCTTATCGCCTGCGATCTGAACTGGGTGGTTCCCGTCGCGGGGGACACGGTGCAGACCACCTGCAAGATCCGTTACCGGCAGCAGCCCATCGAGTGCCGGGTGAAGCTTGTGGGGGAAGGGTTGGGCGAGGTCTTTTTTGTCGAGCCGCAGAAGTCGGTGACCCCGGGGCAGTCGGTGGTCTTTTACCAGGGAGACGAGCTGGTCGGCGGCGGCCGCATCGTCAAAGCGCTTTAAGGGCAAAAGCCGTTACGCAAAGTACGCCGAGAACGCGCGAAGGGCGCGAAGAAAGCCTCTAGGGGGTAACCCAGAAGAGTTTTTCTTCGCGCCCTTCGCGGATACTTCGTGTACTTCGCGTAACTGCTTTTGAATCTTAGGAATTAAGCTGGCTGTTGCAGTAGCTGCAGACGTTGAGCCATTTCTGGATCGCGGCCGATTCCTCCGCCCATCCGTTCCCCAGCCTGAGCTTCAGGAAGGTCGCGAAGACCGAGTCGAAGAGCTGGGTTCCTTTCTCAAGCAGCAGCATCCTCTCGAAGAAGACCGCCTCCCGCTCCATCGCCTCGTCCACCGTGCTGTCCTTCTCCAGCTTGACCGCCGGAGACTTGAAGGACGCGAAGTGGAACAGCTCGCCCTTCAACGTCAGCTTGTAGTGGTCGTCGCCCGACTCCAGGTGCAGCGTGGCCTCGGTGATCTGCTTCTTGTTCAGGAGAGCGCTTCTCACCTCGTTGAAGTGGTCCTGCGGACCGGCCACTGTGATCTTCTGCGCACCGTTTTCGCCGGAGCCAAGCAGCACCACGCGGTCGTCAAGATAGGACACGAAGGGCTCCTGGGCGAGCAGCACGCCCGGCTGGTTGACGGTGTATTCCGAGGACTCGTTCATGGTCTGGTACATGAGCCAGAGCATGAAATCGGTCCCCAGCCACTGGTTCTCCTTGATCAGCTCCAGGTAGTTGTCGCCGCCGGCCTTGTTGGCCTGCAGCAGCAGTACCTTGTTCCCTTCGTCCAGCACGCTTTCGGCGCGGGCGTAGGGATGGAAGGCGGAAACCCTGAGCCCCTCGAAGGTCTTCTTGAACATGTCCTCGAAGAGCTCGATCACCTTGGGGGAAAGCGAGCTGAAGGTGAGGATGCCGCTCTTGGTGTCCCAGACCGCATCGTAGGTGGCGGGGGTGGGGAGCGTCTGCGACAGGAGCATGGCGTGCACCGCCTCCTTCAGATCCTCCCGCTTCTGTTTGGGGACCTTGGTGAAGTTCGGGTTCTCCGCCAGGAACTCCTCCTTGGCCTTTTCGAGGTGCGCCTTCAGCACCGCGGAGGGGACGGCGCGCTTGTCGCGGCGCAGCGTGAACATGAAATAGTGCTCGCGGCAGCAGGCCGCGGGGGAGTCGAAGTCGGCTATTCTGGGGTCGTCCAGGTGCACCCAGCCGACCGACATTTCTTCGGTACCCTGGTCGATCGGGTTGAACCTGTTTGCTGCCAGCTGTTTGGTGACCCAGGCGTAAAGTTCTTCCTGCGGCGGGAGCTCCCCCTGGACCTTGAAGTGGCAGACGCTTACTGTGTTGGCGAGGATGCCCATCGATGTTTCTCCTTCAGTTTGCTTTTCTTGTCCCGCGCGAGCGGGACAGCATGGATACACCTTTTGCCCTTGAGGGGCAAGTTAAAAAGCCCAATGGTCTTGCCCTTTGTCGTTTATCTCATCTTCTCCAGCACCTTCCCCTTCTCCCTGGCGTACTCCGCCTCGCTTAAGGCGCCTCTTTCGAACTTGTTCTTCAGTGTTTTCAGCTCGTCCTCGATGCCGGGGTGCGCTCCCTGATTGCTCTCCACCTTTTTCCCGCCTCGCTCCTTCAGCCTGCTCGCCTCGCTCTTGATGTCGACCAGGTCCATCTTCAGCTCGGCATTGCCGTACCAGTGGGTGTAGGCCGGGTTCTGGTGGTAGGCCCCCTTGACGGTACGGGCGTAATCGTACTTCTTCATCTTGAAGAAGAGCCGCTCGATGTGCGAGGTGTCCTCGTAGAGCATCTGGTTGTCGGTGACCAGGCGCGGCCCGCTCAAAGGGTGCGGCGGACGGTTCTCCGGCATCGGGTCGAGGAGCCCGCGGTCGTTCAGGTCCCAGATCACGTGCTCCGCCTCCTTCAGGATGGCGAGACTCTGGCCGCGCACCTGGTCGTCGCGCTCCAGCTCCCGCTTCGCGAAGGCGGGGGCGTGACAGGCACTGCAGATGTTGATCATGTCTGCCCGGGCGGGGTCCGCCTTTTTGGCGGGGTAGGGGACGCCGCCGGAGCTCATGGTGATCCCGACGGAGACGTTGTGGGTCCCCTTGGGCATGTGGCAGGTCTGGCAGTCCGGTCCGGTGTTCCTGCCGCTGCTCGCGTTCAGGGTGCCGTGCAGCGAGGTTTGCCACATCTCCCACTGCGGGTGGTCCGGTCCCATGTGGCACTTGGCGCAGGAGTTGGGATCACGCACGATCTTCAGGTCGGTCATGTGCTTTGAGTGGCAGGAGTCGCAGGCATCCTCGACGCTGTGGCAGTAATTGCAGCCGATCTCCCCCATTTCCGTCGACTGTTTCAGGAACCGGGCGCACTGCACGTCCGAGCGCGGCATCTCGTCCCCCTCCTCGTGGCAGAAACGGCACTCCCCCTGCTTGCGGTTGGAGAGGTTCCTCGTGCAGCCCCACCCGGAGTGCAGCCCCATGCCGTGACGGCTGGCGCGGTGCTCCTGGTACGCCTTCTGGTGGCAGGGGGCGCATACCTTCATCCCCACCTTGGCCTCGCCTTTGACGATTTTGTCGTGGTCGGTCCCGTGGCACTTCTCGCAGCCGATCCCGGCCTGCGCGTGGGCGCTTCCCTGCCATTGGGCGACCGCGGCGGGTGTTTTCTCGGCATGGCAGGGAAGGCACGGTTCAGCGGCTCCCGCGGCAAAGGGTGCCGTCAAAATTAACAGCGCGGTAAGCAATGACTTCATCATCGGGATGGCTCCTTCTGCTCCAGTTGGTCGCGGTATTCCTTCTCGGTGATCAGCCCCTGGCTGCGCAGCCGGCGCAGTTTGAGCACCCGGTCCAAACCGGCGGGAAGCGCCGGGGGCATGCCGTCATCGAGCCCCGACACCAGGTACAACTGCCCCCGGTAGCTCACCGCCAGTCCGGAGCCGTCGGGGAGGAAGCTCCCCTTGGCGTCGGGAGGAAAGGTCGCGATCTCCTTCCCTTTCCGATACAGGTGGCCGGCAAGCAGCAGGTAGCTCCCGGAGGGCGACATGGCCGGGTTGATGGCGGGACTGGGCCACCCTTCCAGCTCCTTGCCGTCCAGCAACGAGATTCTGCGCGAGGCCTTTTCCGCGTTGCCGACGACCAGCGACTCGCCGTCCGGCGTGTAGATCACGGTTCCTTCCCCGAGCTGTACCTGCCCCACTTCGCTTCCGCCGCCGCTGTCAAGGTTGCGGACCAGGACCTTCAGGTACGGGGTGAAGAGGGGCGGGTCCTTCAAGGAGGTGAAGGCGATCTCGTCGCGGTAGGGGGAGACGGCGATGAACAGCTGGTTGTACAGCAGCTGTTCCGGCAACCTCGCCACGTGCGGACGCAGCGTGACGTCGTTCAGCAGCGTGGCGACGGGGGGCGTGGTGCCGTCCCACTGGAACAGTCGCGAGGTCATCTGTGAACCGAAGCTGAACTTTCTGATATTGAGAACCCCGGCCAGCAGCTCCTTGTCGGAGCGCCAGGCTACAGAGGTGACCCTGCCTGCGATGGGGGTTTCCGCTACCGTCGCCCCCTTTCGATCCAGGATGCGGAGCAGGGAGCCCCCCTTGCTCGGCAGGGCAACCGCCAGCCGCTCTCCGCTCGGTGAAAAGCGGAGCACGCCGGCGCCGTCGCGGCCGATGCCCACGCTCTTTCCCTGCTGGTCGGTGAGGGTCAGCACACCGTTGCTCACGGTGGCGAAGGTGCCGTTTCGGGAGGCATCGAACGGGGTGCCCGCATCGGAGCAGGCGATCGGTTTCACCTCGAGCCCGGTGGGGAGCTGGGCCGGCAAGGTGGCCGCACAGCCGGGCAGGGAGCAAAGGGCAAGGACGGAAAGCAGGATCAGTACGAAGTTCTTCATGTCACCTCCGGTTTGAGCGGCGCCAGTGTACTCAATTTCCCGCATCAAAACAACAGACAACACCGCTATGTCACCCCCTTGAGCCGTATACCGCATCCCCCTTCCCAGCATCCCCTCCAGGGGGACGGGTGTGTGTTCCCGCCCCCGGAGGGGGAGGGTGAGGGAGGGGTAAGGCGAAGCTGTTCAGGCGGGACGCCGTGCTCCGTGTCGAGTCGATGTGGTAGAATCGCTGCATTGTCGTTGGCGAAGGAGGGACGGTATGCACGTGGCATTACTGCAGATGAGGCTCTTACTGCCAAGCCGCACGCTCAAGGAGAAGCGGGCGATCGTCAAAAGCGTCCTGGCCCGTGCGCGCAACAGGTTCAACGTCGCCTGTTCCGAAAGCGCCCTCCACGACCAGCCCGCCGACGCCGAACTCTGCTTCGTCACGGTCGCCTCAAGCCCCACCAGGGCCAGGCAGCTCTTGCAGGAACTGGAGTACTGGCTCGTTTCGGAGCGGCCGGACCTGCAGATCATCGACTTGCAGATCGAGGAGCTGTAGCAGCATTGTCGCTTCCCACCCATCTGAAAATGTGTTAGCTTCCGCTTCTATGAATCCGCTAATCGGGGTGATCCTGCATGGCACAAGACGACCTTAACAAACTGACCATCGACAAACATCGCTACACCCCCTCCGGCGGTGCCGGAAGGAAACGGCGCACGAGGATCGTGACGGTGCTGGTGCTTTTGGCGCTGGTGCTCGCGGTATGGGCCATGGCGACCACGCGCAGCGTCGAGGTCGAAGTGGCCACCGTTTCCCTGGTCTATCCCTCGCAGACCATTTCGCTGCTGAACGCAAGCGGCTACGTGGTGGCCCAGAGAAAGGCCGCGGTCTCCTCCAAGGCCACCGGCAGGCTGGAATGGCTCGGGGTGGAAGAGGGGAGCGTGGTACGCGAGGGGCAACTGCTCGCCCGCCTGGAGAACCGCGACGTGGCTGCCCAAAAAGGGCAGGCGTCGGCCTCGCTTTCGGCTGCGCGCGACAACCTGGAACAGGCCAAGGTGGAGCAAAAGGACGCCGCACGCGCCCTCACACGCGCCAAGGAACTGATCGGACAGGGGATTATCGCCCAGGCCGACTACGACACGGCCGAGGCGCGCTACCAGCGCGCGCAAGCCGCCGTGGCGGCCGCGCAGGCCAATATCAGCGGAGCGCAAAGCGCCCTGCGCGGTGCCGAAGCCTCCCTGGACTACACCCTGATCCGCGCCCCCTTCGACGGGGTGGTGCTCACCAAGAACGCCGATGTGGGCGACATCGTCTCCCCGCTAGCCGCCGCGGCCAACGCCAAGGCCGCCGTGGTCACCATGGCCGACATGGGATCGCTGCAGGTCGAGGCGGATGTCTCGGAGGCTAACCTGGGCAAGGTGAAGGTGGGGCAACCGTGCGAAATCGTCCTCGACGCACTCCCCGACGTCCGCTTCCGCGGCGCGCTCTCCACCATCGTCCCCACGGCCGACCGCAGCAAGGGGAGCGTGATGGTCAAGGTCCGCTTCCTGGACCAGGACAAGCGTCTGTTGCCGGAGATGAGCGCGAAGGTCGCCTTCCTGGAGCGTGAGTTGAAGGGGGGGGAAGGGGCGCCCCGCGTGGGGCTGCCACCGGCCGCGGTGCTGCATCGCGATGGCAGGGACTATGTCTTCAAAGTGGTCAAGGACAGGGCGCAGCTCACCCCGGTGGTGCTTGGGGGGAAGCTTGGCGACCTGGTGCAGGCGACCTCCGGCGTCAACGCCGGCGAGCGCATCGTGACCAAGCCCCTGGACAAGTTGCGCGACGGCAGCCGCGTGAAGACGGCGGAAAAGTAGCCATGGCCGAAGCGAGCGAGCCTATCGTCCGGATCAGGAACCTCACCAAGGCCTACCGCCGGGGTACCCAGCTGATCCCCGTGCTGACCGGTATCAACTTCGACATCGCGCGGGGGGAGTTCGTCGCCCTCATGGGGCCCTCCGGCTCCGGCAAGAGCACCCTTCTCAACCTGATCGCCGGCATCGACAGCGCCGATGAGGGATCGATCCTCGTGGGAGACGTCGAGATCACCCGCCTGGGCGAAAGCGATCTCGCCCGCTGGCGCGCCGGCAGCGTCGGCTTCATCTTCCAGTTCTACAACCTCATCCCGGTCCTGACCGCCTTCGAGAACGTGGAGCTTCCCCTTTTGCTGACCCACCTGAACCGCCGCGAGCGGCGCGAGCACGTGGAGGCGGTCCTGAACGTGGTGGGGCTTGCCGACCGGATGGACCACTATCCTTCCCAGCTCTCCGGCGGTCAGCAGCAGCGGGTCGCCATCGCCCGCGCCATCGTCACCGACCCGGAGATACTGGTGGCGGACGAGCCGACCGGCGACCTGGACCGGGCCTCGGCCGAGGAGATTCTGCAGCTCATGGACCGGCTGGTGCGGGAGTTCGGCAAGACCGTGATCATGGTCACCCACGACCCGCGTGCCGCGGAGAAGGCACACCTGATCCGGCACCTGGAGAAGGGTGAGCTGAGCGTGACCTAGATGGGCATCCCCTATTCCTACAGCTTTCGCAACCTCTGGACCCGCAGGCTCACCACGGTCCTCACCGCAAGCGGCATGGGGCTCGTGGTGTTCGTCTTCGCGGCCACCCTGATGCTGACCGAGGGGCTGCAAAAGACCCTGGTGCAGACCGGCTCCGCCGACAACGTGGTGCTGCTCAGGAAATCCTCCAACTCCGAGGTGCAAAGCGCGGTGGAGAGGGACCAGGCGTCCCTCCTGGAGAGCCAGCCGGAGATCGCCGTCGGAGCCGATGGGGAGCCGCTTTTGGCCAAGGAGCTGGTGGTTCTCATCAACCTGAAGAAGCGGGTGGGGGACAAGCCTTCCAACGTGATCATCCGCGGCATCGATCCGGCCTCGCTGAAGTTGCGCCCGGCGGTCCGGCTGAAGGAGGGGCGTATGCCGCGCCCCGGTTCCGCCGAGGTCGTCGCCGGAGAGAGCGTGGCGCGTCGCTTCAAGGGGTGCGGGCTGGGCGAGACCCTTCGGTTCGGCATGCGCGACTGGCGCGTGGTAGGCGTCTTCGATGCCGGTTCCACCGGTTTTTCCTCCGAGATATGGGGCGACCGCGACCAGATGATGCAGGCCTTTCGGCGGCCGGTCTACTCCTCGATCATCTTCCGGCTGCGCGACACCACCGCCTTCGACGCCTACAAGGCGAGGGTGGAGGCCGATCCGAGGCTCACCGTCGAGGCGAAACGCGAGACCCAGTACTACCTGGACCAGTCCGAGGCGATGGCGAAGTTTTTACGCATCCTGGGCCTGGTGCTCACAGTCATTTTTTCCATCGGCGCCGTCATCGGGGCAACCATCACCATGTACGCCGCAGTCGCCAACCGGGTCACCGAGATAGGCACCCTGCGCGCGCTCGGGTTCCAGAAAAAGAGCATCCTCTCCGCCTTCGTACTCGAGGCACTCCTTTTGGGGCTGTGTGGCGGAGTGCTCGGCGTCTGTGCCGCCTCGTTCATGCAGCTCATCACCATTTCCACCATGAACTGGAACTCGTTTTCGGAACTGGCCTTTTCCTTCACCCTCAACGTCAGCATCGTGTGGAAGTCGCTGCTCTTCTCCGCCGTCATGGGGCTTGTCGGAGGCGCACTCCCCGCCCTGCGCGCCGCGCGGATGAACATAGTCGAGGCCCTGCGGGCCACTTAAAAACGGTTTGGGTTTTTCGAGGTTTTGATGTTCTTCCTGAAATACATCCTCAGGAATCTCTTCCGGCACAAGCTCCGCTCCGTCCTCACCATCGTGGGGGTGGCCGTGGCGGTGCTCGCCTTCGGCCTTTTGCGCACCCTGGTGGGGCTTTGGTACGCCGGCGCCGAGCACGCCTCCGACACGCGTCTGGTCACCCGTAACGCCATCTCCCTGGTCTTCCCGCTCCCCATCTCCTACCTGGAGCGGATCCGCGGCACCGCTGGGGTGACCTCGGTCTCCTACGGCAACTGGTTCGGCGGGTTCTACAAGGACGAGAAGAACTTCTTCGCCAACTACGCCATCGAGCCGCGCGGGTACCTGGAACTCTATCCGGAGCTCGTGCTTTCCCCCAAGGAGAAGAACGACTTCCTCCTGGACCGCAAAGGGTGCATCGTCGGCGCACGTCTGGCCAGGACCTACGGCTGGAAGGTCGGCGACCTGATCACCCTCAAGGGAACGATCTACCCCGGGCAGTGGGAGTTCGTGCTGCGCGGCATATACCACGGCAAGGAGAAGGCGACCGAGGAGCGGATCCTGCTCTTTCACTGGAGCTACTTGAACGAGAGCATGCGTCAGACCGTCCCCCGCCGCGCCGACCAGGTGGGGTACTTCGTCGTGGGGGTGAAAAAGCCGGAGCTCGCCCCCGACGTCTCCCTCGCCATCGACTCGATGTTCAAGAATTCCCTCGCGGAGACCCTCACCGAGACGGAGAAGGCGTTCCACATGAGCTTCGTCTCCATGACCGAAGCGATCATGATCGCCATCCAGATCGTCTCCTATATGGTGATTGCCATCATCATGGTGGTCGCGGCCAATACCATGGCCATGACCGCGCGGGAGCGTATCGCCGAGTACGCCACCCTGAAGACGCTGGGCTTCAAGGGGGGGCACCTGGCCGGGCTCATCTTCGGCGAGTCGGTGCTGATCTCGGTGGTGGGAGGCGTGGTCGGGGTGGTTGCGACCTTCCCTGCCGCCCACTGGATCGAAACCGAGCTGGCCCAGTTTTTCCCCTATTTCAGCGTCTCGACCGAGACCATCCTGCTCGAATTGCTCGCCGCCCTGTCGGTGGGCGTGGTCTCCGGGATCTTCCCCACCTGGCGCGGCGCCACCATCCGCATCGCCGACGGGCTGAAGCGGATCGGGTAAGGCCAGAGCGTTAAAATCCTCAACGCAAAGACACCAAGCCGCAAAGGCGCGAAGAGAAACCAAATTCTTGTGTTTTCAAGCAAAACCCAGTATAAGACCCGCCTGTATTCCGCTTTCCAGCCGTACTCTTAGAGGTTCCCCCCTCGGCGCCTTTGCCTCTGATGTGCAATGCTCTTGGTTTTTTCTCAGCGTCTTAGCGGCTTTGCGCCTTCGCGTTAGAGCTTTTTCTTTGTGTTTTTGATTTTAGGAGGTACCCGTTGAGATTTTTTCGTCTGCCCAAGGACCGCATCGTCTGGCTGCTGCTGCTGGTTTCCCTGGCCCTGTACCTCGCTGATTACTTCCTGTTCCCCCGCGCCGAGGAGATCGGCTTCAACTTCATGTCTAACGTGGCCTTCCTCCCGGTCTACGTCCTGTTCGTCACCCTCATGATCGAGCGTGTCCTCAAGGAGCGCGAGCGCGAGGCGATGATCAAGAAACTGAACATGGTCATCGGCATCTTCTTCAGCGAGGTCGGCTCGCCGCTTTTGCGGGATCTGCACGATTTCTACCCGGACGGAAAGGAACTCTCGACCAGACTCGGCATCACGGTGCGCTGGCGCGCCGAGGATTACCGACAGGCCCGGGAGTTTCTCAAGGATCACGAGATTCGCCCCGATTCACGGGCCGGCGACCTCGCCGCCCTCAAGGCCTTCCTGGCCGAGAAAAAGGGGGTGATGCTGTCGCTCATGGAGAACCCGAACCTTTTGGAGCATGACTCCTTCACCGACCTGCTCTGGGCCGTGTTCCACCTGATCGAGGAACTCCAGGCCCGCCACTCCTTGTCCGACCTGCCGGCCAGCGACCTGGAGCACTTAAGCGGGGACATGAAGCGCGCCCACACCCACCTGCTCATGGAATGGCTCTCCTACATGGCGCACCTGCAGAAGGACTACCCCTACCTCTTCTCTCTGGCGGTCCGCATGAACCCCATGAACCCCGAGGCGCACCCCGAGGTGACCTGACAAAGAGAAAAAAAGTTGCATCTTTGCGGCGGGTGCCTTATAAGTATCAGCTCCGCAAAAAGTGCCACTATCCCTCCTGAAAGGTGACCGAAAGCTTTGAAAGAAAAGCAGACTCTGGCAAAACTCCGTCAGGAAATAGATGCGGTGGACGATCGCATCCTGGAACTTCTCAACGAGCGGGCCAAGCTCGTGATGCAGGTCGGCGCGGTGAAGACCGAAAACCGCAGCGACTTCCACGTGCCCAGCCGTGAGCGGGAGATCTATGACCGGCTCACCGCGGCCAACCCCGGCCCCTTCCCGGCCGAGGCGGTGCGGGGCGTGTTCCGCGAGATCATCTCGGCGTCTCTGGCGCTGGAGAAGCCTCTGAAGGTCGCCTTCCTGGGGCCCAACGCCACCTTCAGCCACCTGGCCGCCATGCAGCATTTCGGCCTTTCGGCCTCGCTCTCGCCGGAGCGCTCCATCCCGGCCGTGTTCGAGGCGGTGGAGAAGGGTGAGGCGTACTACGGCGTGGTCCCGGTGGAGAACACCACCGAGGGGATGATCTCCCACACGCTCGACATGTTCATGGAGAGCGAGCTGAAGATCAACGCGGAGGTCCTTTTGGAGGTATCGCACTTCCTGCTCTCCAGGACCGGCCGCTTCGAAGACATCAAGAAGGTCTACTCGCACCCGCAGCCCCTGGCCCAGTGCCGCAAGTGGCTCGCCGAGAACCTCCCCAACGTGCCGCTGGTCGACGTCGCCTCCACGACGCTCGCCGCCCAGATCGTGGCCGAGGACTACACCGCGGCGGCGATCGCCAGCGAGTATGCCTCCTCCATCTACAATCTGAAGATCGTGAAGGCCCGCATAGAGGACCAGGTCAACAACTTCACCAGGTTCCTGGTCATCGGCCGGAAGGTGGCAGAGCGCAGCGGCGACGACAAGACCTCGCTCATGTTCTCCGTACGTGACGAGCCCGGCATCCTGCACCGCATGCTGGAGCCGTTCGCCAAGCGCGGCATCAACCTCTCCAAGATCGAGTCCCGCCCGCTCAAGAAGAAGGCGTGGGAGTACATCTTCTACCTGGATCTTTCCGGGCACATCGCCGATCCGGAGGTCGGCGAGGCGGTCAAGGACCTGTCCGGCTGCTGCCAGTTCGTCAAGGTGCTGGGATCGTACCCCCGGGCGCGCCAGTGAAAGGGACGGGCATGGTCTATTTCAAGAAAATGGCCGTGATCGGCGTCGGTCTTATCGGCGGTTCCCTGGCCCGGGTCCTGCGTGAGAAGGGAGCCGTGGGCGAGGTGGTCGGCGTCGGCCGCGGCGAAGCGAACCTGAAGCGCGGCGTGGAGCTCGGCGTCTTGGACAGCTACACCACCGACGCGAGGGAAGGGGTGGCCGGGGCCGACCTGGTCTTCGTGGCCACGCCGGTCTGCACCATACCGAAGGTCGTTGCCGAGATAGCCCCCTTTCTTGCTCCGGGCTGCATCGTCACCGACGGCGGCAGCGTGAAGGAGACCGTGGTGACTGCCTGCGAGCCGCTCATGCCGGCCGGGACCTTCTTCGTCGGCGGGCATCCCATCGCCGGGACCGAGCATTCCGGAGTCGAGGCCTCCTTTTCCACCCTGTACATGGGGAGGCGTTGCATCGTCACCCCCACCGCCAGCACCGATCCGGCCGCATTGGAGAAGGTGGTCGAGCTCTGGAAACTGGCCGGTTCCACCGTGCCGCTCATGGATCCCGTGCAGCACGATCGGGTGGTTGCCGCCATCTCGCATCTGCCGCACATGGTCGCCTACTCCCTGGTGAATGCGGTGGATGGTTACGACCGTTTCGGCGGCGATCTGCTCTCCTTTTCTGCGGGCGGTTTCAGGGATTTCACCCGGATCGCCTCCTCCGATCCGGTCATGTGGCGCGACATCGCCCTCACCAACCGGGAGGCGATACTGGAGATGATGGACTTTTTCTCCGTGTACCTGGAGAAGCTGCGTGGGCTGGTCGCCGAAGGCGATGCCGACGGCCTGCAGGCCTTCTTCCTCAACTCGAAGCAGAAGCGGGACGCGATTCTCTAGCGCCGCTTCTGTCCGGCCCGGTCGCCCCGGCAGATCGACTGGTCCGACTGGTCCGACTGGTCCGACTGGTCCGACTGGTCCGACTGGTCTGACAGCAAAAAATGAAAGCGGCAGCGAGGTGCTTCATGCAAAGCTACACCGTTCAACCCGCCAAGGGGGTGCGCGGCGAGATCCGTGTTCCCGGCGACAAGTCCATATCGCACCGCTCCATCATGTTCGGCTCCATCGCCAACGGCGTGACCAAGGTCTCGGGCTTTCTGCGCGGCGAGGATGCCCTCGCCACCCTGGAGGCCTTCCGCGCCATGGGCGTCCAGATCGACGACGACGGCGAGACGGTCACCATCGTGGGCAAGGGGCTGCACGGACTCGAGGAGCCGACCGACGTCTTGGACTGCGGCAACTCCGGCACTTCCATGAGGCTCCTTACCGGCCTCTTGGCCGGACAGAGCTTCTTCTCGGTCCTCTCCGGAGACAAGTACCTGCGCGCCCGTCCCATGAAACGCGTGGTGGGGCCGCTCTCCAGGATGGGCGCCCGCATCGGCGGCCGCGCCGGCGGCGAAAAGGCGCCGCTCGCCATCCAGGGCTCCCCCCTCAAGGGGATCGAGTACGACTCCCCGGTCTCCAGCGCGCAGGTTAAGTCGGCCATCATGCTGGCCGGACTCTACGCAGAGGGTGAAACCGTGGTGCGCGAGCCGCACCTCTCCCGCGACCACTCCGAGCGGATGCTGCGTGCCTTCGGCGCCAACGTCGAGACGTTTCCGGGCGGGGTCAGGGTTCGCGGCGGCGCCGAGCTGACCGGACGCGACATCGTGGTCCCCGGCGACATCTCCTCGGCCGCCTTCTTCATGGTCGCGGCATCCATCGTCCCGGGAGCGGACCTCATCATCAAGGGCGTCGGCATCAACCCGACCCGTACCGGCATCATCGACATCCTGAAAGGGATGGGGGCGAACCTCGAACTTCTGAACGAGCGCGACGAAACCGGAGAGCCGGTGGCCGACATCCGGGTGCGCCACGCGCAGCTCAAGGCAATGGCGATCTCCGGCGAAGTGGTGCCGCGCGCCATCGACGAGTTCCCCGCCATCTGCGTCGCCGCGGCACTCGCCCAGGGGACGACCGTGGTAAGCGGGGCGGAAGAACTGCGGGTCAAGGAAACCGACCGCATCGCCGCCATGGCGGACAATTTAAGACGGGCCGGGGTCACCGTGGTGGAGACGCCGGACGGCATGGAAATTACCGGCGTATCCGCCCTCAAGGCGTGCGCCGCCGACAGCTTCGGCGACCACAGGATCGCCATGTCCATGATGGTGGCAGGGCTCGTCGCACAGGGGGAGACCACCATCTCCGACGTCGACTGCATCGCCACCTCGTTCCCCGGCTTCCGTGAACTTCTCGAGGGGGTAGTACAGCGTTGAGTGCAGTTAGAGAAAACGGCGTAATCGTAGCCATAGATGGTCCCTCAGGGGCTGGGAAAAGCAGCCTCACCAAGCTCTTGGCCCAGCGCCTGGGCTATATCCACATCGATACCGGCGCCATGTTCCGCGCCGTCGCCCTCATGGCCAGACGCGCGGGTATAGCCGTCGACGACGACGCCCGCCTGGCTGAGCTGTGCCGCGGCCTGGAAGTGAGCTTCGTGAGAGATGGCGAGAACTGCCGCGTGCTCGCCAACGGCGAGGACGTGTCCAGGGAGATCCGCACCGAGGAGATCGGGCTGCTCACCTCGGCGATCTCGGCCCGAAAGCCGGTACGGGAGGCCCTGTTGACCATGCAGCGCGCCATGGGCACCAAGGGGGGCGTCATCCTGGAGGGACGCGACATCGGCACGGTGGTGTTTCCCGACGCCGAGGTGAAGTTCTTTCTCTCCGCCAGCGCGGAGGAGCGCGGCCGGCGCCGCTACCTGGAGCTCGCGGCCCGCGGCGACCAGGCAACGCTCGAGGAGACCATCGCCAAGGTGATCCAGCGCGACAAGCAGGACGAGGGGCGCGAGCATGCGCCGCTCAGGCAGGCCGAGGACGCGCTTCCCATCGACTCCACCACCCTGTCCATCGACGAGGTGCTGGCGGTCATGGAGAACGCGGTGCGCGAACGCCTGGCCCAGGGAGACAAGGGGTAGTCATGGAAGTGATACTGGCCAAACACGCAGGGTTCTGCTTCGGGGTGAAAAGGGCCACCCATCTCGCCTTCGACGCAGCCGACCGCAGGGGAGACACCTACACCCTGGGCCCCATCATCCACTCGCCGCAAGTGGTGCAGCGGCTCGAGGAGATGGGGGTGAAGTCGGTCGAGAACGTGAGCGACATCGACAACGGCAGCACGGTGATCATCCGCTCGCACGGGGTCGCCGCCGAGGAACTCGAGGCCGCCGTTCGCGCCAACCTCGAAATCGTCGACGCCACCTGCCCCTTCGTCAAGAAGGCCCAGGAGCATGTCGCCACCCTCTCCAGTGAGGGGTACGACGTGGTCGTGGTAGGGGACGCCGTGCATCCCGAGGTGCAGGGGATCGTTTCCTACGCCACCGGACGTGTCTACGTGGTCAGCTCCGGCAAGGACGTGGAGAGGCTGCCGCGGATGGCCAAGATGGGCGTGGTGGCTCAGACCACCCAGTCCTTCGAGCACCTGAACGAGGTGGTCGCCGCCTGCCTCGCGCGCGGCGGCGAGACCAGGGTCTACAACACCATCTGCGATGCGACCGCGGTGCGCCAGGAGGAGACGAAGAAACTGGCCGGCGAGGTGGATTGCATGATCGTGATCGGCGGCTTCAACAGCGCCAACACCAGGCGCCTCACCCAGATCTGCCGCGAGCTTTTGCCGCGCACCCATCACATCGAGACCGCGGGCCAGATCGACCCGGCCTGGTTCGAGGGGGTGCAGCGGGTGGGGGTGACGGCGGGAGCGTCGACGCCGAAGTGGTTGATCGACGAGGTAACGGAAAGAATTTCGGCCATCGATAGAGATAAAATAGGTTGATATTTTTGTCCGATGTGCTAAATTAGCTCGATTTTATATGGAGATTACACGAGGGGGTAACGGTTTCAATGGGTGAAGAAAAACGTACGTTCAAGAAAAAAGATATGCCGATTAGGCGGTTACACGATAATGACGAGGAGCTGGACCAGGCAGAAATGGGTGGCGAGTTTGCTGACCTTTTCCAGGACAGTCTGAGGCAGCCGCAGAGCGGCGAAGTCGTCAAGGCTGTCGTGGTTCAGATCGAGCAGGACGTGGTGCTGGTTGACGTCGGCTACAAGTCCGAGGGCGCCATCCGCATCGCCGAGTTCATCGACGAGAACGGCGAGTTGACCGTCAAGGTCGGCGACGAGGTGAACGTCTACTTCGAGCGCGGCGAGAACATCCGCGGCCACATGGTTCTTTCCAAGAAGAAAGCCGATTCCCAGGTCGCCTGGGAAGCCATCGCCGCTGCCGGCGAAGGCGGCAGCATCGAAGGCAAGATCACCGGCAAGGTCAAAGGCGGCATGACCGTCGATGTCGGCGTCGAGGCGTTTCTCCCGGCTTCGCAGGTTGACCTGCGTCCCGGCGGCAACATGGACCGCTTCATCGGCCAGACCTACGAGTTCCGCATTCTCAAGCTGAACAGAAAGCGCGGCAACCTGGTGCTGTCTCGTCGCGTGCTCCTCGAGGAGGAGCGTGACAAGGCAAGGACCGAGACCCTGGCCACCCTGAAGGAAGGCGACATCGTCAACGGCCAGGTGAAGAACATCGCCGAGTACGGCGCGTTCGTCGACCTGGGCGGCGTGGACGGCCTGCTGCACGTCACCGACATGTCCTGGGGCCGCCTGGGCCACCCGTCCGAGATGGTCAAGGTAGGCGACACCCTGAAGGTCATGGTGCTCAAGTACGACCGCGAGAAAGGCAAGATCTCCCTGGGGCTCAAGCAGACCGTGCCCGATCCGTGGATCAACGTGGCTGAGCGCTACCAGGAAGGCGAGCGCGTGCGCGGCAAGGTGGTGAGCCTCACCGATTACGGCGCATTCATCTCCCTGGAGGACGGCATCGAAGGTCTCGTGCACGTCTCCGAGATGTCCTGGACCCGCCGCGTCCGTCATCCGTCCGAGATCCTCAAGGTAGGCGAGGAAGTCGAGGCGGTTATCCTGGGCGTAGATCCGGGCAACCGCAGGATCTCCCTCGGCCTCAAGCAGACCGAAGTGAACCCCTGGACCGTGATCGGCGAGCGTTACCCGGTCGGCACCAAGATCGAGGGGCAGATCAAGAACATCACCGACTTCGGCGTCTTCATCGGCATCGAGGACGGCATCGACGGCCTCGTTCACGTCTCCGACATCTCCTGGACCCGCCGCGTGAAGCACCCGGGCGAACTGTTCGGCAAGGGTCAGACCGTTCAGGCCGTGGTTCTCAACATCGACGTCGAGAACGAGCGTCTCTCCCTGGGCATCAAGCAGCTGGTTCCGGATCCGTGGGAAGAGATCCCCAGGAAGTACAAGCCGGGCTCCAAGGTCAAGGGCAAGGTGACCTCCGTGACCGACTTCGGCATCTTCGTCGAGATCGAAGAAGGGATTGAAGGGCTGATCCACGTCTCCGAGATCTCCTACGAGAAGGTCGCTTCCCCGAAAGACTTCGCCAACGTGGGCGACGAACTCGAGGCAGTGGTGCTGAACGTGGACATGGTCGATAAGAAGATCGCCCTTTCCATCAAGGCGCTGCAGACCGCAATGGAGAAGGCCGAGATGGCTTCCTACATGGGTAGCCAGGGTGAGGCGACCTCCAGCTTCGGCGACCTCCTGAAGGAGAAGCTGAAGAAGAGCACTGAAGAATAGACCAGTCACTTCGCCGACTGAGTAATCTAATAGGTTCATATTTGAGGTGTTAAATGACTAAGAGCGAATTGATCGACAAACTGGTAGAAGTACGCGGTGCTCTGACCCGCAAGGACTCCGAGGCTGTGGTCTCCATGGTGTTCGACGCCATGAGCGAGGCTCTGACCAACGGCGACAAAGTGGAAATCCGCGGGTTTGGCAGCTTCACCATCCGTGACCGCGAGCCGCGCGAGGCGAGGAACCCCAAGAGCGGCGAAATCGTCAGCATCCCGAGCAAGAAAACCCCGTTCTTCAAGACCGGTAAGGACCTGCGCGAGCGCGTGAACAACATCTAGCAGGTTGACACCGACGGGAATCGGCCCGGATGGCGGAATTGGTAGACGCAACGGACTTAAAATCCGTCGGCCTCACAGCCGTGCCGGTTCGACCCCGGCTCCGGGCACCACGGTAATCAAGAAAATGGGAGCTAGGCTTTGCCTAGCTCCTTTTTTGTACCCAAACCTGTTGGACTCAGAATTTAAAAAAGGCCACGAACGTATGTTCGTGGCCTTTTTGTTCTTCTTCTGATGTAGATCTAGAACTTCACCCTAACGCCTGCGAGGATGTTGCTGCTGCCATAGGACATGTCGACACCGTCCATAGAGAAGTCGCTTGCCGCCCCCTGATACCGGTAGCTCAGATCAAGGTTGACGTTGGGTGCAGCCTTAAGGGTGACGCCTACCATCGCCTGATAGCCAAAGGTGGTGTCGCTTATGTCGTCGAAACCATCGGAGAGTTTCCCGTCAACGATGCCAAGTCCGGCGCCCACGAAGGGGGACACCGAGGAGTCCTTAGAGAAGTCGTAATAGGCGTTGATCATGTAGCTCGTTACGCCCAGGTCTCCTTCCACCTTCTCCGAGGGGATGCCCGGGGCCGAAAGTTTGTCTGTGTCGCACTTGCGGTAAGCTATCTCAGCTTCAAGCCTCGGGCCAGTCGCCCACTCGTAGCCTACAACGCCACCTACTTCAAATCCTGGATCAAAGGTGAGATTGGCCTTCGTGCCGAATCCGTCCTCAAGATCGCTTTCGTGCATGATTGCGATGCCGGCGTTAAGACCAACATACGGTCCAGGCTGTGCTGCCATTACGGACGTAGCCGATGCTGCCACAAAGAGTGCGGTTGCTGCGATCACTTTGAACTTCATTATTCTACCTCCTATAGGGAATAGGCTCATTCTGAGCCGAACAGCTGGTAGCCGGTAGCCGTTTCCGGACCCCGAGAACCAGGTGCCGGGACGGGCGTGGTGAGACTGACACGAGAAGGCAAGGTGCCTGAATATGGCATTGTTTATAAGTTTTTTATGCTAAATGTTAACTTATAATGTGGCAATATTGACTTAAAAAACGAACAGGTCAAGTATTTAATCAGTTTTGTGGTCGATTATTACCATTTGTCGTATCGAAATGACTATGGCTGGGCGATCAAAGACTTGGATTTGATAATTTTCTTTAAATTGGACTTTGTGATGGTCTATCTCAGCCAAGCCTTTTTAGAGTTGATTGCAATGCTGTCTCCCATTGCGAACAAGGGCACATATGCTGGTATGACTACCGAAGGGAAACAAGGTGACAGTGCGACGGGAACGGTGTATGTATAGCAGGTTGATACCCTAGCAGTGCTGATTGGAAGCTCACGCCGAATATGTCAAGCCACGTAAGTATGATGGTGAAAGGTTGCGACCCGGCGGGATGCCAGGGGCTTTGTTGCTACGACGGGGTGTACCTGTTGCCGGGGGAGGATGAGCTGATACGGGCGGTGGTGCAACGCTACCCGGATCATTTCCGGGATCTGCCCGCCGAGTACCTCGTCGAGGGCGCGTGGCCGGACGGCACCCGTGGGATAAAGACCGCCACCACCCCCTTTACCTTCACCACTTCCGACTTCCCGCCCCATTTCAACAACACGAAGTGTGTTTTCGCCACCAGCGATCACATGTGTTTGCTGCAGTCTCTTGCCACTGAACTCGCCGTCCACCGATGGACCTTCAAGCCGACGGCGTGCTGGCTTTTTCCTCTGACCATCAATGACGGTGAACTGGCTCCCCCACCCATGCCCGGCGAACCCGATCCCGACTACATCGACGCATCCTATCCCGGTTACGTCACCTTCGTGCCGTGCGGTAAGTTCGCTCCGGACGGCATCCCCTGGGAGGAAGCGTTCGCCGACGAGATCGCCTTTTTCGACACCGTCGACCAACTCCCCCTCTGGGCCAACCGGGGGCTTTCCGTTGACGAGATCATCGAACTGGCGAAGGATGGACCGAATCCCTTTCAAACTTCTTCTGAATAACGATTTCCGATACTGACCGCCACGGTGGATGATGTCTATCCCATGCGGAAAAGGTCTCCCCCGGTGCGGAAGAGGTCTCCCCCGGTGCGGAAGAGGTCTCTCCCAGTGCGGAAGAGGTCTCTCCCGGTGCGGAAGAGGTCTCTCCCGGTGCGGAAGAGGTCTCCCCCGGCGCGGAAGAGATCTCCCCCGGCGCGGAATAGGTCTCTCCCGGTGCGGAAGAGGTCTCTCCCGGTGGGGAAGAGGTCTCCCCCGGCGCGGAATAGGTCTCTCCCAGTGGGGAAGAGGTCTCCCCCCGTGCGGAAGAGGTATTACCCGGCGCGGAAGACGTTTCTTGTCTGCGGATGAGACTTTCCTAAGGGGTAGTCTTCATCAGCCTGTAGAAGAAGGTACCGCTACTTCATGTTCCTGCCCCATTGGAAAGGCATCTCCCGGCTTACCTCCGCCTTTCGCGCGAATATTTATCCTTGCCAAGTTCATACAATCCCTTATACTGCTACGCGTAATTAGAAAATACCAATGTTTACAGGGAGGCGCTATGCGGATCAGCAGTTTGTATCGAAAAATGAACGCGGTAGCTCTCATCAATGAACTGGGCTCCGTCGCTGCGGCGATGGAAAACAACCCTGCCTTCAAGAATGGAGTGCCTCAAGGGGTGAGCAGCGCCGCCGCGTTGCTAACCGCGAGGGAAAAGGTAAGGTTCACCCATGAAGCTGCCTCGACACACGATTCTGTCAAGATCAAGGAGCGCAAGGCTGCTGAGGGGGAGGCCGTGAAGCACTTGGACTCTGTGGCGGCGTTCTACCAACTCGCCGCGGTTAGCGACCCCAACGTCCTCCTCTATACTGGATTCACTCCGGCGCCGACACGTAAGGGGGAACCGCTACTGTCGATGCCGCAGGGGCTTGCCATCTACCAGGGGCCGGTTCTCGGCAGCGCCGCTGTCACGGTAAATCATCTTCAGGGTGTGATGTTATGGGAGCTTCAGGTGGCGGAAGGGGACCTATCCCTGGAACGGAACTGGCGCCCACACATCTTTACCGTGGGAGATCCGATGATTATCAACGGCCTGACCGTCGAGCGGGAACACGGCTTCCGGGTCAGGGGGTATAACCGAGCGGGTGCGGGGCCGTGGTCGCCGCCGGTGACTTTTACCCCGAAGTAGGGATGGCCGGATAATGAAAAGGCGTCCTCCTGGTGCAGGAGGACGCCTTTTTTGAACTCGAACCAACGAACGGATGCGCAGCTAGAGCTGGATGAACTCTTTGGGGTCGGTATTGGTCGCCATGGTCCATACCGTAGCGATCCCCTTCTTGAGTACGTACACCGCCAATTGCTCGTAGCCGACCTTGTCGACCCATGGCTTAAGGAATTCCCGCTTGGCAACGATCTGCTTTTTAAGGTCGAGGTCTTCCAGCGACTCGACCGTGCCGGCAATCCGGACCTGGATCAGGTTCTCGAAGATGCCGTTGCTGAAGCAGAGCTCCACCTTCGGGTTCTTGGTCAACTGGTGGTAAAGATCCTTGATCTTGCCGGTGTTGAAGATGATGCCGTTCTCGTCCGCCCTGTACAACAGCATGCCTCGCACGTGCGGCGTATCGCCGTCGGCAGTGGCCATGTGGAATATCGGGTTGGAGTTCATAAAGCTCAGGATCTCTTGCTTGTTCATATGTCGCTCCTTCAAAGCCCGCTGATGGTCGCTGGTGCTCAGACAACGGATATTATACAACAAAGTTGAATGCTGCAAGACTGGGTGTTGGGTAACATGATTAGGAGTGGCCAATAAAAATACCGGCGGGCGGTAGCCAGGAAGCGGCCATCCGGTAAAATGGTGGCCTATCGGAATTCCTGTAGGCATATGGTGCAATCGGTCGCAGCACAAGAGTACAGGAGGTTACCGCAATGAAAACAGCCATCGCGCTCCTTGCATTACTGTTTGCCTTGCCGGCACACGCCCTCGACAAGGACAAGATCTCCCATTTCGGGGGCGGCACCATCCTGGGCCTGGCCTCGGACACGATACTGTACCACGCGACGGACCTGGAGCGGCCCAAACGGATGATAGCTGCCACGGGGCTGGCCATGGTACCGGGCTTTGCTATCGAAGTGGCGGACGAGTTTACGGGGACCCACTTCGGTTGGTATGATCTTCTTGCAGACGGCCTGGGAGCGGCGACCGGCGTGGTAGCCGGCGAACTGATCAACGGCAAGCTCTGGGTCAAGGCTTCGGCGCGCCAGGTGCAGTTGACCGGGCGTTGGTGATGTCGAGGTGGGGAGCATGAAAGAAGAACGCGATACAGATCCCGCGCAGCGCTGGGTCGCCACCTTCACCTGGGAAGACAGGCTCATCGCCAGGTTTTTCCCGCGCTTCTTCAAGCGTTATGCGCCCGAGGAGGTGCAGCGGCAGTGGGAACTGCTCCAGGCCCGCAAACGGGAGCGCAGCGACGGTTAGGTGCCGCAGTTTCCGGAAACGGCAAAGGCCAGGCTACCCGGGCAGCCTGGCCTTTGTCTTAGCTGTGCGCCTCAGCGCAGCTACTTCTGTTCTTTCTCGTCCTTCTTTTCCTTCTTTTCCTTCTTCTCTTTCTTCTCCTTGGGCGGCGCGACTTCCAGTTCGTTGCTCACCTTCCCCTTGCCGACCACGGCGACTGCGGCCTTTTCCACGGTCTTCTTCTCGTCTTCGCTCTTCACCGGCCCTTTCAGGGTGACGTGCCCGTCCTTGGTGATGATCTTCACGTTGTGAGCCGTGATGGACAGGGACTTGTCTTTGACCACCGTGCGCCGGATCTCCCGGGTGATCTCCCGGTCGGTCTTGTTCTCCTTCTGCTGATCGGCGGTCGCACCCTTGTTCTCTTCCTTGTTCTTCCTGGTGTTGTCGGCTTTGGTGGTGTCGGCTTTGTCCTGGGCTGCCTGCAGCATGGGCGGTGCGCCCAGGGCGACGGCGGCTGACAGTGTGGCGGCGAGTAGCAGATTGATCGTTTTCATCGTGGAAACCCTCCTTCATCTTTGTGTTATTGGGGTCATGCCCGTTTTGTGAATTAGTAAAAACTAATGCAAAGAGTGTAGGATGTCAACACATCGTGCAAGCAAAGTAACGGAAAGGGAGCCGCAGTACCTGCGGGGGGCTCTTTGACTTCTGCAGAATGTTGGATATCATTGGACTTTTCGGACCACGGTTCGATGATCACGATGTAAAGGAGAACGACGATTCCAGCCCCCGACGTTTCTCACATCCGAAATATCGGCATCATCTCCCACATCGATGCAGGGAAGACTACTGTCACTGAGCGCATCCTCTTCTACAGCGGTGAAACGCACAAGATGGGAGAGGTGCATGACGGCCAGGCGGTCATGGACTGGATGCCTCAGGAGCAGGAGCGGGGGATAACCATCACCGCCAGCGCCACCTCATGCCGCTGGGGAGAATACCGGATCAACCTGATCGACACCCCGGGGCACATAGACTTCACCATCGAGGTGGAGCGGAGCGTCCGGGTGCTGGACGGCGCGGTGGCCATCTTCAGTGCCGTCGAGGGGGTGCAGCCCCAGAGCGAGCTGGTATGGCGCCAGGCCGATCGCTATCGCGTACCCCGGATCTGCCTGATCAACAAGATGGACCGCCTGGGGGCGGACCACGCCCATGTGCTGCATCACATGACCGAGCGGCTGGGGGCACGGGCGGTTCTGCTGCAGCTTCCCATGGGAACGGAGACCGCGTTTTCCGGTGTGATCGACCTGATCGATGAGGAGGCCTTCTCGTTTTCGGAGCAGGACCTGGGACGGACGGTGCTGCGCGCCCCGGTACCCGCCGAATACGCAGACTCGGTGCTTAAGGCACGCCTGCAGTTGACGGAGGTGGCCGCGGATTTCGACGACCAGGTGATGGCGGACTTCCTGGAGGGGCGCAAGGTGGCGCCTGCAGATCTGCACCGCGCGCTGCGCACGGGGACCCTTTCCTGCCAGATCTTCCCGGTGCTGCTGGGGTCGGCGCTGCGCAACAAGGGGGTGCAGCCGGTCCTCGACGCGGTCTGCCTCTATCTGCCGTCCCCGCTGGACCTCCCGGCCATGGTAGGGAGGCAGCCGGGCAACGGCGAGGCTGAGATCTTCAGTTGCGATCCGGACCATCCCCTGCGCGCGCTGGCCTTCAAGGTCATGGCGGAGGAGGGGCGGCGCCTTACCTACCTGCGCATCTATTCGGGGAGGGTGAAAACGGGAGCGAGCCTGCTCAATGCCAGCCGCGGCGGCAACGAGCGCATCAGGCACCTGTTTCGGATGCACGCCCACCGCAGAGAGGAGGTCGCCGAGGCCATCGCGGGGGACATCGTGGCGGTAACCGGCTGCCAGTCGACCCTCACCGGCGACACCCTCTGCGATCCGGAGCATCCCCTGATCCTGGAGGGGGTGAGCGTGCCCGACCCGGTCGTCTCTCTGGCCGTGGAGGCAAAGGGGGTGGAAGACCGGGCGCACCTGTTGGGCGCGCTGGAGTTTTTCCAGTGGGAGGACCCCACCTTCCGGGTGCACGAGGACAAGGAGACCGGGCAGACCATCCTCACCGGGATGGGAGAACTGCATCTGGAGATCGTCATCGACCGCCTGCGGCGCGAGTACGGCGTGCAGGTGAAGACGGGGCGGCCGAGGGTGGTGTACCGCGAGGCGCTGCGGCGCGAGGTGTCCCGGCGCGAGGTGTTCCAGTCCATGGCCGACAAGCGCCCGGAACCTGCCGAGCTCTTGCTGCGCCTGGTTCCGCTGCCCCGGGGCGCCGGAGTGAGGACCATGCTTCCGGCGCCGGCGGCCCCGATCACCCCTGAGCTGCTGGCCGCAGTGCAGGAGAGCCTGCTGGAGGCGTGCCGCGGCGGCTGTGTGACGGGGTACGCCCTGACCGACCTGGAGGTGCGGGTGGAGGAGATCCCGGTGGAGCCGGGCGCTCCGGCCCCCTCTGAGCTCTCCCTGCGCGGTGCGGCGCAGCGCGGGGTGGTGCTGGCGGCGCGCGAGGGGGATCCCATGCTGCTGGAGCCGATCATGAAACTGGAGCTGGAAACGCCGACGGAGCACCTTGGGAAGGTGCTGGGGGGGCTGCAGCAGAAAAGGGGGCGGGTGGAGGGGCTGGACCGGCGTGGGGAGCTCGAGCTGGTCAAGGCAACCGTCCCGCTGGCCGAGATGTTCGGCTACATGACCGAGCTGCGCAGCGCAACCAAGGGGCGCGGGAGTTACACCATGGAGTTCCAGGGATTCGAAGAGGCCCCGGCGGAGGTGCAGCAGCGCTTCGGTTTGCAGTAGCGGCAGGAAAAGTGAGGGGACTGGCTCCGCAGGTGCCAGTCCCCCTGTGTCAGCTCCTGGGGCCCCTGCGCCGGGTGTCGCAGCGTTTCATCACCTCGGCAAGCGCCTGCATGCTGTAGGGTTTCTGGATGAAGGCGAGGTAGCCCGCTCCCGAGAGTTTCCGGGTCACCTCCTGCTCGCTGTAGCCGCTGGAAATGATCACCTTCACCTCCGGATCGCATTTCCTCAACTCCTGGTAGGTCTGTTCCCCATCCATGTGCGGCATGGTCAGATCGAGGACGACGAAGCGCACGTCGCCCCTGGCACGGTACAGTTCCACGGCAGCGGCTCCGCTGAGCGCGGTAACCACCTGGTAGCCCAACTGCTCCAGCATGGAAGCCCCCACGCTGCAGATGAACTCCTCGTCGTCCACCAGCAGCACCGTCCCGCTTCCCTGCCAGGTTTCCTCCGGCGCCGGCTGCTGCTCCGCCGCCTCATCCTGGACCGGCAGTTCGCTGGGAGGGAGGATGACGGTGAAGGTGGTGCCGCGACCGGGCGCGCTCTCCACCTTGATGGCGCCCCGGTGTCCCCTGATGATCCCCAGCACCGCGGACATTCCGAGCCCGCGGCCGGTGAACTTGGTGGTGAAGAAGGGGTCGAAGATGCGCGACAGCGTGGCGTCGTCCATGCCGCAGCCGTCGTCCTCCACCTGCAGGAACAGGAATTCCCCTTCCTTGATTTCCTTCTCGCTCCAGGCACCTTTCAGGTACTGCTCGTTGAAGTGGCGCAAGCCGCTGCGGATGGTGATGGTACCGCCACGGTCGCCGATCGCCTCGGAGGCGTTGATAACCAGGTTCATCACGATCTGGCGCAACTGGGTGGAGTCCGCCTGCACCGGCGGGAGTTCCTGCGTCAGCTCCAGCACCAGGCGGCACTTCTTTGAGATGGAGACTTCCAGCAGGTGGGCCATCTCGGTCAAGAGGCCGTTCAGGCTGACCGGTTCGACCACGAACATCCCCTTGCCGGAGTAGGCGAGCATCTGCCTGGCCAGATCGGCCGCCCTGATGGCCCCCTTTTCTATGTTCTGCAGGTTCTCAACCGCCGGTGAGCCGGGGTCGATGCGCATGAGGCCGAGGCTCGAGTTGCCGAGGATCCCGGTCAGGATGTTGTTGAAGTCGTGGGCGATACCTCCCGCCAGGATCCCCAGGCTCTCCAGCTTCTGGGCGTGCAGCAGCTGCTGCTCCAGCCTCAGGCGCTCCTCCTCGTGGAGACGCCGTTCCAGCTCCGCGGCGGCGCGCGCGCTCACCATCTGCAGTATCTCTTCCGCAAGCTCCCGGTTCGACAGCGGCTTGCAGCCGATGGTGGCGATGAGCCCGATGGGGACCCCGGTGGAGCTCCACAGCACCACGCCCAGGTAGCTCTCGGCCTTCAGGTCCTGCAGCACCTGGTCGTTGGGGAAAAGCTGGCGCACCCCCTGACGGTAGCAGCAGATGTTGTGCCCCACCACCTCTCCGCAGGGTGTCTCCTTGAGTGTGTAGCGCACATTCTCCTCGAAGTTGCCGTTGTAGTAGACGGCCAACGTACGGGCCCAGAGGTTTCCTTCCTCCAACTGGTCGATGCAGATGAAATCCATGTCCAGGGTGGCGGCCAGGTAGCGGGCCAGGCGGTGGAAGAACTGCTCGTCGGGCGCGGTCGAGGTGTGGGGCTGGGCCAGGAAGGCGAGGCACTCCTCGGTGCGTTTGCGCTTGGTGATCACGTCGAACACGATGACGAAGCACCCCGGCTCGGGGCTGTAGACCGACACCGAGAGCCATTCGCTGATGGCGTTCACGTAACACTCCATCTGCTCCGGCTTCCCGGTCAAGGCCACCCGCCGGAAGGCGGCCAGCAGCTCGGGATCGGAATCCCACAGCCCGGGCAGCACTTCGCTCATCCGTTTCCCACCCGTCACCCGCAGCCCGGTGAGCCGCTCGAAGCTCTGGTTGACCTCCAGGAACACGAAATCCAGGGGAATGGCGGAGTCCAGGATCATCCTGCAGTAGGCGAAGCCGTTCAGCATGTTGTCGAACAGGGAACGGTAGCGCTCTTCGCTCTTCTTGAGGCTCTCTTCGGCCTGCTTGCTCCGGGTGATGTCCATGCCGCTGGCCTGGAATTCCACCACCTGCCCGGCGTCGTCCATGATGACGCTGCTGTTCCATTTCTGCCATACCAGGCGGCCGTCCGGGAGCCATGCCCGCACCTCCAGCGCCTGCCCCTGGGTTTCCTCGGTCATGCTCTCGACGCAACGGATCAGGGCCTCGCGGTCCTGCAGGAAAAAGAAGGGGTAGAAGTTTTGCCCCAAAAGTTCCTCCCGCTCCTTCTGGAGGTAGCGGCAGTAGGTGTCGTTCACGAAGGTAAGCGTCCCGCCGCGCCGGTAGCGGACTACGAATTCGCCCTGGGTCTGCACCATGGCGCGGTAGCGTGATTCGCTCTCGTAGAGCGCACGTTCCGCCTCCCGGGTTTCCCTGAAGATGACGCAGACGTGGGGGGGGGCGGATGCGTCCTTTGACGCGAGCGGCATGGCGTCCATGCAGACCGGCACCAGGCGCCCCTTGCGGCGGTTGTGGATGGCGAGGTTGACCTCGCGCGAGGGAGTCCCCTGGAGGGCGGACATGGCGGGGTGCTGGGCGGGCGGAACCGGGGTCCCCTGCACGGTGCAGAGTTGCCACTGGGGGGATGCGGTGTTGTGCCGCAGGAACAGGTCGCGCTCCATCCCGAAGATCTCGAGAGCCGCAGTATTGACGTACAACGGGGCGCCGTCCGCCCCCTGGATGAACATCGCCAGGGGCAGTTCGTCGAACAGGGCAAGGCATTGCTCCAGCGAGTCGAACATCGGCATTGCTCCGCTTCCTGGTTTTGCCAACGAGGGTGAAGAAACACAACAGATAGGTTTATATCAGATAGTGCTGAATGTTCAATTGCAGGAGGTCCTATGGGGCTCATCGAATGACAGTTGCAGCGACGGCTGAGTTGTTGACAGTGACAGGGCGTGCTGTCAATGGTTCGGCGCATGGCGTCGGTTTTTTGTGTCGCTGCCGCCTTTTTTGCACCGCTTTGCCAGTGTCACGGGCGCAAGATCGAGGGTTTATGTCATTGGTTGGATTATTGCATACACATGTGGGCTTGCCTATACTGTCTAAAAAGGAGCAACCCCGTGTTCTTGATGCTCAAAACGTTCCCCGACCGCAGGGAGAATCGTCACCCCAAGCAGCAGCCTCTGCTGGACGGTAACACGAACCACGTTGCCAGGCATGATCTGAGAATGCCGCTACCTCCCCGACAGGTGCGGCTCTGCATCGGCGAGGGGCTCTTCGGCCAAGAGGCGCCGCTCTTTTAACGACAGTCCTTCCCGCTGGCGCAGGAGGCGTTTTTCTGCCACAATGTCTCCCGCCCCATCGATGCACCAGGGAGGTTATTCATGTCCGGATCCGGCGCACCCATAAAAATCGGCGTCAGCTCCTGCCTTTTGGGAGAGAAGGTACGCTACGACGGCGGCCACAAGCACGACCCCTACATCACGGCGGTCCTGGGACGGTTCTTCAGTTTCGTGCCGGTCTGTCCGGAGGTGGAGTGCGGCATGACCACGCCGCGCGAGGCGATGCGCCTGGAGGGCGATCCTGAAAAGCCGCGGCTCATGACGCACCGCAGCCGCATCGACAAGACCGAACAGATGCTCGAGTTCTGCCGCAACAAGGTGGAGCAGTTGGCGCACGAGGACCTGTGCGGCTTCGTCTTCAAGAAGGGCTCCCCCTCCTCGGGGCTGTTCCGGGTCAAGGTGTACCGGGAGGGAATGGCGCCGGCAACCGGCAGCGGCCTCTTCGCCGCTGCGGTGGCGCGACGCTTCCCGCAACTCCCCATGGAGGAGGAGGGGAGGCTGAACGACCCGGTACTCAGGGAAAACTTCATCGAGCGGGTGTTCGCCTTCAGGCGCTGGAAGGACTTTCTCGGCCAGGGACCGGACCTTGGCAAGCTGGTGCAGTTTCACACCTGCCAGAAGCTGCTGATCATGTCGCACAGCACCCAGCTCTACCGCGAACTCGGGGCGCTGGTGGCACGGGGGAAGGAGCTTCCTCTGGCCGAGCTGCTGGAGCGCTACCAGGAGCTCTACATGAAGGCCCTGGAGCTGCACGCGACGGTGAAGAAGCAGACCAACGTACTGATGCACATCATGGGGTACTTCAAGAAGGAACTCTCCGCCGACGAGAAACAGGAGCTTTTGCAGCTGATCGGCCAGTACCACGACGGGATGGTGCCGCTGGTGGTCCCCCTGACGATGCTCAAGCATTACGTCGCCAAGTACCGGCAGGAGTACTTGCGGCAGCAGGTCTATCTCTCCCCCCACCCGGCGGAGCTCATGCTGCGTAACCACGTCTAGCCGCCCGGGCTCACCATCCCCAAACCCGCCTATTAGATTTTCTCTATCCTGGAACGCCCTCTTCGGCTATAGTTTGCCCATTCCGCAACTGCAGAGGTGCCGTATGGAAGCGACACGCGAGATCTACTGGAACGTCAACCATGCCCTGATCTGGGTCATGTACCTGTTCGCCTTCCTCGCCCTGGGCGGATGCGCCTGGGGCTTCTGGTCGCGGCTGCCGCTGTACCGGCAGGGGAAGCCCCTGGACCGGCTGGATCGGCTCTCGCTGCGCCTGAAGCTCATGGTGCGCGGCGCACTGACCCAGGCCAAGGTGCTCCGGGTGCAGGTGCCGGGGACGCTGCATGCCTTTTTCTTCTGGGGATTCCTGCTCCTGTTCATCGGCACGCTGCTCATCATGCTGCAGGCCGACTTAACGGCGCCGCTGGCGGGATGGACCTTTCTGAAGGGGACCTTCTACAAGGGGTATTCCCTCACCCTGGACCTGGCGGGGATGATCGCCATCCTCATGCTGGCCGGGCTCTTCGTGCGCCGCTTCCTGGTCAGGCCCCCGGCGCTCCCCACCAAGAGGGACGACTACCTGGCGCATGCGCTCCTCTTCACCATCCTGATAACGGGATTCGTGGTGGAGGCGCTCCGGATGGCCGCCACCGAGGTGCACCAGAACCCGGAGTTGGCCAGGCTCTCCCCGGGGGGGCTGCTGCTAACCCCCCTGTTCGCCGGGATGACCCCCGCCGGCATCTCCATCACCCACAAGGCCCTGTGGTGGATTCACTTCTTCCTGGCCATGGCCTTCATCGTCGCCATCCCCTTCACCAAGCTGCGGCACCTGTTCACCGATCCGGCCAACTACCTCTTCACCGATCTGCGTCCCAAGGGGGCCATCGCGACCATCAACCTCGAGGACGAGACCGCCGAGCAGTTCGGCGCGGCCAAGGCCGCCGACCTCGCCTGGAAGGACATCTACGATGCCGACGCCTGCACGCTGTGCAAGCGCTGCCAGGACCGCTGCCCGGCCTGGAACACCGAGAAGCCGCTTTCCCCGATGCGGGTGGTGCAGCAGGTGGGGGAGCTGGCGCTCAACGACCCGCAGGGGGACCTGTGCCGTTACGTCACCGAGGAGGTGCTCTGGGACTGTACTACCTGCCGGGCCTGCCAGGAGATCTGCCCGGTAGACATCGAGCACGTCAACAAGATCCTTGAGATGCGGCGGAACCTGGCCCTCATGGAGGGGAAGTTCCCCGGCGACGAGGTGCGGGGCGCGATGGGGAACTACGAGGTGAACGGCAACCCCTTCGGCCTGGCCTGGGCCGAGCGCGGCGCCTGGGCCGAGGGGCTCGACGTGGTCACGCTGGAGAGCGGCGAGCCCTTCGACGTGATGTACTTCGTGGGGTGCTACGCCTCCTTCGACCGCAGGAACCGGGAGGTGGCCAAGGCCTTCGCGAGGATCTGCTCCGCGGCGGGGATCAGGCTCGGCATCCTCGGTAAGGAAGAGAAGTGCTGCGGGGAGCCGCCGCGCAAGCTGGGCAACGAGTACCAGTACCAGACCATGGCCCAGGAGAACATAGAACGGATCAAGGGGTACGGGGTGCGGGAGATCGTGACCACCTGTCCCCACTGCTTCAACACCCTGGCGCGCGACTACCGCGAGCTCGGCCTGGAGGTCCCGGTACGCCACTACAGCACCTTGCTGGCGGAACTGGTGCAACAGGGACGGCTGCAGCTGGAACCGGGCGAGAGCTTCGACTGCACCTACCACGATTCCTGCTACATCGGACGCTACGCCGACATCTTCGAACCGCCGCGCGAGGTCGTGCAGCTCTTGGGAGGCACCATCGCCGAGATGGATAGAAACCGCATGGAGAGCTTTTGCTGCGGCGGGGGAGGGGGGCGCATCCTCGCCGAGGAGAAGGTAGGCACGCGCATCAGCGCAGCCCGGGTGCAGATGGCCGGGGAAACCGGCGCTCCCATGCTGGTTTCCAACTGCCCCTTCTGCCTCACCATGTTCGAGGACGGCATCAAGACCGGCGGCCTGGAAGGAAGCCTCGCGGCGCGCGACCTGGCCGAGCTCGTGGCGGCGCGGCTCCCGGCGCCCGGCTCCGGCCGTTGACCGAAAGGGGACTGGCTCCGTAAGGTGCCTGTCCCCCTTTACTTCTGACTGGCACAAAGGGGACTGGCACCTGCGGAGCCAGTCCCCTTTCTCATGAGCTTCATTGACTTGTGCACTTCAGGCGTGCGATAGTGGGACGGGCTTCTGCGTCGCCGCCGGCGGCACAGAGCCCGCATCCCAGCTTTGAGGACGATGCAGTGGTCCACCGCGCCCTGACAGGCAAAACGCACACCTTCGGCACCAGGTTTCTCCGCTTTGTGCGGGCGCTCCCCGGCACGACGCTCCTGGTCTTGTTCCTTTTGCTGGTCCCGCTGTGCCTTGCCGCCCCCGCCGATTTCATCCCCGACCCCGCGCATCAGGCGCCCGCGACCGTCGTGGTGGGGGGGGACCGCGCCTATCCCCCCTACGAGTTCATCGACAAGGACGGCAACCCCGCCGGTTACAACGTCGACCTGACCCGCGCCATCGCCGAGGTGATGGGGATGAAGGTCCGCTTCGTCTTCGGCAACTGGTCCGAGGTGCGCGCCGGGCTGCAAAACGGCAGCATCGACATCCTGCAGGGACTCTCCTATTCCGCTCAGCGCCTGAGCTCGGTGGAATTCTCACCCCCCCACACCATCGTGCACCACGCCATCTTCGCCCGGCGCGACGCCAAACCGGTCAAGAGCCTGGAGGAGTTGCGCGGCAAGAAAGTGCTGGTCTTCCAGTCCGGCATCATGCACGAGCGCCTGAAGCAGATGGGGTTCGAGAAGGACCTGGTGCTCACGCCGACCCCGGCCGAGGCGCTCAGGCTGCTCGCCTCGGGGCAGGGTGACTACGCCGTGGTGGCGCAACTTCCCGGCATCTACCTGATCCGCGAACTGCGCCTCACCAACCTGGTGCCGGTCGCCAAGGCCGTGGTGAGCGAGCAGTACTGCTACGCGGTGCAGCGCGGCGACAAGGAACTGCTGGCCCGCTTCAACGAGGGGCTCGCCATCGTCATCAAGACCGGGCAGTACGCGCAGATCTACAACCGCTGGCTCGGGGTGAACGACCCCCCCCGGGTGACCCGCGAGCTGGCTCTCAAGTACGGCGCGATGATCCTGATCCCCCTGCTGATCGTGCTGGCGGTGACGGCGCTTTGGTCCAAGACCCTGCACAAGCGGGTGGCTGAGCGGACCACGGCGCTGGCCCAGGAGGTTGCCGAGCGCAACAAGGCGCTGGAGGAGCTGAAGCGCCACCAGGACAAGCTGATCCAGGCGGACAAGATGACCTCGCTGGGAACCCTGGTCTCCGGCGTCGCCCACGAGATCAACAACCCCAACGGCCTGCTTTTGCTGGACATCCCGGTGCTCAAAAGGGTGCATGACGACGCGGAGGAGATCCTGGAGGCGCATTACCGCGAGCAGGGAGACTTCATGCTCGGCGGGGTCCCCTACTCGGAGATGCGCGACGAGATCCCGCGCATCCTGGACGAGATGCAGGACGGCGCCCAGCGCATCAAGCGCATCGTCAACGACCTGAAGGACTTCGCGCGCAAAGACATGGGGCAGAAATCGCTCATCGACCTGGATGCGGTGGCAAGGACCGCGCTCCGGCTCGTGGACCCCACCATCCGTTCCTCGACCGACCACTTCCAGTCCGCCTTCCACGGCTCGCTCCCCCAGATCCTGGGCAACGGCCAGCGCATCGAGCAGGTCATCGTCAACCTGGTGCTCAACGCCTGCCAGGCGCTCCCCAACCGCGACTGCGGGGTCTTCATCGGCACCAGTTACGATGCCGAGCGCGGCCAGGTCCTGCTCCAGGTCACCGACCAGGGGGTGGGGGTGGCGCAGGAACACCTTCCCTACCTGCTCGACCCCTTCTTCACCACCAAGAGGGAGAGCGGCGGCACCGGCCTCGGGCTCTCCGTCTCGGCGGGCATCGTCAAGGAGCACGGCGGCGCCCTGCAGTTCCAGTCCACACCGGGGAGGGGTACCACGGTGACCCTCTCGTTTCCCGTCCCCGACAGGAGTCCGCTGACATGAAAAAGACACTCTTCCCCACCTTCGGCATCCTGCTGGTCGACGACGAGCCGGCCTGGCTCAAGTCGTTCGCGCTCACGCTGAAGAGCTGCGCGGGGATCAACAACATCGTCACCTGCCAGGAGAGCCGCGAGGTGATGGGGCTTTTGGACCAGGGAGACATCGGCCTGGTGCTGTTGGATCTCACCATGCCGCAGCCGTGCGGGGAAACGCTGTTGCAGCAGATCGGGGAGAGCCACCCCGAGATCATGACCATCATCGTGAGCGGGATGAACCAGCTGGAGACGGCGGTGCGCTGCATGAAGCTGGGGGCCTTCGACTACATCGTCAAGACCGACGAGGAGGACCGCCTGGTGAGCGGGGTGCTGCGTGCCGTGCGCATCCTGGAGCTGCAGCAGGAATTCCGCACCATGTCGGACCGGATGCTGTCGCGGGAGCTGAAGCACCCGGAGGCGTTCGTCGACATCGTCACCTGCGACCCCCGCATGCACGACCTGTTCAACTACGTGGAGGCGGTTTCCCCGAGCCACCAGCCGCTGCTGATCACCGGGGAAAGCGGAGTGGGCAAGGAACTGGTGGCCCGCGCCGTGCACGCCCTGAGCGGCTGCTCCGGTCCGCTGGTCGCCGTCAACGTCGCCGGGCTTGACGACACGGTGTTCGCGGACACCCTGTTCGGCCATGTCCGCGGCGCCTATACCGGCGCCGACCAGGCCCGTCCCGGCATGATCGAGCAGGCCGGCAACGGGACGCTGTTTCTGGACGAGATCGGCGATCTGAGCATCGCCTCCCAGGTAAAGCTGTTGCGCCTGCTCCAGGAGGGTGAGTACTTCCCGCTGGGGGGTGACCGCCCCAAGCGGATGAACGCGCGCATCGTGGTGGCGACCCACCGCGACCTGGCCGCCCGGGAGGCCGCGGGGCAGTTCCGGCGCGACCTGTACTACCGCCTGTGCACCCACCGCATCAACATCCCCTCCCTCAGGGAGAGGGTAGGGGACATCCCGCTGCTGCTCGATTACTTCCTGAACGAAGCGGCCAAGTCGCTGGGGAAGAAAAAGCCCACCCCGCCCAAGGAGCTGGCGCAGGTGCTGGCCACCTACAGCTTCCCCGGCAACGTCCGCGAGCTGCGCGGCATGGTCTACAATGCGGTCAGCCTGCACAAGGAACGCATCCTTTCCATGGAAAGTTTCCTGAAGGCGATCGGGCAGAGCCGCGACACCGCCAACCCGCCGCTCCAAAGTCAAAACCCGTTTGCGACTTTCGAACGGCTGCCCACCTTCGTCGAGGCCGCCGAGCTGCTGGTGGAGGAGGCGATCAGCCGCGCCAACGGCGTACAGGCTATTGCGGCGCGGCTTTTAGGCATTTCCGCGCCCGCACTGAACAAGCGTCTCAAGATGTCACGCAAGTAGGCCCGGCGGCGGAGAGTTTCCTCCCTCTCCGCCTCCGGATCGGCGATTTTTTTTCCCGCCCGCACCCCCGAAACTCACCCTGCCCGCGCCTTACCCCCCGTTACGGGGTGAATGGTCTTAACTTTGGTTAACTGCTTAACCATGGTTAAGCGCCGCATCCTGCCGAAACGTAAACGCTTCCCCGATTGCAACAGCAAAGGTGTTCACTTAGGTTAATGCCTTTTGCGAGCCTTTTTGCGCGTAAAACATTATTTTCCGATGTAAATACGGCAACTTGCATCCGTATACGTATGCTTGGTACCGCTCTTGCTGATATGGAGTGTCAAACAGTGTTATCGGCTAACGCCTTTGTCGGATCTACAATCCAGGTTCACGAGAACCAACCAAAAGGAGAGACCATGAAAACGAAGAAGTTTTACCAGGTTCTGTACTTCCAGGTGCTGTTGGCGATATCCATCGGTATCGCACTGGGCTACTACCTGCCCGACACCGGAGCGGCCATGAAGCCCCTGGGCGACGGCTTCATCAAGATGATCAAGATGATCATCACCCCGGTGATCTTCTGTACCGTGGTCACCGGCATCGCCGGCATGGACGACATGAAGAAGGTCGGTCGCGTCGGCGGCAAGGCGATGCTGTACTTCGAAGTGGTCTCCACCCTGGCGCTGGGTATCGGCCTGTTGGTGATCAACGTGATCCAGCCGGGCGTGGGCATGAACGCCGACGTCACCAAGCTCGACACCAAGGGGCTCGCGACCTACACCGCCACCGCCGCCAAGTCGCACAGCTTCGCCGACTTCGCCCTGGGCATCATCCCGACCAGCGTCGTGGACGCCTTCGCCAAGGGTGAGATCCTCCAGGTGCTCTTTTTCGCCATCTTCTTCGGCCTGGCGCTTGCCGCCCTCGGCGAGAAGGGCAAGCCGATCTACAAGTTCATCGACGACGTCTCCCACGCCCTGTTCGGGGTGGTCAACCTGATCATGAAGTTCGCACCGATCGGCGCCTTCGGCGCCATGGCCTTCACCATCGGCAAGTTCGGCCTGGGCTCGCTGGCCAAGCTCGGCATGCTGATGGGCAGCTTCTACCTCACCTGCCTCCTGTTCATCTTCGTGGTACTCGGCACCATCGGTAAGATCTGCGGCTTCAACATCTTCAAATTCATCTCCTACATCAAGGAAGAGCTACTGATTGTGCTGGGAACCTCCTCCTCGGAATCCGCGCTGCCGCGCATGATGGCGAAGCTTGAGAACCTTGGCTGCACCAAGTCCGTCGTCGGCCTGGTCATCCCGACCGGCTACTCCTTCAACCTGGACGGCACCTCCATCTACCTGACCATGGCCGCCATCTTCGTGGCGCAGGCCACCAACACCCCGCTCACCATGACGCAGACCCTCACCATCCTGGGTGTGCTTATGCTGACCTCGAAAGGCGCCGCGGGCGTTACCGGCAGCGGCTTCGTGACGCTCGCTGCGACCTTCGCCGCCATCCCCACCATTCCGGTGGCGGGTCTGGCCCTGATCCTTGGCATCGACCGCTTCATGTCCGAGGCGCGCGCCCTCACCAACCTGGTCGGCAACGGCGTCGCCACCGTGGTGGTCTCGCGCTGGGAGAACGAGCTCGACGTTGAGCGCATGAACCGCGTGCTGAACAACCAGGAGGTCGAGGAGGAGCCCGAGATGGGCCTCCTGGAGCCGGAGCCGGAAGAGGCGTAAGCCGGCGATGGCACCTTCCCCCACCCCCTAACCCCCTCCCGCAAGGGGAGGGGGGATTCAAACATTTCCGCCCCGAGAGGGGCTTTCCGAGAGAGGGCTAGCACAGTGTTGCTGCTGCCCTCTTTTTTTGAACCTGAATTTGGCTGAACAGAGGAGGAAACATAGATGAGCAAGAAACTGGGAGCCCTCGACTACCACTGCAACGGTAGGAAAGGGAAGATAGAAGTCATCGCCACCAAACCATGTCAGACCGCGGCAGACCTGTCGCTTGCCTACTCTCCGGGGGTAGCCGAGCCCTGCCTCGCCATCCAGCAGAATCCGGACGACGCCTACAAGTACACCGCCAAGGGGAACCTGGTGGCGGTCGTCTCCAACGGCACCGCCGTCCTGGGCCTTGGCAACCTGGGTGCTTTGGCCGGCAAGCCGGTCATGGAAGGGAAGGGTGTCCTCTTCAAGCGCTTCGCCGACATCGACGTCTTCGACATCGAGCTGAACACCGAGAACCCGGATGAGATCATCAAGGCGTGCCAGCTCCTGGAGCCGACTTTCGGCGGCATCAACCTGGAGGACATCAAGGCGCCCGAGTGCTTCTATATCGAGGAAGAGCTGAAAAAGACCATGAACATCCCGGTCTTCCACGACGACCAGCACGGCACCGCCATCATCTGCTCGGCGGCCCTTCTGAACGCGCTCAAGCTTACCGGCAAGAAGATCGGGGACATCAGGATCGTCGTGAACGGCGCCGGCGCCTCGGCCAACTCCTGCGCGAAGCTCGCCATCGCCCTGGGTGTCAAACCCGACAACATGATCATGTGCGACACCAAGGGGGTCATCTACAAGGGGCGGGTAGAGGGGATGAACAAGTACAAGGAGCTCTTCGCCGCCGACACCCCCTTCCGCACCCTCGAGGAGGCGGCCAATGGGGCCGACGTCCTCTTCGGCCTTTCCGTGAAGGGGGCCTTCACGCCGGAGATGATCCGGAGCATGGCACCCAACCCGATCATCTTCGCCATGGCGAACCCCGACCCGGAGATCACCCCCGAGGAGGCGCACGCGGTGCGTGGTGATGTGATCATGGCCACCGGCCGCTCCGATTATCCCAACCAGGTGAACAACGTGCTCGGCTTCCCCTTCATCTTCCGTGGGGCCCTCGACGTGCGTGCCACCGCCATCAACGAGGAGATGAAGCTTGCCGCGGTGCACGCGCTGGCGAAGCTCGCCCAGGAGGAGGTCCCCGACTCCGTATCCAAGGCCTACGGCAACGAGAAGTTTTCCTTCGGCGTGAACTACATCATACCCAAGCCGTTCGACCCGCGTGTCCTCCTGCACGTTGCGCCCGCCATCGCCCAGGCGGCCATGGACACCGGCGTGGCACGTCAGCCTATCGAAGATATGGCGAAGTACATCGAGCAGCTCGAGTGCTCCCAGGGACGTTCCAAGGAGATCATGCGCATGGTCATCAACAAGGCGAAGAGCGACCCGAAAAAGGTCGTCTTCCCCGAGGGTGACAACGAGAAGATCCTGCGGGCCGCACAGACCCTGGTAGAGGAGGGGATCGCGCAGCCGATCCTGGTGGGTGACCGCAAGAAGATCCAGCAGAAGATGGACGACCTGAACCTCGACCTCGAGGTACCCATCGTCGACCCCGCCGAGAGCGAGCTCACCGAGGAGTACGCCCAGGAGCTTTACCAGTTGCGGCAGAGGAAGGGGATCACCAGCTCCGAGAGCAGCCGCATCATGCGCAGGAAATCCAGGACCCACTTCGGCACCATGATGGTGCACAAGGGGCATGCGGACGCGCTTTTGGGCGGGATCGACACCCACTACCCGGAGACCATCCGTCCGGCCCTGGAGGTGCTCGGCAAGCAGGCGGGGCTTTCCAGCGTGCACGGTCTCTACATGATGGTGTTCAAGAAGGGGGTCTACTTCCTGGCCGATACCACGGTGACCATCGACCCGACCGCTGAGGAGCTGGCCGAGACCGCCATTCTCGCCGCCGAGAAGGTCGCCATGCTCGACATCGAGCCGAGGATCGCCATGCTCTCCTTCTCCAACTTCGGTTCGGTGGACCATCCCCAGGCGAACAAGGTGAAGCGCGCCGTGGAGCTGGTCAAGGAGCGTGCGCCTCACCTGATCGTCGAAGGGGAGATGCAGGCCGACACCGCGGTGGTGCCCGAGCTCCTGGAGGGATACACCTTCTCCAAACTGAAGACCCCCGCCAACGTGCTCATCTTCCCGGATCTGAACTCCGGCAACATCTGCTACAAGCTTTTGCGTCGCCTGGGAGGCGCCGAGTCCATCGGCCCCATCCTCATGGGGATGAATAAGCCTGTGCACGTGCTGCAGCGCGGCGACGACGTTCACGACATCGTCAACATGGCCGCTATCGCCGTGGTGGACGCCCAGAATCCCTAGCTGTGGGACCGTCGGGTCCCGGTCCCCCATTCCCGCCTTGAGGCGAGGAATGGGGGATTTTTTGTGCCTGTCTCCTTTTGCGTTTACGACGTGTTTTATTTTGGAACTTCGGTGTTTCTCCTGGTCTGTAACGGTAAATATTGCTGTATTACAATGTAACCAAATAACGTTGCCGAAGCTGTTCTATCGTTACCGACTGGTTGCGGCGGATCCCTGGTTTGTCTTGGTTTTACCGTGTAAATGTCGGTAATTCAAACAATCGTTCGGTGGTTTGGGCGCCGCGCGCGGCGGATGTGGTGCATCCATTTTCGGCAGATACCTTGGTCTTACCAATTTTTTTGTGGATCGATTATAAAAGTGTTTGCTAAATTTTCGTCATGGGAGTATATGAGTGTGGTGCGACGTTGACCCCCGTTTTTAGGCCAAAATAAAACAAGAAACGGTTAATGTTATGCACCCGGCAGGTTTGTTAAAACAGAGGCTTTAAGGAGGGAGTATGAACGTCCACGAGTACCAGGCCAAAGCGATTTTGAGGAAGTTCGGCGTGCCGGTTCCCGACGGCCACGTCTGCTACAACGGCGCGAGCGCGAGGGAATGGGCCAAACGTTTGGGCGAGGGGCCCTGGGTGGTGAAGGCCCAGATCCACGCCGGCGGGCGCGGCAAGGGGGGCGGCGTCAAGCTGGCGCGCACCTCCAGCGAGGTGCAGATGATCGCCCGCGACATGCTGGGGATGACTTTGAGGACGCACCAGACCGGGCCGGAAGGGAAGGTGGTGCACCGGGTGCTCGTTGAGAACGGCTGCAACATCGCCAACGAGCTCTACGTGAGCCTGCTGGTGGACCGCGGCAGCTCCCGCGTCACCGTGATGGCCTCCACCGAGGGAGGCATGGACATCGAGGAAGTGGCGGCCAACACTCCGGAGAAGATCATCACGGAGGCGGTTGATCCCCTGGTCGGGCTCACCCCGTTCCAGTGCCGCAAGATCGCCTTCAGCCTGGGACTCAAGGGAAAGCTGACCAACAAGGCCGTGAAGGTACTTTCCAACCTCTACACCACCTTCATCGCGTGCGACTGTTCGCTGCTCGAGATCAACCCGCTGGTGGTGACCGCCGAAGGGGACCTGCTCGCGCTGGACGCCAAGTTCGGCTTCGACGACAACGCGCTGTTCCGTCACCTGCAGATCGGCGACATGCGCGACTTCGACGAGGAGGATCCCAACGAGATCGAGGCCAGCCAGCACGACCTCTCCTACATCTCGCTCAACGGCAACATCGGCTGCCTGGTGAACGGCGCCGGCCTTGCCATGGCCACCATGGACATCATCAAGCACTACGGCGGCGACCCGGCCAACTTCCTGGACGTCGGCGGCGGGGCCACCATCGAGCGCGTCACCGAGGCCTTCAAGATCATCCTCTCCGACAAGAACGTGAAGGGGATCCTGGTCAACATCTTCGGCGGCATCATGAAGTGCGACGTGATCGCCACCGGGGTTATCGAGGCCGCGCGCCAGGTCGGCATCCAGGTGCCGCTGGTGGTGCGCCTGGAGGGGACCAACGTGGAGCTGGGCAAGAAGCTTCTGGCCGAAAGCGGCCTCAACATAGTAGCCGCCGACGGCATGGCCGACGGGGCGCAGAAAATAGTGGCCGCCGTCGCGGCTGCCGCCTAGGGGGGACGCCATGAGCATATTGATCGGCAAGGAGACCAAGGTCATCACGCAGGGGATCACCGGCGCGACCGGCCTGTTCCACGCGCAGGGCGCCCGCGAGTACGGCACGCAGATGGTGGGAGGGGTGACCCCCGGCAAGGGGGGGACCGTGATCGACGGCTTCCCGGTGTACGACACGGTCGCCGAGGCCGTGTACCAGACAGGCGCCACCGCGAGCGTCATCTACGTCCCGCCGCCGTTTGCCGCGGACTCGATCATGGAGGCGGTGGATGCGGGCGTGGAGCTAGTCTGCTGCATCACCGAGGGGATCCCGGTCCTCGACATGGTGAAGGTGAAGCAGTACCTGGTGGGCAAGAAAACCCGGCTGGTCGGTCCCAACTGCCCCGGCGTGATCACCCCCGGCGAGTGCAAGATCGGCATCATGCCCGGCTACATCCACAAGCCGGGCAAGATCGGCGTCGTTTCCCGCTCCGGCACGCTCACCTACGAGGCGGTCTGGCAGCTGACCTGCATCGGCCTCGGGCAGTCCACCTGCGTCGGGATCGGCGGCGACCCGGTGAACGGCACCAGCCACATCGACTGCCTCAGGCTCTTCGAGGAGGACCCGGATACCGAGGCGGTGATCATGATCGGCGAGATCGGCGGCAGCGCCGAGGAGGAGGCCGCCCGCTTCGTCAAGGAGAACATGACCAAGCCGGTGGCGGCCTACATCGCCGGGGTCACCGCTCCCCCGGGGAAGAGGATGGGACATGCCGGCGCCATCATCTCCGGCGGCAAGGGAACCGCGACCGAGAAGGTGGCGGTCCTCAAGGAGTGCGGCATCAGCGTCGCGGCCACCCCCGCCGAGATGGCGCAGGCGCTGCTCAAGGTCTACAAACCGTAACGACGCGGAGGCGCCACCCGGAGGTGGCGGAGGTCGATATGAAAAAGAAAGAAAACCCACGTTACCACGTGCTCTCGGTGCGGGTGAGCCGCGAGGAGCGCGAGACCATCGAGAAGATTTCCAAGGAAGTGAACATGAAGGTGTCCGACCTGATGCGGGAGGCCCTGCAGGACATGGTCCCCTGGCAGAGCGCGCCGTAGCGCAACCCGGGCAGACGGTAACAGAACTTCACTGCATTACAGATAAGAGGAGCGAGAGCATGAGCAGAAAAATGGTAACCATAGACGGCAACACCGCGGCCGCCCACGTGGCCCATGCCACCAACGAGGTGATCGCGATCTACCCGATCACCCCCTCGTCGGTGATGGGGGAGATCTCCGACGCGAAGAGCGCGGCGGGTGAGAAGAACATCTGGGGCACGGTGCCGCTGGTCTCCGAGCTGCAGTCCGAGGGGGGCGCCGCCGGGGCGGTGCACGGTGCGCTGCAGGCGGGGGCTCTCACCACGACCTTCACGGCGAGCCAGGGGCTTTTGCTGATGATCCCCAATATGTACAAGATCGCCGGCGAGCTCACCTCCACCGTGTTCCACGTCTCGGCCCGCGCCATCGCCACCCAGGCGCTCTCGATCTTCGGGGACCATTCCGACGTCATGTCCTGCCGTGCCACCGGCTGGGCCATGCTCTGCTCCAACAACGTGCAGGAGGTGATGGACTTCGCCCTGATCGCCCAGGCGGCGACGCTGCGTTCCCGGATCCCGTTCCTGCACTTCTTCGACGGTTTCCGCACCTCCCACGAGGTGCAGAAGGTGGAGGCGCTCTCCTACGACGACATGCGCGCCATGATCGACAACGAGCTGGTCAACGCGCACCGGGCCCGCTGCCTCACCCCGGACCGGCCGGTCCTGCGCGGCAGTGCCCAGAACCCGGACGTCTACTTCCAGGGGCGCGAGACGGTGAACCGCTTCTATCCGGCCACCATCGATATCGTGGAGAAGGAGATGGAGAAGTTCGCGGCACTCACCGGGCGCAGGTACGGCGTGGTCGAGTACGCAGGCGCGCCCGACGCCGAGCGGGTCATCGTCATCATGGGCTCCGGCGCGGACACCGTGCAGGAGACGGTGGCGACCCTGAACGCGCGTGGAGAGAAGGTCGGCGTGGTGAAGATCCATCTGTATCGCCCCTTCCCACTCAAGGCTTTCGTGCAGGCGCTTCCCGCGTCGGTGCGCCGCATCGCGGTCCTGGACCGGACCAAGGAGCCCGGCGCACTGGGCGAGCCGCTCTACCTCGACGTGCGCACCGCCATCGGCGAGGGGATGGCGGCCGGAATGAGCAACTTCGTCGGCTACCCGGTCATCGTCGGGGGGCGCTACGGCCTGGGCTCCAAGGAGTTCACCCCGGCCATGGTCAAGGCGGTCTTCGACAACCTGAACGAGGCGCAGCCCAAGAGCAACTTCGTGGTCGGCATCAACGACGACGTGACCGGCGCGAGCCTCGACTACGACAGCTCCTTCAGGACCGCGATGGAGGGGACCTACGAGGCGATGTTCTTCGGTCTTGGTTCCGACGGCACGGTGGGGGCCAACAAGAACTCCATCAAGATCATCGGTGAGGCGACCGACAACTATGCCCAGGCCTACTTCGTCTACGACTCCAAGAAGGCCGGTACCATCACGACCTCGCACCTGCGCTTCGGCAAGAAGCCGATCAACGCGCCGTACCTGATCGACAACGCCGACTTCGTCGCCTGCCACAACTTCACCTTCCTGGAGAAGTACGACATGCTGGGCAAGGCGAAGCCCGGCGCCACCTTCCTGCTCTGCTCGCCGTTCGACCACGGCGAGGTCTGGGAGAAGATGCCGGTCGAGGTGCAGAAGCAGATCATCGACAAGAAGCTCAAGGTCTACACCATCAACGCCATCAAGCTCGCCGAGGAGCTGGGCCTTGGTGCCCGCATCAACGTGATCATGCAGACCGCCTTCTTCAAGATCTCCGGCATCATCGAGCTCTCGAGCGCCATCGCCGAGATCAAGGGGGCCATCAAGAAGAGCTACGGCAAGGCGGGCGAGAAGGTCGTGGCCATGAACAACGCCGCCGTGGACCAGGCGCTTTTGAACATCCACGAGGTGGCCGTCCCGGCGGCAGCGTCGAGCGCCATCACCATGCCGCCGCCGGTCGGGGCGGGCGCGCCGCACTTCGTGAAGGAGGTCACCGGCCGCATCATCGCGGGCTTCGGCGACGACCTGCCGGTCTCGGCGCTGCCCATCGACGGCACCTTCCCCACCGCGACCTCGCAGTACGAGAAGCGCAACATCGCGGTTGAGATCCCGGTGTGGGACGAGAAACTCTGCATCCAGTGCGCCATCTGCTCCTTCGTCTGCCCGCACGCAGCCATCCGCGTCAAGGCCTACCCGGCCGAGGCCCTCGCCGGCGCACCGGCAGGGTTCAAGTGCGCCGACTCCAAGATCGCGGAACTCAAGGAGCACAAGGTGACCTTCCAGGTCGCCCCCGAGGACTGCACCGGCTGCGGCGCCTGCGCCCACAACTGCCCGGCCAAGGACAAGGAGAACCCGGCCCACAAGGCGCTGGACATGCAGTTCCAGCCTCCCTTACGTGCCGCCGAGGCCGCCAACTACCACTTCTTCCTGGGGCTTCCCGACCTCGACCCGGCGCTGGTCAAGCTGGACACCCTGCGCGGCAGCCAGCTGGTGCGCCCCCTGTTCGAGTACTCCGGCGCCTGCGCCGGCTGCGGCGAGACACCGTACCTGAAGCTCATGTCGCAGCTCTTCGGCGATCGTGCGCTCATCGCCAACGCCACCGGCTGCACCTCGATCTACGGCGGCAACCTCCCCACCACGCCGTGGGCGAAGCGTGCCGACGGGCGCGGCCCGGCCTGGTCCAACTCGCTGTTCGAGGACAATGCCGAGTTCGGTTACGGCATGAGGCTCGCGGTGGACAAGTTCAACCAGGCGGCACGGGAGCTCGTAGAAAAGCTCCTTACCTGCGGCTGCGGCAGCTGCACGGCGATCGCGCCGCTGATGCGGGAGATCCTCGATGCCGACCAGTCCGGCCAGGCCGCCATCGAGGCGCAGCGCGCCCGCGTGGCGAAGCTCAAGGAGGCCCTGGCCGGCTGCGAGGAGGAGGCTGCCACACAGCTCCTTCCCATCGCGGACTACCTGGTGCAGAAGTCGGTCTGGTGCGTGGGTGGCGACGGCTGGGCCTACGACATCGGCTACGGCGGCCTGGATCACGTCATCGCCTCGGGCAAGAACGTGAACATCCTGGTGCTGGACACCGAGGTCTACTCCAACACCGGCGGCCAGGCCTCCAAGTCGACCCCGATCGGCGCGGTGGCGCAGTTCGCGGCCGGCGGGAAGTCCATGGCCAAGAAGGACCTCGGCATGATGGCCATGGCCTACGGCCACGTCTACGTGGCGTCGGTTTCCCTGGCCAACCCCGGGCAGGTGGTAAAGGCGTTCATCGAGGCCGAGGCCTATGACGGTCCCTCGCTCATCATCGCCTACTCGCACTGCATCGCGCACGGCATCGACATGACCCGCGGCGTGGACGAGCAGAAGAAGGCGGTCTCCTCCGGCTACTGGCCGCTGTACCGCTACAACCCGGCCCTGGCGGCGCAGGGCAAAAACCCCCTGCAGCTGGACAGCAAGGCGCCCACGACCAGTTTCGAGGAGTACGCGGGGGGCGAAAACCGCTACAAGGTGCTCAGGAAGATGAATCCCGAGGCGGCGGAGCAGCTGATGCAAAAGGCGAGCGCCTGGGCCGCGGACCGCTTCGACTACTACACCAAGCTCGCCGCGCTCAGCTTCGGCGAGGACGGCAAACAGTAACAGACCGAGACTGCGGCAGCAAAAAAGGGCCGGGGATATCCCCGGCCCTTTTTACGTCTTGCTGCACCCTTTCCCGGTCTCCGTAGCGACGCCGGGAGATGGGGAAGATGAGACGCGTCAAAAGAAAATTGACAAACGTGGCCAGTTGCATATTATCTTCGGCCTGGAACTGCATCAACTTATCATCCCGGAGGGGACATGCGACGTACCACGATGCTTGCCGCTGTTTTGATCCTTGCAGCACCCGCGCTGGTCCTTAGCGGCACCTACCAGTGGCGCGACGATGCCGGAACCGTTCATTTCACCGACGATTCCGAGCGGATTCCCGACCGATACCTGAAGCGCGCGCAGGAGGTCGATTCCGCAGGCGCCGCGAAGCCCGCGGCGACCGCCCCCAAACAGGACGCCCCGGTGGCGCCCGCCGCAAAGGGAGTCGGTGCGGCACCCGAGGGTGACGTGACTAGCGCCCAGCGCACCCGGCTTACCGCGGAGCTGGCGCGGCTCCGCGGCGGACTGGAGGGGAAGAAAAAGGAACTGCAGAGGCTGCATCACAAGTGGATGGTGGCCAAGGGACGTACCCCGACCCTGGATGAGGCCAAGGAATTCCAGAAGGAACTGGCCGAGAGGAAGACGAGCGACAAGCAAAATCCCTATATAAGTAAGAACAGTGCCTTGTCTTCGTCGGGTGCCGCCCGTGCCGCTTACTACAAGAAGCTCGTGGAAGTCCGCGAGGACGACGCGCGGGTGCAGCAGCTGGAGCGCGAGCTCGAGGCGCTTAAATGAGCGCGCTGACGGCGGCGACCGTTTCCAGGGAGCGGATCGAGGGGCACCTGAAAGCCCTGGAGGGGGTAAGACATCCGGTGACGGCACCAGCCGCCCTGCAGCGTGCCTGCTGCTACGTCGAGGATACCCTGCGCGGCCTGGGCTACGCGGTCGACCTGCACCCCTTCGAGGACGGCGGCAGCGAGTACCACAACGTGGTCGCCACGAGGCTCGGGACCCGCCTCCCCGACAAGAGGGTCCTGGTGATCGCCCACTACGACACCGTTTCCGTTTCCCCCGGGGCGGACGACAACGCAAGCGGCGTGGCGCTGATGCTGGAACTGGCGACGATTTGCAGGGAGTGGCGTCCGGAGCTTACGCTTCATTTTATCGGGGTCAACCTGGAGGAAAACTCCGAAGAGGGGGTGCGGGGGACCGGGCTTCGAGGGAGCCGGGCCCTGGCCCGCTTCGCCGTGCAGCAAGGGTGGGATATCGAGGCCGTGCTGGTGCTCGAGTCGGTGGCCTATGCGGGGGCGTCGCTGCGCCAGAGTGTGCCTGCCGGACTGCCGTTCCAGGTGCCGCAGACCGGGGATTTCCTCGCCGTGATCGGGAACGAACATTCCCGGGGGGTGGTGGGGCGATTCGTGCTGGTGGTGCAGGACTTCGGCATCGCTCTTCCGGTGGTGCCCCTGGTGGTGCCCGGCAACGGCGAGGCGGTCCCGGACACCCGGCGCTCGGACCACGCTCCCTTCTGGGATGCCGGCTACCCAGCGATCATGCTGACCGATACCACCAATTTCCGCAACCCCCACTACCATGAACCCAGCGACACCCTGGAGACCCTGAACCTCGCCTTCGCGGCCCGCGTCTGCCACGCTACGGCTGCGTTTCTGCTGGGCCTGGCCTGCGGTGAAGGCCCAGTTCCAAGCTGATCTTCGCCGTCAGCGGCTCGATCGGCTGCTCCCGGTGGGTCCGGGCGAAGTCGGCGAAGAGGTCGTTGCGGCGGGCGGCCAGTAGCTGCAGCAGCTCGTCCCGTCCCGTTCCCGGCGCTACCCGCTCCTGCACCATCTCCTTGAAAACGTCGAGGTCGTGCAGTTTCCCCAAGAGGTCCTGGTAGCGCTTGAGGAGCCGGCGCAGTTTTTCGCCATGGTCCTCCAGAAGCGGTGCCAGGATCTCCAGCCGGTAACGCAGCTTCTTGAACGCGATGCGCAGCCTGTGCTGTGCCACCGTGTCTTCCTCGCGCAGCGCTGCCGGGAAAAGTTCCCTCACCAGGGCGATCCGCTCGGCCAACGCACCTTCGGCAAAGATGCCGACCTCTGTGAAGGGGTCGATCCCACCTGCTGCACGTTTTCTGAACGGGTTCAACTGCTCCGACAACCCCGCCAATTGTTTCTTCAATTTCCCCGCCTGGAACTGCGCCAGGGCCCCTGCCACTTCCGTTTGGGCCGCCTCCCGCTCCTTCGACAGCGATTGCTGCAGTTGATCGGCCTCGGTGCGGCAGCGCTCCCTTTCTTGTTCCTCCAGCCCTGAGAAGAAGAGCAGGGCTTCGTCGATGTTGCGCAACTCTCCCAGCAGGGTGGTGAGCTTTTTCACCCGGCGCGACAGCAGTGTCACCTTTTTCTGCGACAGGAGGGGGGCAAAGAGGGCAAGTCCTTCACGCAGACGGCGCGAGGATACCCGCAGGTCGTGCACCTCGTCCAGGTCGAACCCCCGCAGCGCGCCGCGCCAGTGGGCGAAGATATCCTTGCGGAGCACGGCAAGCAGGTGGGAGGCGGCAAACCACAGGTGCACCGGGCGGAGTTGCAAAGAGTCGGTGTGATCGGCTGGAGTAGTCATAAGCCTTTACCAAGACTGACACTATTATAGCATCTCTGCATAGAGGATAGCACAGCTGGTCTGAAGGTATGTCAACACGCCGAATCAGTGTGGTTTGTGGATGGAGATAAGGAATTCCATGACTGCCAGGAGGTTGGTGAGCCTTCTGAAGAGGATGTTCTTTTCCCGCAGGTCCTTGGTGGTCTTGAATTTCGCCATCAGCAGCTGGTACTGTTCATGGGCCAGATCGAAAGGTTTCATCTTTTTCAACGTGCCGCTCTCCTTTTGCTGTTATAAGATTAAAGTTTTATAACTGTATACGACTAATCTGTCAAGCAGGCGGTAGCGAAAAACGTCGTGGAGGCTCCAGGAAGAAAAAATGAAAGGCGTGATTGGTAAATTTTAATGCTGTGCTATAGTGGGGCGGTTGTTTATCAAACCATCGGGAGGCTGACTATGAAGAGAGTATTGTCCACCATCGTAACGACCCTGGTAGTCGTATCCTTCGCAGGCATGGTCTGGGCGGCAGACACGACCGGAACCGGTACGGGATCCTACGGCGGCCAGGGAACCGGCATGTCGACCGGGGCGCAGAGCGACCAGGGGACTGCGGAAACCACCCAGACCAAGACGAAGAAGACCAAGAAGAAGAGAAAGAAAAGCGGCAAAAAGTCCAAAAAACACACACGAAGGAACACGGGGACAGGTGCTTCGGGCATGGAACCTAACTATGGCACGCCGGCCACTGGCGGCCCCAGCGGTACCATGGGGACCGGAGGCGCAGGAACCGGCGGCACCGGCGGGGGCATGGGCACCGGAACCGGGGAGCCCGGGGGGACTGGACGCTAAGAGAAGTGCAGTGACAGGGGCAATTGGGGCCGCACCGCAAGGCGCGGCCTATTTCGTTGCACCCGTTTTACCGGTTGCGCGGGGTAGTGGAAGCGATCCTGTCGCCATTGCTCTCCGCAGGCCGGTCGTGATGGTTTACCCAGGTGTGGGTGATTTGCCCCACCTCTTTGCACCCCTCCTCGGCACCGCCGGTAAAGCACCTGGGCCGTCGCCGCGTCGAAAATCCTGAAACTGCCGAAAACATGACCTGTTTCCTGAACCGGCACAGGGACACAGAGTGATTAGGTTTCCCGTCACCGCCCAGCTCTTTTCTAGGTACGGCTCTTGCTGTGACATGGCTGTTTCAGCCCTACAATTCATAAAAGGAGATTTTCATGTCTGCATTGAAGAATTTGATCCCGGCGGCAGTGGCCGCCCTGGCCCTGTGCGTGCTTCCGGGGTGTTCGGAAAAGGGGCCCAGCGGCGCGCCGGTAGTCAAGGTGAACGGGACCACCATCACCAAGCCGGAGCTGGACCGTGCCGTGAAGACCCTCCTGGCGCAAAACCGGGTCAACCAGACCCTGCCGCCTGACCAGATGAAGAAGGCGACGGACGCAGCCCTGGAGCAGCTCACCTCGGCGGAGCTTCTCTACCAGGAGGGGAAGAAACTGGCCATTAAGGACCTGGATCAACTGGTCGAGCAGAGGTACCAGAAAAACCGGGCCGCCTTCCCGACCAAGGAAGAGTACGACAAGGCGCTCCAGGCAGTCGGCATGACCGAGGCCGAGGTGCGCGACTCGATGCGCAAGGAGATCGTGGTCAACTACTTCGTGGACCAGCAGTTCTCGGCCAAGGCGACCTGCTCGGACGACGAAGCCCGCAAATTCTACGACGACAACAAGGCGAAACTGTTCCAAAAGGGTGAGCGCCTGCGGGCCAGCCACATCCTGGTGAGCGTGGACCAGAAGGGGAGCGCCGAGGAAAAGAAAAAGGCACGCGACAAGGCGGAAGCGCTGTTGAAAAGGGTGCAAAAAGGGGAGGATTTCGCCGCGGTGGCCAAGGCCGAGTCGACCTGCCCCAGCCGCACCAAGGGCGGGGAACTGGGCGTCTTCGGCAAGGGGCAGATGACTCCCCCCTTTGAGAAGGCAGCCTACGCCCTGAAAACCGGGGAGATCAGCAAGGTGGTGGAGACGGAGTTCGGCTATCACATCATCAAGCTGCAGGAGCGGATCGCCCCCTCCACCGACCGGTTCGAGGACGTGAAGTTCCAGATCGTGCAGTACCTGAAGATGGAGCAGACCCGTAAGGCGGTGGCGGCCTTCCTCACCGAGGTACGCCGCAAGGCGAAGATCGAGAAGGTCTAGCCGCAGAGTCCCGGACGCAGATCGGCCCGGAGGGGAGTTCCCCTCCGGGCCGTTTTTTGTCATGGGGCATACCTACTGCGGGGCGCAGCGAGCGGCGGCCGGGTGAGCTCAGGCCCACCTCAGGCTGTCTGCGGAGGGCTGGGGCGTGCTGCCGCCGGCAACCGGCGTGTCGAAACACTCGCTCTCCCCTTCCTTTCCCGAATCGGAGAGCCCGAACTTCTTCATCCGGTAACGCAGGGTGTCCCTGCTGGTTTTCAGGAATTTGGCCGCCTTGGACTGGTTCCCCCCGGATTTCTTCAGGGCAAGCTGTATCAGCATCTTTTCCAGTTCCTCCAGGGAGATGCCGGTGGAGGGGAGCACGATGTGCTCGCCTGCGAAATCGGTGCTGATCACTCCCGGTGCGTCCGGTTCCGCCGCTGTGACCCTGCTCTGCTTGATTTCGGGGCTCAGGAACTCCGGGGTCAGGACCTTCCCCTGTTCCAGCATCATGAGCCGCTCCACGCAGTTGCGCAACTCGCGGACGTTGCCGGGCCAGTCGTACCTGGTCAGGTATTCGAGGGTTTCGGGCGACGCGTGGGTGACGCTTCTGCCGTATTCCTCATTGAGCGTATCGATGAAGTACTGCACCAGGGACTCGATGTCTTCCTTGCGTTCCCTGAGCTTGGGGAGGCAGATGTTCATCACGTTGAGCCTGAAGAAGAGGTCGCCGCGGAACTTCCCTTCCTTTACCATTCTGGGGAGATCCTGGTGGGTCGCCGTGATGATCCTCACGTTGGCCTCGACGTCTTCCTGGCCACCCAGCCTCCTGAAACGCTTGGTTTCGGTCGCTTTGAGGATCTTGGCCTGCATCTGGTACGGCATGTCCCCGATCTCGTCCAGGAACACCGATCCCCCCTCCGCAAGTTCGAAGACCCCCTTCTGGCGCCGCGACGCGTCGGTATAGGCCCCCTTTTCGTGGCCGAAGAGCTCGTTTTCCAGGAGGTTCTCCGGGATGGAGGCGCAGTTCACCTCGATGAACGGGGCGTCGGCCCGGGCGCTGTGGTAGTGGATCGCCTTGGCTACCAGCTCCTTGCCGGTGCCGCTCTCGCCGGTGATCAGCACGGTCTTCGCGTCGGCGTCGGCGCAGATCTTGATCATCTTGAAGACCTCGATCATCTTGGGGCTGTTGCCCACCATCTTCTCCTGATCGGACTTCCTGCGCAGCTCGTTTCTGAAGTAGTCGACTTCCTTCTTGAGGCGCCGTTTCTCGAAGGCCCGCTCGACCACGTGTTTGACCGCCTCGAGGTTGAACGGCTTGCCGAAATAATCCTCAGCGCCATCCTGCAGCGCCTGAACGGCTGAGTCCGCGTTGGCGTAGGCGGTGATCATGATGACGTAAAGGTCTTCGTTGCTTGCCTTGAACCGCTTCAGGAGCTCCAGGCCGCTGGTGTCGGGAAGACAGATGTCCAGCATGACCAGGTCCGGTTTAAAGCTCTCGTATTTCTGGATGGCCTCTGCACCGGAAGCCGCCGTGTCGACCTCGTAACCGTCCTTTTTAAGGCTGGCTGCGAGGGACCAGGAGATCAGCTTTTCGTCATCGACGACCAAGATCCTGTTTTTACTCATGGTGAACGTTCCTTCCTGGACCTGCTGCGGGAGACTCCGCAGATTCTCGCTAGGCTGAAACCGGTGATGGCCGTAGTGTGGGGACGCCCCCCGCGCCGGTCAGCAGGCGGCTGGACTTTATCATGCATTTAATAATTTGTGTATTGTTTTTTTTGAATACAATGCCGTAACCCGGTAACGAGGGAGCAGGCACCTGCAGAACCGGTTCCCCGTCATGGGGAAGTCGGCTCTTTCACTCCGTGTGGTGGGGGATATCACCCGCTTCTGCGGCATTTGCCCCACCGTTTCGGCCGCAATGACCGGTCTGGGTCGATATTGCGCGCCTAGTTACAATTTTGTGGCTACTGCGTTATTTGGCGCAAAAGGGTGGGGCTTTTGCAACAGCACACCTCCCCAAGACGCGGCAAAGCCCCTGCGCCGGCGTGCCCCGGCGGCGGTAGCATGGTCTTGCGGAACATGGGGCAAATGACCAACTTTCCGCCCCTTAGCCCACTGCCGGCGCGGTTTCGCGCAACGAGTCGGCGAGTTTCCTCTTTTCCCACCGGCGAATGTGCCATCTGCGGAGGTTACGTTAGCAGGATGCGTGCCGAGCCTCCCGCGTCATCCCGACCCCAGGGCGCCCCCCGCTCCGTCCCGCCTCCGGAAACGCACCTGCACCCCCACTCTGCACGGTATGGCAAGTAAAATGCATATACAATCTTCATTTCACTATGAAAGGTGGTTTCCATGAGACTGAAGCAGGTGGCGTTGTGGGTTTGCCTGTCGATTGCCGTCGGCGCCGGACAGGTAGCGGCTTACGATGGTGTGGATCTGAAGGAGATAAAGAAGCTGGCCGAGCAGGGTAACCCCGAAGCCCAGATGAAGCTGGGGGTGATGCTCTCATCGGGGGTGGGGGTTCCCCTGGACAAGCAGGAGGGGCTCAAGTGGTACCAGAAGTCGGCGAACCAGGGATATGCGCCGGGACAGTGGAACCTCGCCTTCGTGTACATCCGTGGCGAGGTGGTCTCCCAGGACTTCCAGAAGGCCTTCGACCTGCTGCAGAAATCCGCCGACGCCGGTTACGACAGCGCGCAGTACGACCTCGGCATGATGTACCTCCAGGGACTCTCCCTCTCCGCGCCTGACCAGGAGAAGGCGGAAGTCTGGTTCCGGCGGGCGGCCGCCCAGGGGAACCGGGATGCCAAGAAGATCCTGAAGGAGTTGGCCGCAAACCAATGATCCGGGAATGACCCGGGCTGCCGGTCAGCAGCGAGAACCACGTTTCCAGGAGTAGCCCATGCCTAACATTTTCAATGCCCAAAACGCGATCGCCCCGGCAGAATCGGGCTCTCGCGTCTGTTTCGATTTCAGCCACGTCGCCGGCGAACTGGAGGAGAGCCGCAAGCGGCTGAGCGCCGTATTCGATACCGTCCAGGTCGGCATCGTCATCATCGACGCCGAAACCCACACCATCGTCGATGCCAACCCCAAGGCGGTGGAGATGATCGGGAGGGTGAAGGAGGAGGTGGTCGGCTCCGTCTGTCACTGCTTCATCTGTCCCGAGGAGAGCGGGCACTGCCCCATCACCGACCAAGGTCAGCGCATCGACAACGCCGAGCGCCTGTTGATGAAGGCCAACGGCGAGAGCATCACCATCGTGAAGACCGTGGCGCGGGTGAAGCTGTACGGGCGCGACCACCTGATCGAGAGCTTTTTGGACATAAGCGACCGGAAGCGGGCCGAGGAAGAGCTGAGGGAGAGCGAGGAGCGCTACCGCGACATCCTGGAAAATGCCAACGACCTGATCCAGAGCGTTGACGCCAAGGGAAACTTCATCTACGTGAACAGCGCCTGGAAGAGGACCTTGGGGTATTCGGACCAGGATATCGCCTCGATGAACATCTTCGACGTGATCAAGCCCTGCTGCCAAAGCCACTGCGCCACCATGTTCGATCAGCTGAAGAGCGGCGCGAGGATCCCGCGGGTCGAGGTGGAGTTTCTCGCCAAGGACGGCCGCAGCATCATCCTCGAAGGGAGCATAAACTGCAACACCAGCGACGGGCAGGTCAGCACCAGGGGGGTCTTCCGCGACATCACCGAGCGCAAGCAGATGGAAGCCGAACTCACCCAGAGTGAGGACCGTTACCGCAAGCTCTTCGAGAACGCGCCTGAGGCGATCCTGGTGCAAAGCGAAGGGCGCTACGTGTGCGCCAACAGGGAGGCCTGTCACCTTCTGGGGGTGGGGAGTCCCGAGGAACTGGTCGGTCAGTCCATCTTCTCATTCGTGCATCCCGACTTCCACGGCATGGTGGTCGAGCGCATCCAGCACATCCACGAAACAGGTGATCCCTCGCCGCTGCGGGAATCGCGCATGGTGCAAAAAAACGGAACCGTGATCGACGTTGAGGCTGTGGCGACCGGGATCGTGTTCCAGGGGCAGCAGGCGATCCAGGTCATCATCCGTGACATCACCGAAAGAAAGCAGGTCGAGGAGCAGCGCAGGGAGCTGAACAGCCGTCTGGAAAAGATGGTGGAGGAGAAGACCCGGCACCTCAAGGAGGCCCAGGCCAAGCTGATCCAGTCGGAAAAGATGGCGACCCTGGGCGAGGTCATCGCGGGCGCGGCCCACGAGCTCAACAACCCGCTGGCCGGAATCCTGGGTGCCATCCAGATGCTGCGCAGCAACGCGCTGGCCCATCCGATCGATCCCGAGTTGATGGAGGGAATCGACGTGCTGGAGAGCATCGAGAACGCCGCGGTGCGCTGCCAGAAGATCGTCGAGGACCTGGTCCGCTTCACCACCCAGGCCCGCTGCAACTTCAGCGACATGGATATCAACGAGGTGCTCAAGGACACCATGGAGATCATGGCCGGCCCCTTCGAGGAGCAGAAGATCAAGGTCGCGCTGCACCTGGACCCGGAGGTGCCCCAGATCGAGGGAGACTTCGTGAAGCTGCTGGAGGTCTACGTGAATCTCCTGCAGAATGCGAAGAGCGCCCTTCCCAACGGCGGCCGGATCGACATCAGCACCGCACTGGTGAAGAAGTACGGCGAGCCGCTGCAGGTGTCGGTGGTGATCCGCGATAACGGCTGCGGCATCCCGCCCCAGAACCTGGCCAAGATCTTCGATCCCTTCTTCACCACCAAGCCGGCAGGGAAGGGGCCCGGGCTCGGCCTCACCGTAAGCTACGGCATCGTGAGGCGGCACGGAGGCGATATCGACGTTCGCTCGACAGTGGGGAAGGGGACCGAAGTGACGGTCACCGTCCCGGTCCGGCAGCAAAAAGCCACCACCTACCAGGCCGGCTGACCCCGGCAGCGGGGGGCGGATTTGCGGCGGCTACGCCGTGAGCTTAATTTCATTTGACATTTCCCTCCCTATCTGGTTAAACCTTCTACGCGATGGCAAGGGCAGCAACCGCTGCCTGAGCCAATCGGGGGGGCTTGCGGGTCCGACTCGAAGCGCGCCAGAACGGACAGCACCGGAAAAAAGATAAACGATAATACTAAACCATCCGCGAGGGTGGGACGGAAAGCCCAAGGGTCTCCCTGAGACAGCCGGGTTGCCGAAATATCTGGCAGAAATTCAGCTAAGATACCGGCAACCCGTTTTTTTTTGCCCGCTTCTAATGATGTTTCCCTAAGCCTGCCCCCTGGCCGTGACGGCGCAGCAGCGCAACCGCCGCACCCATCGCTTTTTTCTTTAACGCAGACATTCATGCCAAGGCCCTCAGGGGCGGCGGCAGGAGAGACCCACATGCACGATGCGGCTAACGCCCCACAAAGTAGCCTGCAGCTGGGGTCCTGCTCCGGGCAGTTGCTGAGTCAACTGCAGCAGGACGATGAGCGCCTGGCGATGCTGAAGGAAGCCATCGACTGTCTTCCCATCGGCGCGGGGATCACCATAAGCGACCGGGACGGCAAAATCGTCTACGCGAACCACGCGGAGTCGGAGATGCACGGTTACGCTCCCGGCGAGCTCGCCGGCAGGCCGGCCCACATCCTGGCTCCCGAGGGCAAAGGGGGGGGGCGTATCAACCACCGCACGGCGGGCCTGTGGAAGCGCGAGTGCCTGAACGTGCGCAAGGACGGCAAGATCTTTCCGGTCCAGCTCACCTCCCGGCCGATCAGGAACGCCGCCGGCGACTACCTCGGTATGCTGACCGCTTGCGAGGATATGACCCAGAAAAAGCTCTGCGAACAGCAGCTCGAAACCCTCGCCTACTACGACAGCGTCACCAAGCTCCCCAACCGGGCGCTGCTCATGGACCGCCTGCACCAGGCCCTCGCCCTCGCCCAGCGTGAGCGGCGCGAGCTGGCTCTGCTCTTTCTCGACCTGGACAACTTCAAGGACCTCAATAGCTCCAAGGGGCACGAGGTGGGGGACAAGTTCCTGCAGGAAGTGGCGGGCCGGCTGGCGGGGTGTCTGTGCGAATCCAACACCCTGGCGCGGCTTGGGGGGGATGAGTTCGTCATCGTGATCAATTCCGTCCCCGGGGAAGAAGGCGTGGCCGCCACCGCGGCCAGACTGCAGGCCCTCTTCGCCGAGCCCTTTCTTATCAATGGGGAGGAACTCTACGGCAGCACCAGCATCGGCATCGCCCTGTTCCCCGAGGACGGCCGGGACGTGGAGAGCCTCTTGCGCTGCGCGGATGCCGCGCTGTACCAGGCCAAGAGCCAGGGGAAGGCAGGCTACCAGTTCTTCTCCCAGGAGATGAACCAGGTCAACATGCGGCGCGTGGCGCTGGAGAACGGGATGCGCCAAGGGCTGGCGCGGGGGGAATTCTACCTGTACTTCCAGCCCCAGTGGGACCTTAAGAGCCTGCGGCTCACCGGGGCGGAGGCGCTTTTACGCTGGCACAGCGCCGAGTTCGGCGTGGTGGGGCCGGACGAGTTCATCCCCATCGCCGAGTCGTGCGGCTTCATCTTCGACCTGGGGGAGCTGGTGCTGCGGGAGGCCTGCCTGCATGCGGTGGAGTGGGGACGGTTCTGTCCCGGCCTCAAGGTCGCCGTCAACATCTCGGGGCGGCAGTTCCGGCAACCAGACTTCCTGGAGACGGTGGCGCGCATCGTCCAGGAGACCGGTGTCCGCCCAAGCTCCCTCGAGCTGGAGTTCACCGAGAGTGTCATCATGGAACGTGCCGAGAAGAACGTCCATGCGCTGCAGGCGCTGAAAAAGATGGGGATGAAGCTCAGCATCGACGACTTCGGGACGGGCTATTCCTCGCTCAACTATCTCAAGCACTTCCCCATCGATGCCATCAAGATAGACCGCTCCTTCATCGCCGACCTCGTCACCGACAGCGACGACGCCGCCATCGCCGAGGCCATCATCTCCATGGCCCACAGCTTGAAGCTCAAGGTCATCGCCGAAGGGGTCGAGGGGGACGCGCAGCTCGACTTCCTGGTGGAACGAAGCTGCGACGAGGCGCAGGGCTTCTACTTCGCCCCCCCCATGCCGGGGGAGGATTTTACCGGCTACGTCAAGCGGTTTTCCGTAGCGGAAGGTGATCTCAAACCGTTGAGTGTCGCAGGCTGACCTCATCATCCAAGGAGGAACACATGTCAACGATGCAACAGATAGCGCGTGCGCTCGTACTGCAGGCAGTCGCCCTGCCGCTCATGCTCTCACAGGCACAGGCTGGCAACGTCGGAGTCGACGTCAACATTCACCTGGGCAGCGACCCCCGCCCCGTGGTGGTGGCCCCGGCCCCCGCACCCCGTCCGGTCGTGGTGGCGCCCGCGCCGGTGCCGGTGTACCAGCCCGATCCCTACTACTACGACGAGCCCGAGGAGGACGTTCAGTTCATCTACCCGCAGCCGTTGGGGTTCTACGTGGCGGTCGGGGTGCCCTATGACCTCTTCTACCTCAACAACGTCTACTTCGTCTTCCGTGACGGGCGCTGGTACAGCTCGCCCAACAACCGCGGCGGCTGGGTTCCGGTCGGGTACCGCGAGCTTCCCTCGCCGCTGCGCCGCTACCGCATCGAGCGCATCCGCGAGTACCGCGCCCGCGAGTACGCCGTGTACCAGCGCGACCGGGACCACTACCATGGCAGGCACAGAAGCGACCGCGGCTACTGGAAGGCGCGCCACGAGCAGCAAAAGGACGAGAAGAGGTTCGCCAAGGAGCAGAGAAAGGAAGAGAAACGCTTCGAAAAGGAGCAGAGAAAGGAAGACAAGCGTTTCGAGAAGGAGCAGAGGAAGGAGCAGAAACGCTACGAGCACGAGCAGCGCAGGGAAGAGAGGGGCTTCGACCGTGACCGTCACGGCCGCGACTAGCCCGAAGCGCTGCGGCTGGGCCGGGAGCGATCCCCTTTACTGTGCCTACCATGACCTCGAATGGGGAGTGCCGGTGCACGACGACCGCCTCCTCTTCGAGTTCCTGACCCTGGAAGGGGCGCAGGCGGGGCTCTCCTGGATCACCATCCTGCGCAAGCGCGAGGGATACCGCCGCGCCTTCGCAGGCTTCGATCCGGAGCTTGTGGCCCGCTTCTGTGAAGCCGACCAGGCCCGGCTCATGGCGGACCCCGCCATCGTCCGCAACCGCCTCAAGATAGGTTCGACAGTCGACAACGCGCGCGCCTTTCTCGGGGTGCAGCAGGAGTTCGGCTCCTTCGACGCCTACCTCTGGCGCTTCGTGGACGGCGTCCCCGTGCAGAACGCGTGGCGCAGCCTCTCCGAGATTCCCGCAAGAACCGACCTCTCGGACCTGTTGAGCCGCGACCTCAAGCGGCGCGGCTTCCGGTTCGTGGGGAGCACCATCTGTTACGCCATGATGCAGGCGGTCGGCATGGTGAACGACCATACCGTCGACTGCTTCCGCTGGTCCGAGCTGCAAAACCGCTGACCCGCCCAACTCCCAGGAAAAACCTACCGATACGCATTGCGCCCCGCCCCGATTTCGGGTAATTATTTAGGGTCGTTCCTCAAGCAGTACATCCCCCTTTCACGAGCCGGCACGGCACGGCGGGCGGGTTCAATGAACCGTCTCCCGCGCCCCCGGTTCCACCAGGAGAACCCATGTTCCGTCGCACCAAGATCGTTGCCACCGTCGGCCCCGCTTCCGATTCCGAGCAGATGCTGGACGCCCTGATCCACGCCGGCGTCGATGTCTTTCGTCTCAACTTCTCCCACGGCGATTACGCCTCCAAGGCCGCCGTGATCGGCCATATCCGAAAACTTTCCCAGGAGCACGAGCACGCCGTGGCCATCCTCGGCGACCTGCAGGGGCCCAAGATCCGCACCGGTCTCATGGTGGGAGGCTCCATGCAACTGGTGGCCGGCAGCGAGGTGGTGGTCACCACGCGTGAGGTGCTCGGGCAGGACAACGTGATCCCTACCATCTACCAGGGGCTGCCGCGCGACGTGAAGCCGGAGGACCGGATCCTCCTCGATGACGGCCTGATGGAGCTGAAGGTGCTCGGCGTGGAAGGTGATGACGTGCGCTGCCAGGTGGTGACCGGCGGGCTCCTGAAGGACCGCAAGGGGATCAACCTCCCCGGTGCCAAGGTCTCCGCCCCCGCCCTCACGGAAAAGGACAGGGAAGACCTGCGGTTTTGCATGGAGCAGCAGCTGGACTACGTCGCCCTCTCCTTCGTGCGCGAGGCCTCGGACGTTGCCGAACTGAGGGAGATCATCGATCGGGCCGGCTCCCCGCTGCGCATCATCGCCAAGATCGAGAAGCCCGAGGCGGTGCTCAACTTCGCCGCTATCCTCAGGGAATCCGACGGCGTCATGGTGGCGCGCGGGGACCTCGGCGTGGAACTGAACCCGGAGAAGGTGCCCCTGATCCAGAAGCGCATCATCCGCAGCTGCAACGACGCCGGCAAGCCGGTGATCACCGCGACCCAGATGCTGGAGAGCATGGTGAACAACCCGCGCCCGACTCGCGCCGAGACCTCCGACGTCGCCAATGCGATACTGGACGGCACCGACGCCATCATGCTTTCCGCCGAGACCGCGTCGGGCAAATACCCCATCGAGGCCGTTTCCATGATGGTGCAGGTTGCGCGCGACATCGAGACCGATCCCCAGCTGATGGCCCAGTGCTGCAAGGCGCCCAACGGCCAGGGGAGCCTCCCCAACATCTCGGAGGTGATCGGCATGGCGGCCTGCCGCGCCGCGGAGAGCGTCAAGGCCTCGGCCATCCTCGCCTTCACCCAGACCGGCAGCACGGCGGCCCTGGTGTCCAAGTACCGCCCGGCCCAGGCCATCATCGCGGTGACCCCATCGCCGCAGGTGCGCCGCAGACTCGCGCTCTACGCCGGGGTGCACGCGCTCAGGGTCGACATCGAGGGGGACACCGAGTCGCAGATCATCTCCGTGGAGGCGGCGGTCCTGGCCATGGGGTGGCTCAAGAAGGGGGATCTCGTGGTGATCACCATGGGGAGCCCGCTCTCAAGCCCCGGCACCACCAACCTGATGAAGGTGCACCGGCTGGAGGAACCTGGGCTCCGCCCAGAGCGTTGATCCTGCTTCTGTATCGGGGCGGCCTGGTGCCGCCCCCTTTTTGTTTGTGCAGCTTTGAGCAGCGCCCTCAACGGCATAAGAGGGGCAACCCGCAGGCTTTCCGAGCGACAGTTCCCGCAGCAATCACGGCAGGTAGCTCTCAGATTACGTTCATTTAGGCGTTGCGCTGGGGTGGGGTAGGTGTTATAACTATCGCGATCGCTCGTATGAGGATCGGCGCTGCGCTCTGGCCGACGATGGGGCTGATATATCACAATCCGTCCTGTCCCGTTGCCGCGTACCGAGGGTTTAGTCCAATGGCTAGACCCTCTTTCATTATCTCATGTCATGGAGGTAGCTGTTATGAGCGTCATACTCGTTACCGGCGGCGCCGGTTACATAGGAAGTCACGTTGTCAGGCAGCTCTCTGAGGCCGGGCATGAGGTGGTGGTCTACGATAACCTCTCCACCGGATCGGCCGACGCGCTGGTGCACGGTGAGCGGCTCATCGTCGGGGATCTGGCCGACCAGGGCAGGATACGCGACGTACTCAAGGAGACCGGGGCTAGGTCGGTGCTGCATTTCGCCGCGGCGATCATCGCGCCGGAGTCGGTGACGCTGCCGCTCAAGTACTACGGCAACAACACCAGGAACACGCTGAACCTTTTGCAGGCCTGCGTGGAGCACGGTGTTGAGCGCTTCATCTTCTCCAGCACCGCCGCGGTGTACGGCATTCCCGAGGGGGGAGCGGCCTCGGAAGAAAGCCGCACCGCCCCCATCAACCCCTACGGCACCTCCAAGTTGATGAGCGAGTGGATGCTCAGGGATGCCGCCTTCGCGCACGGCTTCTCCTATGTGGCGCTGCGCTATTTCAACGTGGCGGGGGCCGACCCGCAGGCGCGCATGGGGCAGCGGACGCCGGAGGCGACCCACTTGATCAAGGTGGCCTGCCAGGCGGCGCTTGGAGCACGCGACAGTGTCTCCATCTTTGGAACCGACTACGACACCCCCGACGGCACGGGCATCCGCGATTACATCCATATCGAGGACCTCGCCTCGGCGCACCTGGCCGCCCTGGGCTACCTGGAGCGCGGCGGCGCCTCCCAGGTGATCAACGTGGGGTACGGCAAGGGGAGCAGCGTGCGTGATGTAATCAGGGTGGTGAAGGACGTAAGCGGCGTCGACTTCAAGGTCAACGAGGCGCCCAGGCGTCCGGGCGACCCCGACAGCCTGATCGCGGTGGCGGACAAGATCCGCACAGTCCTTGGCTGGACCCCGTCTTACAACGACCTACATACCATCGTCGCCGACGCGTGGCGCTGGGAACAGAAGCTTTGGCAATCCCGCTAGTAGCAAAGAGCGGGGACAAGGAGAAGGCATGATAAAAAGCATGACCGGCTATGGCAAGGGCGAGGCCGTCCACGAAGCAGGACGCTTCGTCGTCGAGGTGCGCTGTGTGAATCACCGCTACGGCGAAATCACCGTGAAGCTCCCGCGCGTGCTGCTGCAGTTCGAGAACGAGATCAAGAAGAGGGTGGGCGAAAGGCTCGTGCGCGGCAAGATCGACGTCTTCATCCAGGTGGAGAACGCGGTGGCGCTCGGTGTGCCGACTGCCAACCTGCCGCTGGCCCGCGGCTACCTGAAGGCCTTCCAGAGCATCGGCGAGGCGCTGGGCCTCTCCGGCGAGGTGGATCTCGCGCTGGTCGCGTCGCAGCGTGACGTGGTCACCGTGGCGGCCGAGGCGGAGGCGACCCTCGAGGAGATGCCGCAGGAACTGACCTCCGCGCTGGAGGACGCCCTGCGCCGGGTGGACGAGATGCGCCTGTTCGAGGGTGAGTCGCTGTACGCCGACTTCCAGAGACGTCGCGAGACCCTGGCCCAGCTGATCGCCCAGGTCGCCGCGCGCGCCCCGCAGGTGGTGGCCGAGTACGGTCAGCGCCTGAAGGAGAGGATCGCGCAGCTCTTGGGCGAGGCATCCCTTCCCGAGGAGCGCCTGGTCCAGGAGGTCGCGGTCATGGCCGACAAGTGCGACGTCACCGAGGAACTGGTGCGTCTGGAGAGCCACCTGCGCCAGTTCGACGAGACGCTGGCCAAGAGCGAACCGGTGGGGAGAAAGCTCGATTTCCTGCTCCAGGAGATCAACCGCGAGGTGAACACCATCGGCTCCAAGGGGAACGACGCCCAGATGGCGGTGCTGGTGGTGGAGCTGAAGGCTGAGCTGGAGAAGATCCGCGAGCAGGTCCAGAACATAGAGTAGGGGAACTTTACAGTTTGGGGTTCCGCCTGCCTCTTTTCGTAGCGGATCCCGACAACGGCAACGGGTGAACTATGAAACGAGAAGGCGTATTGTACGTGATTTCGGCCCCTTCGGGGGCGGGCAAGACCTCGCTGTGTAAGGAAATAATTGACATCTTTCCGAACTTGCGGCATTCTGTCAGCTACACGACGCGCCCTCCCCGGAACGGAGAGGTGCACGGGCGTGATTATTTTTTTGTGGGTAAGGAAGAGTTCGACCGGATGGTCGAGGCCGGGGAGTTCGCAGAGTGGGCCGAGGTGCACGGCAACTTCTACGGCACGTCGCTCGCCACCCTCAAGGAATCCCGTGCCGAGGGAATCGACCTTATCCTTGATATCGACTGCCAGGGTGCGCGGCAGCTGAAAGGGCGTTTCGAAGGAGGGGTCTACATCTTCGTACTCCCGCCCAGCATCGAGGAGCTCAGGCGCCGCCTGGACAACCGCTCCTCCGACTCGCAGGAAGTCATCGAGCGCCGCATCCACAACGCCTCCGGCGAGATCAAGGAAGCGCGCTGGTACGATTACATCATCGTCAACGACAAGTTTTCCGAGGCCCTGGACCAGCTCAAAAGCGTGCTGATCGCCGAGCAGTGCCGCACCACCCGCCTGCTGCACGGCCTTTCCAGGGTCTTCACGATTTAGACGTTTAACATCACAAAGGGGATTCACTTATGGCAAGGGTTACCGTAGAAGATTGCCTCGAGAAGGTGGACAACCGCTTCCTCCTGGTCATGCTCGCCTCCAAGAGGGTGAAGCAGCTGTTCAAGGGCGCGAAGCCGCTCATCGACAACAGGGCAGCCAACAAGAACGTGGTCGTCTCCCTCAGGGAAATCGCCGCCGGCAAGATCGGCTGCGAGATCGGCAAGAAAGGTCGTTAACAGACGAAAGGGAGACGCATGAACGGTCTCCCTTTTTTTCAAACCGGCTGGGGCTATCGGCTGACGGGGCATCTGCCCCGGTGCTGTTAGCCCCTTCTTTTTCCGCATGAAACGGACGCGATGATACGACTTAACGACATACTCGACAAGGTTTCCTCCTACAACCCGGGCGCGGACCTGGATCTCCTGCGCAAGGCCTACGTCTTCTGCGCCAAGGTGCACCAGGGGCAGACCCGGCTCTCGGGGGAGCCCTACCTGATCCACCCGATGGAGGTGGCGGGGATCCTGGCCGACCTGAAGCTGGATCTTCCCGCCGTGGTGACCGGCCTGTTGCACGACACCGTCGAGGACACCCTCACCACCCACGAGGAGCTGGAGGCGCTCTTCGGCGCCGAGGTGGCGCGCCTGGTGGACGGGGTCACCAAGATCGGCAAGATCCATTTCAAGACCAAGGAAGAGAGCCAGGCCGAGAACTTCCGCAAGATGCTGCTCGCCATGGCCAACGACATCCGGGTCATCCTGGTGAAACTCGCCGACCGCCTGCACAACATGCGCACCCTGCAGTACCAGCCCGAGCCCAAGCAGCGCACCATCGCCAAAGAGACGCTGGACATCTACGCCCCCATCGCCAACCGGCTCGGTATCTCCTGGGTCAAGGGCGAACTGGAGGACCTCTCCTTCCGCTACCTGGAGCCGCAGCTCTACTACGATCTCGCCGGCAAGGTGGCCAAGAAGAAGCAGGAGCGCGAGTCCTACGTCGCCACGGTCAAGGACATCATCAAGAAGCAGCTGGAGGAACACGGCATCAAGGGTGACGTCTCCGGCCGCTCCAAGCACCTCTACTCCATCTACAAGAAGATGCAGAGCCGCAACGTCGACATCGACGAGATCTACGACCTGATCGCGATCCGCGTCTCGGTGGACGACATCCGCGAGTGCTACGAGGTGCTGGGGATCATCCATTCCACCTGGAAGCCGATCCCCGGGCGCTTCAAAGACTACATCGCCATGCCCAAGGGGAACATGTACCAGTCGCTGCACACCACCGTGATCGGTCCCTACGGCGAAAGGATGGAGGTGCAGATCCGGACCGCCGAGATGCACCGGGTCGCCGAAAGCGGCATCGCGGCGCACTGGAAGTACAAGGAAGGGAAGGGGTACGACGAGAAGGAGGTCCGGCGCTTCACCTGGATTAGGCAGCTTCTGGAGTGGCAGCAGGAACTGGACGACTCCAAGGAGTTCATGGACACCGTCAAGGTCGAGCTCTTCCCGGAGGACGTCTTCATCTTCACCCCGAAGGGGGACGTGAAGGGGTTCCCGAAAGGCTCCACCCCCATCGATTTCGCCTACTCGGTGCACACCGACGTCGGCCACCGCTGCGTCGGCGCCAAGGTGAACGGCAAGCTGGTGCCGCTTAAGTACGAGCTGAAGACCGGCGACATCGTCGAGGTGATCACCTCGCCGCACCACACCCCGAGCAAGGACTGGCTGAAGATCGTCAAGAGCTCGCGGGCGCGCAACAAGATCCGCGCCTGGGTGAAGACCGAGGAGCGCATGCGCAGCATCACCCTCGGGCGCGAGATCTGCGAGAAGGACTTCCGCCGCTATTCCCTCAACTTCGGCAAGCTGCAGAAGACGGGTGAGCTTAAGAAGGTGGCCCAGGAGTTCGGCTTCCAGACCGAGGACGACCTGATGGCGTCGGTGGGCTACGGCAAGCTCTCCGCCAACCAGGTGGTCGGCAAGTTGGTCCCGGCCGACAAGATAGAGGCGGCCAAGGAGCAGAAGGAAACCCGCATCGGCAAGGTGATCGGGGCCCTCAAGGGGAAATCGTCCTCCGCCATCGAGATCAACGGCGTCGAGGACGTGCTGGTGCGTTTCGGCAAGTGCTGCAACCCCCTTCCCGGCGACGAGATCACCGGCTTCATCACCCGCGGACGCGGCGTCACCGTGCACACAGCCGACTGCCCCTTTGCCATGGCGCTGGAGCCGGAGCGGCGCATCGAGGTGGCCTGGAACAAGGGGAAAAAGAGCGCGCTGCCGGTCAAGATCCGGGTCGTATGCAACGACGAGAAGGGGATCCTGGCCAACATCGCCACCGCCATCACCAACTGCGAGGCCAACATCTCCAGCGCCTCCATCCAGAGTACGCTGGATAAAAGGGGTGAGAACCTGTTCGAGGTGGACGTCACCGACCTCGATCACCTGAAGAAGGTGTTCGCCGCCATCATGAAGGTGAAGGGCGTCATCAAGGTGGAGAGGTTGAAGAGCTAGTTGAAAAAACCATCAAGGAGGACGGCATGAAGGAAATCATCAGCACTGAAAACGCGCCCAAGGCGATCGGCCCGTACTCCCAGGGGGTGAAAGCCGGGGGCTTTCTCTTCCTCTCCGGCGCCATAGCGCTCGACCCGGCCACCGGTGAAGTGGTGCAGGGGGGAGTCGTGGCGGAGACCGAGCAGGTCATGAAGAACATCGGCGCGCTTTTGGCGGCCGCCGGCCTGGGCTTCCAGGACGTGGTCAAGACCACCATCTACCTGGCCAACATGGGGGATTTTGCAACGGTGAACGGCATCTATGGTGGCTACTTCCAGGAGAACCCGCCGGCCCGCAGCACCGTCGAGGTGAAGGGGTTGCCGCGTGGCGTCCTGGTGGAGATAGAGGTCACCGCTCTTTGCCGCTAAGGGAAGGGGCGGACACAAATAAAGCCGCGGGCGCTGATTGCGCCGCGGCTTTAGGGACTGTGCGGAAGATCTTCTTAGAGAGCCTTGGTGACGTGACCGGAGCGGATGCAGCGGGTGCAGACCTTGATGCTCCTGACGGTACCGTTTTTCACGGCCTTGATCTTCTGCAGGTTCGGGCGCCAAATTTTGCTGGTCTTGTTGTTGGCGTGGCTAACGTTGTTCCCGAAGCTAGGGCCTTTACCGCAAATCTCGCATATTCTGGACATTTCTTTGTACCCTCCGGTGATTACTGAAGTCGCAATTAATAGCAGAAAGTCGTCACGGTTGCAAGTAAAAAGTGGCGGTGTTCTTGTTTTTTCAGGTGCTAAATCATGGCTTTATTGAAGGGGCTGTTCTCCCTGTTGTTGCTGATACTGATCGTGCTGAGTGTGCTGTTCGTGGACTTCGTCTACAAGACCTTCTCCCTTACCCCGCGCGATGTGAAGAGTGACGCCATCGTGGTGTTGACCGGCGGCCGCGGCCGGGTCGAGGAGGGGGTGCGTCTGTACCGGGCCGGGCAGGGGAAGAAGCTGTTCCTGATCGGCGTTGATCCCGCGGTGAAAAAACGCGAGTTGTACCAGGGGGAGGGTGCGGGGAACGTCTACCTGGAGCAGAACTCCCGCAACACCCTGGAGAATGCGATCTACGCCCGGGATCTCATCATGAAGCACAAGGTCGGTTCCATCAAGCTGATCACCTCGCGTTACCACATGAAGCGTTCCACCATCCTGTTCCGCAACGCCCTCCCCAAGGACGTGGCCATCTATCCGCACCCTGTCGATTCCAGCAACCTCAAGGAGGAGTGGTGGAGTCATTCCGGGAGCTTCAAACTCTTGTTCTCCGAGTTCTACAAGTACTGCATCCTGCGTTTCTTCTTCATGTTCGCGCCCGGCGAGCTGCGGCCGCTGCCGGGGAACAACTAAGGCGTCTCACGCAAAGCCGCAAAGGCGCAAAGAAAGAACCAACTGCATAAACAAACAGAGATAAAAGGGATCAAAGGGATAAACCAAACTACGCTTTGGTTTTATCCCCGTTATCCCTTTTATCCCTGTTAAACGTTGTACGCCTTGCTTTCTTTGCGTCTTGGCGGCTTTTGCGTGAGGCTTGTCTTTACTCCGCCTTTTCCTCGATCCTCGGGAAGAGGGCCTCGGCCTTGGCGATGGTGGTGCCGGGCTTGAGGCCGCCCCAGGCGAGCCCTTCGGCGCTGGCTTCTTCCGGCCAACCCAGGCAGCACAGACCCTTCTGCGCGGTCTTGGGCATGAAGGCGGAGAGAAGCGTGTAGACCACCCTCTGGCTCTCCAGCATGTAGTACATGACGGTGGAGAGACGCTCCCGCTGCTCGGGGTCCTTGGCCAGGGCCCACGGGGCGGTTTCATCGATGTACTTGTTGCCGGCGGAGATCACTTCCCAGATCGCCTGCAGCGCGCGGCTGAAGGCCAGCTCCTCTATGAAGTTGTCCACCTGATCGATCATGGCCACGGTCTTCTCACGGTACGCCTTGTCCAACTCGGTTTCCTCGCCCGGCGCCTGCAGTATCCCGCCGAAGTACTTGCCCAGCATGGCGGTGGAGCGGTTCAAAAGGTTGCCCAGGTCGTTGGCCAGGTCGGAGTTGATGCGGTGAATGAGCGCCTGGTGCGAGAAGTCGCCGTCGAGACCGAAGGGGACCTCGCGCAAGAGGAAGTAGCGCACCGCGTCCACGCCGTACTTGTCGACCAGCATGTTGGGCTCGACCACGTTCTGCAGGCTCTTGCTCATCTTCTGCCCCTCGACGGTCCACCAGCCGTGGGCGAACACCTTCTTCGGGATCGGGAGGCCGGCCGCCATCAGGAAGGTGGGCCAGTAGACGGTGTGGAACCTCAGGATGTCCTTGCCGATCAGGTGCACGTCGCAGGGCCAGTACTTGCCGAAGTCGCCGCCCTCCTCGGGGTAGCCGAGCGCGGTGATGTAGTTGGTGAGCGCGTCGAACCAGACGTAGACCACGTGCTTGTCGTTGCCCGGGACCGGGATCCCCCACTGGAAGGTGGTGCGGGACACGGAGAGGTCACGCAACCCCTCTTTCACGAAGGAGATGATCTCGTTCCTACGGCTCTTGGGCTGGATGAAGTCCGGGTTGGCCTCGATGTGGGCCAGCAACTGGTCCTGGTACTTGCTCATCCTGAAGAAGTAGGACTCCTCCTTGAGCTTTTCGGTGGGACGGTTGCAGTCCGGGCACTTGTAGTCGATCAGCTGGGTCTCGGTCCAGAAGGTCTCGCACGGGGTGCAGTACCAATCCTCGTACTCGCCCAGATAGATGTCGCCCTTCTCCATGACCCGCTCAAAGAGGACGGAAACCCCCTTCTTGTGGCGCTCCTGGGTGGTGCGGATGAAGTCGGTGTTGGAGATCTCCAGCTTCTCCCAGAGCGACTGGAAGCGCTTCATGACGCGGTCTGCCAGCTCAAGCGGGGTCTCGCCGGCCGCGGTGGCTGCCTTCTCGACCTTCTGGCCGTGCTCGTCGGTGCCGGTCAGGAAGAAGACGTCGAAACCCTTGAGCCGTTTGTAGCGCGCCAGCACGTCCGCGGCCAGGGTGGTGTAAGCGTGCCCTATGTGCGGGACGTCATTTACGTAGTAGATGGGGGTGGTGACGTAAAAAGCGGGTTTCATTGTGGTTTCTCCTTTTTCCTTTCCTTGACGTCGACGGGCCTGTTGCGGCGCTGCTTGCCGGGACCCTGGGGTTTCCCCTTGTCGCCCCCCTGCTGTTCACCCTTGCCCTGCGGCGGCTTCTTGACGCGGTCGCTGATGTTCTCGGGTGCGATGTCCTCCCCTTTCAGCGTCACCAGCGAGTCGTCGGCCGTTTTCAGCGTCACCGTCTGTTCCAGCACGTTCACCTTGACCACCTCGCCGTCGTGGCAGCCGCACTGCACCCGCTTGCCGCACTTGGGGAGACCCTTTCTGAGCGAGCAGTAGGTGTCGAACTCGTAGGAGAGGCAGCACAGGAGCCTGCCGCATTGCCCCGAGATCTTGCTCGGGTTGAGCGCCAGGTTCTGTTCCTTGGCCATCTTTACCGAGACCGGCTCGAACTCGCGCAGGTAAGAGGAGCAGCAAAGCTCGCGACCGCAGATGCCGATGCCGCCGACCATCTTGGATTCGTCCCTCACCCCGATCTGGCGCATCTCGATTCTGGTGTGGAAGGCGTGGGCCAGGTCCTTGACCAGTTCGCGGAAGTCCACACGGCCGTCGGCGGTGAAGTAGAAGATCGCCTTGGAACCGTCGAAGAGGTATTCAACCTTTACGAGCTTCATGTCCATGTTCCGCTCTTTGATCCGGGCGAGGCAGAACTTGTGGGCTTCCTTCTCCTTTGCCGTGTTAGCGGCAAGGGTCGCCAGGTCGGCCAGTTCGGCCAGACGCTGCACCGGCTTGGTCCCCTCCGGGACCAGCGCGTCGTCCACCTCGATGGGACCCGCCACGACCTGTCCTATGCTTTTACCCCGCTCGGTCTCCACGATAACCCGGTCGCCCGCCTTCACGTTGGCCTTGCCGGCGGTGAAGTCGTAGAGTTTGCCCGCGGTGGTGAATTGAATCCTTACAATCTTTGCCAAAAATGCCTCCAAAGAGAAAACAGGTCTTGGTTAACCTGTGGTTCGTGTACCAGGTGCTACTGGTCTACCGCGCCGCGAGGCGCATGAAGAAAACCTCCAGTGCCAGCCTCGCGTTCACGTTGCGAACAAGCAGGCGGCGCATGCTGACCAGCTGCTCGATCAGTTCGATGCTTGCCTCCTCCGTGCAGCGCCCGGCCTCTCTCGCCACCAGGTGCGCCAGGTCCGAGTTGGCCAGCGCGTCCGGCGTCGAGCGGTAGATGAGCACGTCCCGGAGAAAGGACAGGAGCAGCTCGAGGAATCCGGGAAGCCCTTCCTTATCCGCGGCAAGTTCCTCCGCGGTGGAAAACAGGGTGTTGATGTCCTTGAGGTTCAGGGCGAGCACCCGTTCCAGAAAGCTCACCCGACCTTCGAGGACGCCGTCCCCGGCAACCTCCAGGGCCCGGCTCAGGCTGCCGCCGGAAAGCGAGGCCGCCACCCGCGCCGCCTCTGCCGGGAACTGGTCCCGCACCAGGCGCCCCTCGATCAGCTCGGCCGGTAGCGGCTGGAAATCGAGCGTCTGGCAGCGGGACAGGATGGTCTGCAAGACGGCGGAGCGCTCGGCGGTGATCAGGATCATCAGCGCGTTGCCAGGCGGTTCCTCCAGGGTCTTCAGCAGGGCGTTGCCCGAGGCCAGGTTGAGCTTCTCGGCGCCGTCGATGATGCACGCCTTCTTGGGCGCCTCGAACGGACGGTAGGAGAGCTCCTTCTGCAGTTCCCTGACTTGGTCGATCTTGATGAAGGCGCCGTCGGGCTCCAGGATGTGCAGGTCCGGGTGCTGCCCGCTGGCGATCTTGCGGCAGGAGGAGCAGACCCCGCAGGCCTCTTCCTTGCCGCAGAAAACCGCCTGAACCATGGCCAGGGCGGTCTTTTTCTTGCCGCACCCGTCGATGCCGGAGAAGAGGTACGCATGCGCCACCCGCTCCAGCGCAATGGAGCGCTTCAGCACCGAGATGGCCCGGTCCTGTCCGATTACTTCCGAGAAGGGCATCTAGCGCCTACCTGCCGGGAGTCGGTCCATGAGCGCCGCGGTGACCAGTACCTCGGTCCTCGCCACGTCGCCGGAGCCGTCCACCACCACGAAGCGTTCCGGATAGGCCCGCGCCAGCGCCAGGTAGCCATCGCGCACCCGCTCGTGGAAGCGTACCGATTCCAGCTCGAAACGCTCTTCGCGTGCGCCGGTGGTGGCCTCGATGCGGGACAGGGCGCGGGACAGCCCTACCTGGACCGGGCAGTCGATGAGCACGGTGAGGTCCGGTTGTACCCCGCCGGTGGCGAGCACGTTCAACTGGTGGATGACGTCGAGGTCGAGCTCCCTGCCGTGTCCCTGGTAGGCCACGGTGGCGTCGGTGAACCGGTCGCACAGCACCGTTTCGCCCCGCTTAAGCGCCGGGGCGATCACCTCCTGAACGTGCTGGGCGCGTGCCGCCGCGTAGAGCAACAGTTCGGCCAGCGGCGTGATGGCGCTGTTATTGGCGTCGAGCAGGATGGCGCGCATCTGGTCCGCGATGGGGCACCCCCCCGGCTCGCGGGTCGCCACCACCGTCTCTCCGGCCGACTCCAGGCGCTCCTTGAGGAGCCTCAACTGGGTTGTTTTGCCGCACCCTTCAACGCCTTCAAATGTAATGAAAAAGCCCATGTCTTAGGTCTCATGATCCCCTATAAAATCACTGAATTATATGGGAGGGGTGATTATTATGCAAGATTTAAATGCCCCCGCGAAGGCCTGTGGCGCAAGGGCTGGCCGCCACTGGCGCCGGTTTACGTGACACCGCCGGAAGAGCTCCCTCACGCGGCCACGCCGCTGCCGCTGAGAACCCTATTGCCATGCCGCCCCCCTTTGTCTATATTTGGCTCAAATTAAGGATAGGTACGGGCATTCATCATGAACGAAAAGCTGGACGATACCCTGGCGGGACTCGAGGCGCGCATCAAGTACCGGTTCGCCAACCCCGAGCTGCTGCAAGAGGCGCTGACCCATCGCACCTACGTCAACGAGGCAGGGGGGAAGGACAATCAGCGGCTGGAGTTCTTCGGGGACGCCGTGCTCGATTTCCTGCTCTCCGATCTTTTGCTGCGACGCTTTCCGGAGAGCCGCGAGGGGGAGCTGACCAAGATGCGGGCGGCGCTGGTGGACGAGGTGAGTCTGGCACGCATCGCTGCCGAACTGGAGCTGGGCGCCTCCCTGCGCCTCGGGCGCGGCGAGGAGAAAGGGGGAGGGCGGCAGAAACGCTCGCTTTTGGCGGACGCCTTCGAGGCCCTGCTCGCCGCACTCTATCTGGACGGCGGCATCGAGGCGGCGCGGCGCGTGGTGCACGAGCTGTTCGAGCCCCTGCTGGATTCTCCGGATATGCTCTGCGGGCGGGACGCCAAGACCGAGCTGCAGGAGCAGGCGAGAACCCTGCGCCGGGAGCTGCCGCGCTACCAACTGAAAGAGGCCACCGGCCCCGACCACGACCGCCGCTTCACCGTCGAGGTGTACCTGGGCGATGATCTGATGGGGGAGGGGGTGGGCAGGACCAAGAAAGAAGCCGAGCAGGACGCCGCCCGTGCCGCTACCTTCCTCCTCAAGGGGGAGCGGTGAGACCGCTGCTGGTCCCCTTCTTCATTTCCCACCAGGGGTGCCCGCACCGCTGTGTGTTCTGCAATCAGGTCCGGGTTGCCGGCGCGGCAGGGACCCTGCCTACCCCGGCGCAACTGCTGCACCGCATCGAGGAGTACCACCTGGGAGCTCCGGCGCGGCAACTGGAAGTCGCCTTTTACGGCGGCAGCTTCACCGCTATGCCGCGCCGGGACCAGGAGGGGCTGTTGCTCCCCCTGCAACCGCTTTTGCGCGCCGGCGCCCTGCAGTCGGTGCGGCTCTCCACGCGACCCGATGCAGTAGACCCGGATACGGCGCGTTTCCTGAAACGGCACGGCGTGGCCACCGTTGAGCTCGGTGTGCAGTCGCTGCATGCCGAGGTGCTCGAGCTGTCCGGGCGCGGCCATGGGGCAGACGAGGTGGAGCGGTCGGTGGCGGTCCTCAAGGAGGCTGGCATCGAGGTCGGCATCCAGCTCATGCCGGGACTCCCCGGCGATACGCCGCAGCGCGCGCTCGCTTCGCTGCGGCGGGCCCTCGATCTGAAACCTGCCTTTCTGCGCATCTACCCCACCCTGGTGATCGAGGGGACCGAACTGGCGCGGCGCTACCGCGAGGGAAGCTACCGGCCCCTCGACCTGCCGCAGGCGGTGACCCTGTGCAAGGAGATGTTGGAGGCGGCCGGGCGGGCAGGCATCCCGGTGATCCGCTTCGGGCTGCAGCCCACCTCCGAGCTCGACTCGCCCGGGGTGGTGCTGGCCGGTCCCTACCATCCAGCCTTCGGACAGCTGGTCGAGTCCGAACTCTGCTTCGACCGCATGTGCGACCTGCTCGACGGGGTTCCCGCCGGAAGCCGGGTCAGCTTTGGCGCTCCTCCCGGCAGGGTTTCCGACCTCGTCGGGCAGAGAAGGGCAAACCTCCACCGGCTGGCGGCACGCTACGGCGTGACGGCTTCCGTGAGCGAGGAGCACGACCTCGCCCCCGACGTCATCTCCCTCACCTGGGACGAGCTCAGGCGGCACGCCCGACTCTTCGAGCCTCATTCCCGCCACTAGGCAGAACGCCTGTTCGAGGTATACTGTGTCGGTGCGCCTTACACCGGTGCGGATGCAAAGAACGCTTTCCTTGCCGAATCAATTCCCGTATGTTGTAACGCTTTGACTACCGCAACAAGAGCCAGGAGGGCATGTAGATGTCTGATAAGATATTCCGTTCCGGTTTCGTCTCCATCGTGGGGCGGCCGAACGTCGGTAAATCCACGTTGTTGAACCGCATCCTCGGTGAGAAGCTGATGATCACCTCGGACAAGCCGCAGACCACCCGCAACCAGATCAAGGGGATCCACAACGTGCCGGGGGGGCAGATCGTTTTCCTCGACACCCCGGGCATCCACCGCGCCAAGACCCGCCTCAACAAGTTCATGGTCGAGGAGGCGCTCTCCTCGGTGCAGGGCGTGGACCTGATCCTGTTCCTGGTCGACGGCGCCTTCGATCCCGAGAAAGAGGCGGGCATGATCAAGGAGGTCCTCTCCGGCGTCGAGGCCCCGGTGATCCTGGTGCTGAACAAGATCGACCTGATACCGAAGGGGGATCTGCTGGGGCGCATGGCGGCCTACGGGGAGACCTACCCCTTCAAGGAGATCATCCCGGTGTCCGCCGCTTCCGGCGACGGCGTCGAGCAACTGGTGCAACTGGTGCACGGGCTCTTGCCCGAGGGGCCCTGCTATTTTCCGGACGACATCCTGACCGACGTGCCGGAGCGCTTTATCGTGGCCGAGATCATCCGCGAGAAGATCTTCCGGCTGACCCGCGACGAGGTTCCCTATTCGACGGCGGTGGTGGTGGACAGCTTCAAGGAGCGGGAAACCGGGGTGGTGGCGATCCAGGCCACCATCAATGTGGAGCGCGACTCCCAGAAGGGGATCATCATCGGCCGCAAGGGCGACATGCTCAAGAAGATAGGTTCCCAGGCGCGCCAGGAGATCGAGCGGCTCTTGGACACCAAGGTTTTCCTGGAGCTGTTCGTGCGGGTGAGTGGCGAGTGGAGCGACAACAGCCGCATGCTCAAGGAGTTCGGCTACGACTCGTGATGGGAGGATAACGCCTCCCGGGGCTCCTCATGAGTAATCGCTTGCATCGTATAAGTTTGTTTGATAGTATAACATTGTTTTTTAATTCTGGATCGCTGGCTTCAGTGGTCACTTCAATTCTCCAGTTTTTTCTGCGGGTTTTTCGTAGATAGCCGTTTTAAAATATCGCGTATACATTAACATAGTTTTTTTTGACATAAGTCATGTCGGATAGTAAGGTTCTGCCCTATTTTTCTGTAACCATACGTAAACACGCAAGGAGACGAACACTATGGCACTTAGAAAGTATGCCGGCTACGCCTGGAACCTGATCAGTCTGGTCGGCATGATCCTGGCCGTCACCGCGACGGGCCTGATCATCGGCTTCCTCTCCTACGAGGGGATCACCGGCGTTGAGAAGCCCTACCTCGGCCTGATGACCTACTTCCTCTTCCCGGGCATGCTTATCGTGGGCCTCATCCTGGTCCCGCTGGGCGCGTACGTGGTACGGGAAAAGAGGCGCAGGCACCCCGACGAGGACATCCCCCCGTTCCCGCGGGTGGACTTCAACGACGCGCACAAGCGCCATCTGTTTCTCTTCTTCGTCGTCGCCAGCATCGGCTTCGTGCTCATCGTCTCCGTGGCCTCCCTGAAAGGGTACGAGTTCACCGAGTCGACCACCTTCTGCGGTGAGCTCTGCCACCAAGTCATGGAGCCCGAGCACGTGGCGTGGGCCAACTCCCCGCACGCCAAGGTGAAATGCGTCGAGTGCCACGTGGGCCCCGGCGCCGCCTGGTACGTCAAGGCCAAGATCTCCGGCATGAGGCAGCTCTACGCGGTAGCGTTCCACACCTACCCGGAGACCATCGAAACCCCGATCGACAACCTCCGTCCGGCGCGTGATACCTGTGAGCACTGCCATTGGCCCGAGAAGTTCTACGCCGGGCGCCAGAAGGTGTTCTACCACTACGCTCCCAACGAGGAGAACACCCCGCGCGAGATCAACATGCTGATCAACATCGGCGGGACCCCGAAGAGCGAGCACCACAGGGGCATCCACTGGCACATCGGCCAGGAGGTCTCCTACATCGCTCTCGACAGGCAGCGCTCGAGCATCCCGTACATCGCCGTCAAGGAGAAGGACGGGTCCGTGACCGAGTATATGGATACCGAGAAGCCGCTCTCCAAGGACGACGTGGCCAAGGCGCAGAAGCGGGTCATGGACTGCCTGGACTGCCACAACCGTCCGGCGCACGTGTACCGCTCCCCGGCTGTGGAGATGGACGAGGCCTTCGCCGCCAAGCGCATCGATCTCGGCCTGCCGTACCTGAAGAAGGCCGCGGTGGAGATCCTGACCAGGCCGTACAAGAACAAGGAAGAGGCCAAGGCGACCATCGCCAAGGAACTCCCCGAGTACTACAACAAGAATTATCCGCAGGTGGCCAAGGACAAGGCGAAGGAACTCGCCCACGCCGTGACCGTGGTGCAGGACATCTACAACAGGAACTTCTTCCCCGCGATGAAGATCACCTGGAACACCTATCCGAACCACATCGGGCACTTCTACAGCCCGGGATGCTTCCGCTGCCACGACGGCAAGCATAAGACCGCGGCCGGCAAGGTGATTTCCAAGGACTGCAACATGTGCCACACCGTGCTGGGGCAGAAGCAGGAGAACATCCCTGCGACCAGCGCACCGGTGAAACAGTTCGTCCACCCGGTCGACATCGGCGACGAGCTCTACAAGGCGAACTGCAGCGACTGCCATGCGGCAGGCGGCCAGGACGTCCCCGGCGGCGAGAAGCACGCCAAGAAATAACAGTGGCAACAAAAAGCCCCCGGAGCGATCCGGGGGCTTTTTCATTTCACCGGGACCTGCAGAGTATGTTGCCCACCAAACGTTGAACGTGATCCGCGTTCCCGATGCTGCACGTGAATCGGCGTTCCCCCCCTTTAACGAAGGGGGGACAGGGGGGATTTGCAGTTTAGCCAGGCATCCGCAAAGGACAGGGGGATAAGCACAAGGCAAATCCCCTCTGTCTCCCCTTCGCAAAGGGGAGGACGTGGGGGCAACGGTAGAGCTTCGGTATGGGCTGTTTCCTCTGGGCGAGGCGACAAAGATTCGCTTGTAGTCATGACGGTGTCTTTTCTGCCGATTCGGGCCGCCAACCGGCCGGGAAGATTCGCTTTTTCGACATTAACGACGTTGCATCTTCATCTTAACGGTGCTATACCTTTTCCTGTTCTGCAATGGGGGTAACTGTCGATGTTGATGAAGGCTTCAGAAGTGGCCGCGCTGCTGCACCAGGACGAGAGCACGGTCCTCAAGTGGATCAAGAAGGAAAAGCTCCCCGCCACGCTGGTGCACGGCATCTACCAGATCAACCGGGTCGACCTCCTCGAGTGGGCCACCGAGCACGGCATCAAGGTGCCCCCCGAGCTGTTCGAGGCGGTGCAGGCGGACCTCGACCTTCCTTCCCTGGCCCAGGCGCTGGAGGCCGGCGGGATTCACTGCGGCGTGCCCGGAGACGACAAGCTCTCCGTGCTGCGCAACGTGGTGAACCTGATGCAGCTCCCGCCGCAGGTGGACCCCGAGTTCCTGCTCCAGGTGCTCCTGGCCCGCGAGGCGCTGGGCACCACCGCCGTCGGCGACGGCATCGCCATTCCCCACGTCCGCAACCCCATCCTGCTGCAGACCAAACCGAAGCCCGCGGTATCCCTCTGCTTCCTGGAGCACCCGATCGACTTCGGGGCTCTCGACGGCATCCCGGTGCGCATCCTGTTTCTCATCACCAGCCCCACCGTGAAGGTCCACCTGCACCTTCTGTCCCGGCTCGCCTACGCCCTGCACGACCGGGAGTTCCGGGGCACCCTCAACGCCTGTCATCCCACGACCATCATGGAGGCCGCCCGACGCTGCGAGCGCGGCAAGAGGAGCTGATCATGACCTTCTCCGGCGAGCCTGCGACTTCTCTTGGACTGTTGTTGCTCGCCGTTTGCTGCCAAGCCGTGTCCGGGCTGCCGCTGCTTTGGCGCAAGGGGTCGGACCTCGCCCAGCGCGCGGGAGCCGCCCTCATGGCGGCAGCGTCGCTGATCGGCTGTGCCGGTGCCCTCTGCGCCGTCTTCTCTCCCACCGCCGGAACCTGGCTGCTCCCGTCCGGCCTTCCCTTCGGGGGGCTGGAGGTCGGGGTCGATGCCCTTTCCGCACTGTTTCTGCTCCCCATCTTCATCGTCACCGGCTGCTGCGCCGTCTACGGTGCCGGCTACTGGCCGGTGGCACGCCACATGGAGCACGGCGGCAAGCTCGCCTTCTTCCTGGGACTGCTGTCCGCGGCCCTCACCGTCGTGCTGCTGGCCAAAAGCACCATGCTCTTCCTAATGGGATGGGAGGTAATGGCCCTGGCCGCCTACTTCGCCCTTACTACCGAGGACGAAAAGCACGAGGTGCGCGAGGCGGGGGTACTCTACCTGATCACGGCCCACCTGGGCGCCCTGGCGCTCTTTGCCACCTTCTCGCTCCTCAACGCCGCCACCGGCGCCTACATCTTCCCGGCGCCCGGCTCTCTTACTGCTGCAGGTCCCTTGGCCACCGCCGTCTTTCTGACCGCCCTGTTCGGCTTCAGCATGAAAGCCGGGGTGATGCCGCTGCACATCTGGCTCCCCTCGGCGCACGCCAACGCCCCCAGCCACGTTTCTGCCATCCTTTCCGGCGTGGTGTTGAAAACCGGCATCTACGGGATGATGCGCGTCTTCTCCGCCTTTGCTGATCCGCCGCTATGGTGGGGCGCCCTGGTCCTCGTGTTGGGCTGCATCTCGGCCGTGCTCGGGGTCGCCTACGCCATCGGACAGCACGACCTAAAGCGGCTTCTGGCCTACCACAGCATCGAGAACATCGGCATCATCCTGATCGGACTGGGCATGGCGCTCATCGGCGCGAACCAGGGGTGGGAGGCGCTGGTCGCTCTGGGCGCGGCGGGCGCGCTCTTGCACGTCGTGAACCACGCCCTGTTCAAGGCGCTGCTCTTTCTTTCGGCCGGTTCGGTCATTCATGCCACCGGTACCAGGGAGATCGATCTCATGGGAGGCGTGGCGCGCCGGCTGCCCAGGACGGCGCTGCTTTTCCTGGTGGGAGCGGTCGCCATCTGCGGCCTTCCCCCTTTGAACGGGTTCGTCAGCGAGTTGATGATCTACCTGGGCGCGTTCAACTCGATCGGCGCAGCGGTCGGCCTGGGACCGTCGCTCCCCGCACTGGCCGCGCCGGTGCTGGCGCTGGTGGGTGGGCTGGCGGTTGCCTGCTTCGTGAAGGTGTACGGGGTCGTTTTCCTGGGGCTGCCGCGCTCGAGGGTGCATGAAGGAGCACACGAGGCGGGTGTCGGGATGCTGGTTCCCATGGGGATCCTGGCGGGGTGCTGCGTGCTGATCGGGTTGGCGCCGGGGCTCTTCGTTCCCGTCTTGAATGGCGCCCTGCGCGAGTACGGCGGAGCGCTGGCGTTGCAGCAAGGGGTCGCGGGGCTGGTTCCCTTCGGATGGATTTCGATTCTGGGGGTGGGGCTGCTTCTGCTGCTGGTCCTGCTCTGGGTTTTCTTTGCCAGGCGTGCCGCCATGTTGCCGGTTCCGGTCGCTCCCACCTGGGGCTGCGGCTACCTGAGGCCCGCGCCCCGGATGCAGTACACGGCCTCCTCCTTCGGCGCCATCCTGGTGGGATGGTTCGCGCTGCTGCTCCGTCCCGTGCGGCACCGCACCGAGGTGCAGGGGCTTTTCCCGGGGCACTCGAGCCACGAGAGTCACGTTCCGGAGACGGTGCTGGAGAAAGGGTACCTTCCGTTTCTCGAGTACCTGTTCGAAAAAGCGCAGCCGGTACGGCGTCTGCAGCATGGCAAGTTGAATATCTACATCTTTTACACCTTCGTGACGCTGGTGTTGCTGCTTGCCATTACCAGCGGGCAGTAGCTTCGTGAAAAGAAAGGCGGGCGAATGCGAAGAAAAGCGGGCGAATAATTATTCGCCCGCCTCTGTTTTTGTAACGCCTGTTACCCTTCACCCCCGCCTCTCTTCCACCTGCGCCTAGGCTACGGTGGACATGCCCGGAGGGCGAGGGGCGGCAACGTAGAACTTAGAACTTAGAACGTAGAACGTAGAACTTAGAACGTAGAACGTAGAACGTAGAACGTAGAACGTAGAACGTCCTTCGCCTTTTCAATGTGTTTCCTTGAACACCGGCATCACCTTGTTCAGCAGGTAGAACAGGCAGAACGGCACCCCGGCGACGATGAGGGCGCCCACCAGCCCCTCCTTCAGCGTTTCCATGCTGTCCGGCCACAGCGGCAGGACGTAGTGCATGAACCCTGAGAAGGACGACGAGAACGCCTGCCCGCCGATGACGACGTTCCAGCGCATCATGAAGACGCCCAAAAGCACCAGCACGGTCCCCACCGCTGCCCGCCGTATGGTCAACCCCGGAATCAGGAACAGGACGAACGGCACCAGGTTCCCCAGCCCGTACTGCACCACGAAGATGTTCACGAAGTCCCGCTCATAGATGACGCTCCTCAGGATGTCCCACGACTTTACCGCCGTATAACCCCTGAATATCAGGTCCAAAAGCTCCAGCGTGATGGCCGCCACCATGAACATGAGCAGGTAGCGCGAGGTCATGGCCACGACGTGGGCTTCCGCGCTCTTCAACTCGTCCATGGAGGGGAGCTCGGGGTGGGCGAGCCTGCGCCGACGTGACAGCTGCTTTCGTATCTCCATGGTGAGGATGTAGGTCAGGATGCACAGGGCGATGCCGGAAACGACCGCGGAACAGATGAAGATGACCGGCATGAGCGGCGTCATCCAAAGCGCGTTCGCCTTGACGGAGCCGAAGATGAACCCGGCGTAGCCGTGCAGGAAGCAGGCAACCGGGATACCGGCGGCGGCAAGCTTCTTGACCGCCCGCTCGTCCGCCTCGAGCGCATCGTGGGAGATGTCCCAGGCCCCAAGTGTCAGGATGCTGAACAACAGATACTGCCCCTGTTGCAGTACGGTCCGTCCCTCTATCGCCTTGAGCGCAAGCGCCGTCTCCACGAAGTGCTTGCGAAACACGAACCAGAGCTCGGAGGCGACGATCATGCCGTAGGTGCTGAACACGATGCCGAAGGCGGCGATGGCGGAGGTGAAGTGCGGCGTCAGCATCACCTCGATACCGCGCAGCGGCTGCTGCAGGTGCATCAAAAGGGGGAGCATGGCGACCGGCAGCAGCGCGAAGGAAAACACCAGCGAGAACCGCGCGATCCCCTTCAACTGCTTCACGCCGAAGACGTGGTACAGCGAGGAGAGTACGAAGGCGCCGGCGACGAGGCCGGTCATGAACGGGTACATGACGATCTGGATGGTCCAGTAGATGTACTCGTTGGGGTAGGTGAAAAACTCCTTTATGGTCCAGGCTTCTCCGTGCACCATGGCTATTTCACCTCCTTGGAAAGGCCGAGGTAGAAGACCTGCGGCTTGGTGCCGTACTCTTCCTTGAGCACGTTGACCCGCTCGGTCATGATGACTTTGGTCACCGGGTCCTCGGGGTCCCTGAGGTTTCCTACCCGGCGCGCCCCGAAGGCACAGCTGTCGACGCAGGCGGTCTGCATCCCCTTGGTGATGCGGTGGTAGCAGAAGTTGCACTTCTCCGCGACGTGGAAGACGGGATGGAAGAAGCGCACGCCATAGGGGCACCCCATGATGCAGTAGCCGCAGCCGATGCACCACTTCCGGTCCACCAGCACCACGCCGTCCGCGGTCTGGTAGGTGGCCCCCACCGGACAGACCTGGACGCAGGGCGGGTTGTCGCACTGGTTGCAGAGCTTGGGCACGAAGAACGCCTTTTCGATGTCCTCGTCCTTGATCTCCTCCAACTTGCCATGGCCGATGTCGATCCCCTTGTTGGGGAAGCCGTCGCGTGCCCCCTTGGGGGAGTCGATGTGGGTCTTGCCGTCCTTGGTCACCACGTAGCGCTCCACCCAGGTGCGGGTCACGTTGGCGTCGTAAGGCACTTCGTTCTCCACCTTGCACCCCTTGACGCAGAAGCCGCACCCCACGCATTTGCGGGTGTCGACCAGGAAGACCCAGCGCGCCCCTTTCTCGTCCTTCTCGGCGAGAAGCCGTTTCGGGTCGAAGAGTTCCAGGCAGGAGAGGGGAATCGCCAGCCCCCCGGCGATGAGCAGGGATTTCTTGCAGAAGGATCGTCTCGAAATCATCTCTTGTGCCCCTCCTTCCTGGGATCGTGCGGCCAGTGGCAGGTGACGCAGTCCAGTCCGACGTTGTGGGTCTTGGGGTCGATCCCCTTCATCACGCCGCGTCCGCTGTTGGGGTAGGGGAGGCGGGTGTGGCAGCGGGCACAGAGCTCGCGGCTACGGTCGATGGTCAACGACTTGGGATCGTCCGGATGGTTGAGGGCGGGGCCGTGGCAGTTCTCGCAGTTGATGTTGCGGTGCGGCGATTCCTTCATCTCGTCATACTTGTCGGGATGGCAATCCTTGCAGAAGGCGGCGGTCTTGTACTTCACCTTCACGTCCTTCCACTGCTGCTCGTTGCCGGCGCGATGCCAGCCGTACATGTACCCCCTGGCGCCGATCCCGAAATCGGCCGGGACCAGCACTTCGCGCGCCACCAGCACCAGGGCGATCACCGCCAGCACCACGACCAGCGGGCGCCAAACATGACTCTTCACAGGTTCCCTCCTTTGATGCAGTCGTAACGGTTTCCGACAGCGCCGGGCAAAAACTCCGGGCCGTCGATGTTCCTATAACAATGTTCGAAACAAAAACGAAACTCGTGTTTAATGATAACGGCAGACCGCTTGAAAACAAGCAACTTCGCCAGTATTGTTGTTTTATCGGCCTTGCCAAACAGATTAGAAATCTTTTTTTGACAAATCGATTTTCAGGGAGTATGGTGAGGTCCCTGTCGCCCTTGTATACCGTATCGACACCCAGTCGCTGCAGTTGAAGGGAAAAGCGGCAGTTCTGGCAGCCTTGCTCCCCTTCCGCACCGCCGGCATTCCCGGTTGCGCGGAAGGTTGAAACTCGATGGGCAGATTGACGATCCGTTCCTGGTTCGAAAGGGTGGGTTATGTTGTTTTTTGACATGATGCGGGACCCGGCTATCCTGGTCCTTTGCTCAATAGCTCTAGCCGGCTGTTCGGGGCTTCCCGGTCTTGTGTTGCGAGACGGGACACTCGGACAACGGCTGGCCTCGGTAGCCGCGCTGACCAGCTCTCTCCTCGCGCTTCCGTCTCTTCTCTACCTGCTGATAGGTGGTGGAGAAGCAAGCTTCCTCCTGAACTGGAACCTCCCTTTCGGCCCCTGCGAAGTCGCCCTCGACCCTCTCTCTCTATTCTTTCTGATCCCCATCTTTCTGATCTTCCCCGCCGGCTCCCTCTACGCCCTTGGTTACTGGCCCGCCGCCTCGCACAGCTCCCAAAGAAGCGTCACCTTTTTTTACGGTTTGCTGGCCTGCGCGATGGCGCTGGTGGTGGTGTCCCGCAACGGCGCCCTGTTCGTGATGGCGTGGGAGATCATGGCCCTTTCCGGCTATTTCCTGCTGGTCGCTGAGCACCGTGAAGGTGAGGTCCGCGGTGCCGGTACGGTCTACCTGGTGGCGAGCCATCTCGGCGGCGCGGCGCTCCTGGTCCTGTTCGCCTCGCTGTTCATGATCACCGGCAGCTTCGGATTTCCCGCGGCCGGCTCGCTTGCCGTCGGCGCGGGGCTTGCTGCGACGCTGTTTTGGCTCGTCCTGGCCGGCTTCGGATCGAAGGCGGGCATCATGCCGCTGCACCTGTGGCTCCCCTCTGCCCACGCCAACGCCCCGAGTCACGTCTCGGCGCTCCTCTCCGGCGTCATGCTGAAGATCGGGATCTACGGCATCCTGCGCGTGATCTCGTTCTTTACGGAGCGCCCGCTCTGGTGGGGCGGGGTGCTCACCGTGGCGGGGCTTGGCTCGGCCGTGATGGGGATCTGTGTCGCCTCGGCACAGAAGGACATCAAGCGCCTTTTGGCCTACAGCAGCATTGAGAACCTCGGCATCATCAGCGCCGGTATCGGGATGTTCCTCTTAGGGGATGGGACCGGCAACCAGCGGCTCGCCTTCCTGGGGCTTGCCGGCGCGCTCTTCCACGTGCTGAACCACGTCATCTTCAAGCCGCTGCTCTTCTTCTGTGCCGGAAGCGTCATGCACGCCACCGGTACCCGCGACCTGGACCGGATGGGGGGGCTGGCGCGCCGGCTGCCTTACACCGCCTTCTTCACCCTGTGCGGCGCCGTCGCCATCTGCGGCCTCCCCCCCTTCAATGGTTTCGCCAGCGAAATGCTTCTCTACCTTGGCTTCTTCGGCGAGGCCCGTGCCGGCCAGCCCTTCGTCGCCCTCGGCGCGCCGGTGCTGGCACTGGTGGGGGGCGTCGCGGTGATCTCCTTCGTGAAACTCTACGGCATCGCCTTTTTGGGTGAGCCGCGCACGGCTGCCGCAGCCGAGGCCCACGAGGCGACCGGCACCATGCTTGCCCCCATCGCCCTGCTCGCCTGCCTCGCCCTCACCGGCGGACTTTTCCCGCAACTCTTCCTTGCCCTGGTGCAGCCCGCCATGCGGGTCCTCGCCCCTGGCCTGGCCCGCGCAGCCGTGCTCCCCATCGCACCGGTCTGGTTCGCGCTGGCGGGGGTAAGCGTCATCTGCCTGGCGGCGATCCTGTACCTGTTCCTGAAGGCGAAGACCGGCGGCAGTGCGGTATCCGCCCCCACCTGGGGCTGCGGCTACCTCCGTCCCTCCCCGCGCATCCAGTACACCGGGAGTTCGTTCGGCGCGTTCTTCTCCTCGCTTTCAGGCTCGTTGATCCGTACCCGGATCACGGTGGGGCAGGTGGCCGGCCTTACCCCGGCAGCGGTACGGTTGAGCTATCACCCCGAGGAAACCCTGCTGCACCGGGTGGTGCTGCCGGTGCTGAACGTCCTCGGCATCGGCTGCGCCTTCGTGAGGAGGCTGCAGCACGGCGAGGTGCAGATCTATATTCTCTATATCTTCGTGACGTTGATGTTGCTCCTTTTGTGGGTGCATTAGAGTTTGAGACAGCCGTTTGCGCGGTAACTCCTCCCCCCGGAGGGGGGAGGTCGGGAGGGGGGATCAGATGGTGGTTATCCCCCTCCCTAGCCCTCCCCCTCCGGGGGAGGGGACCTGGTGCCTTTCGGGTGGAAGGGGCCGGGTCACGAGAGCGCTCAACGGCTGCAGTAAACGATTCTCCAGGAGTCTTACTCAATAGGAGTTGGACATGATCGACACAATCTTCCACGTGGTGCTGGTGCTGGCCATGCCGCCGCTGCTGCTGGGGGTGATCGGCAAGACCAAGGCGGCCTTCGCCGGACGGGTGGGCGCTCCCTTCCTGCAGCCCTACTACGACATGGGGCGGCTCATGAAAAAGGGGATCGTCCTCTCCGACAGCACCACTTGGATCTTCCGGGCCGGGCCGGTGGTCACGCTCGCCGCCACGCTCTTCGCCGCGCTCCTGGTGCCGCTGGGCAAGCACCCGGCACCGATCTCGTTCGAGGGGGACATGATCCTCTTCGCCTACCTCTTCGCGCTGGGACGATTCTTCACCACCACGGCGGCGCTCGACACCGCCTCCAGCTTCGAGGGGATGGGGGCGGCCCGCGAGGTGAGCTTCTCCTGCCTCGCCGAACCGACGCTCTTCTTCGCCCTGATCACCCTGACCAGGCTCTCCGGGACCATGAGCCTTACCCCCATGCTGCAGCACGTAACGCTCCCGGTCTGGATGGGGACCGGCGCTTCGCTTATCCTGCTGCTGGCCGGCCTCTTCGTGGTGCTCTTGGCGGAGAACTGCCGCATTCCCTTCGACGACCCCAACACCCACTTAGAGCTCACCATGATCCACGAGGTGATGGTGCTGGACCACAGCGGCCCCTATTTCTGCTGCGTCCTCTACGGCGCCGCGTTGAAGCTCTACCTCTTAGGGGCGCTCTTCGTGAACATCGCGCTCCCCTTCGCCTCGGGCAACGCCTACCTCGACTGGGTGGTGTTCGCGGCCGGAATGCTGCTCCTTGCCGTCGCCATCGGGGTGGTGGAATCGGTGATGGCGCGTCTGAGGCTGATCCGCGTGCCGCAGCTTCTGGTGGCGGCCTTGATCCTGACCGCATTCTCCCTGGTCCTGGTTGTGAGGTGACCCTATGAATTCCCTGGCCGACCAGCTGCTGGTTCTCTGCCTTTTGATCAACTTCGCCGTCCTGGGCACCAGCCGCCTCGCCTTCTCGGTGCGCTGCGTCGCGGTGCAGGGGGTGCTGCTCGGGACGCTCCCGGCGCTGGTGCATCCCTTCTCCTGGCACGTCAGCTTCATCGTGGTGAGCATCATCCTGGTCAAGGGAGGGTTGATCCCGATCCTGATCATCCGCGCCATCAAGAAGGCGGAGATCGAGCGCGAGTTCTCCCCCTTCATCGGCTACATCCCCTCGCTGGTGCTGGGGGCGCTCTTCACCTCGCTCGCCTTCATCTTCGCGGCGAAGCTCCCGCTTTCTCCGGAGCACGAGGGGCTCCTGATCGTGCCCGCCGCCGCCGCGACCCTCATGAGCGGCTTCCTGGTGCTCATGGGGCGGCGCAAGGCGATCTCGCAGGTGCTGGGGTATCTCCTCATGGAAAACGGCATCTTCCTGTTCGGTCTGCTCCTGGCCGACGCCATGCCGGTCATGGTGGAGGCGGGGGCGCTCCTCGACCTCCTGGTCGGCATCTTCGTGATGGGCATCGTCATCAACCACATCAGCCGCGAGTTCTCGAGCATCGACACCTCGAGACTCTCCGCGCTGAGGGAGGAATAGCGACATGATGTGGGCCCTGGTCCTGCTTCCGCTTCTCGGCGCCGCGCTCTCCTGGCTTGTACCGGACAACCGCCGGCGCGTCTGGGTGCTCCCCGTTTTCTCGCTTGCGCAGCTCGGGGTGAGTGCCGCGCTCCTGGTGCACACGCCGCCCCCGTCCCCGGCGGGATGGATCTGGCTCGATCCCCTGGGCAAGCTGGTGCTCATGGCCAACAGCGTGCTCTTCACCATCTGCTCCCTGTATGCGGTCGGCTACCTGAGCTACCGGTTGAAGCGTCCGAACCGTATCCTGTGCGCCTCGCTGCTGGTCTGTCTCTCCGCGACCTCGCTGGTGGTCATCTCGCAGCACCTGGGGCTTTTGTGGATCGCGCTGGAGGCGACCACCCTGACCATGGCGCCGCTCATCTACTTCAACCACAACGCCCGCTCCATCGAGGCCACCTGGAAATACCTCCTCATCTGCTCGGTCGGTATCGCCATCGCGCTTTTGGGGCTGTTCTTCCTCGCCTACTCCACCATCGTCGCCAAGCAGGAGGTGAGCCTCCTTCTCCCGACCCTGATCCGGGACGCGGCCGCGCTGCACCCGGGGTGGCGCCACGCCGCTTTCATCTTCCTGCTGGTCGGCTTCGGCTCCAAGATGGGGCTCGCTCCCCTGCACACCTGGAAGCCGGACGCCTACGGCGAGGCCCCGGGGCTCGTGGGGGCGCTGCTTGCCGGCGGGCTGGTGAACTGCGCCCTTCTTGCGCTGTTGCGCGTCTACCAGGTCGCGGTCGCCTCGACCGAAGGGGCGCTTTTCCAGCAGGTGCTCCTGACCATGGGGCTCGTCTCCATGGCCTTCGCCGCCGTGTTCATGGCGCGCCAAAGCGACTTCAAGCGGATGCTCGCCTACTCGAGCGTCGAGCACGTCGGCATCATCGCGGTGGCGCTGGGGCTGGGGAAGGGGGCGCTCTTCGCGGGGCTTTTGCACATGATCAACAACTCCCTCACCAAGGGGGTGCTCTTTCTCTCCTGCGGCAACATCCACCGCGCCTTCAACTCCAAGAGCACCCAGTTCGTGCGCGGCGCCCTGCGGCGCACCCCCTGGTCCGCGGCGCTCTTTCTCGCCGCGTTCCTCGCCATCACCGGGTCGCCTCCCTTCGCCCCCTTCGTCAGCGAATTCCTGATCGTCTCCTCCGCTTTCGGGCAGGGGAACCACTGGACCGGTGCGCTGTTCCTGCTGTTCCTGGCGCTCATCTTCATCGGTATGGCCTCCACCGTGCTCCCGGTGGTCCTGGGCGAGCTGCCGCCGGACCTGGAGCGGACCCGGTACCGCGATGCCGTACCCACCGTCGTCCCCCCCCTGCTGCTGATGGGGCTGGTGCTGGTGCTGGGGCTGTGGATCCCGTCGCCGCTGCAGGATCTCTTGCACGAGGCGGCGCAGCTTTTGGGAGGTGAGGCATGAGTCCCGCCATGGTCTTCACCCAAAACGGCGGCGTCCTGTCGCGCCGCGAGATCCCGCAGCACGCGCCGGAGCGCTTCGCCCAGGCGCTTCTTTCCGCCCTGGCCGGCGGGTGGCGCGTGGTCTCCTACTTCGGCATGCAGGAGGAGGACGGCGTGCGCCTGTTCTGCCTCCTCTCCTTTAAAAGCCACGCCACCATCGGTGTCATGAGTACCCTGATCACCGGCAAGAGCTTCTACTCGCTGGTGCCCCAGGCGCCGCAGCTGCACCTCTTCGAGCGCGAGATCGCCGAGCAGTTCTACCTGAACCTGGAGGGGCACCCCTGGCCCAAGCCGGTCCGCTTCGCCCCGGCACTCGGCTCCCTTCCCGGGGATACCCCGGAGCCCCCGCCGACCATCGGCGTGATGGACTTTTACCGGGTGGAAGGCGAGGAGGTGCACGAGGTAGCCGTCGGCCCGGTGCATGCCGGCATCATCGAGCCGGGGCATTTCCGCTTCCAGTGCTTCGGCGAGGAGGTGATGCACCTGGAGATCTCGCTGGGGTACCAGCACCGCGGCGTCGAGCGCATGATGCAGGGGCGCCCGGGCGAGCGGATGCGCAAGCTCATGGAGACCGTGGCGGGCGACACCACTATCGGCCACGGCACCGCTTACGCCATGATCGTCGAGGCGCTCTCCGAGACGCGGGTGCCCGCCAGGGCCCAGGCGGTGCGCGGCATCGCGCTGGAGCTGGAGCGGCTTGCCAACCACACCGGCGACCTGGGCGCCATCGCGGGGGACGTGGGCTATCTTCCCACCGCTTCCTTTTGCGGCAGGATCCGCGGCGACTTCCTCAACATGACCGCGGGGATCTGCGGCAGCCGCTTCGGCCGCGACCTGGTCCTCCCCGGCGGGGTCCGCTTCGATCTCGGCGCCGACGGCGCCCGCCAGCTCTCCGACCGCATCAAGGTGGCCCGCGAGGAGGTGCAGAACGCGGTCGATCTCCTCTGGGACACGCCGTCGGTACTGGCGAGGCTCGAGGGGACCGGCGTGGTGAGCGAGCAGACGGCCATCGAGCTGGGGCTCGTCGGCCCCGCCGCCCGCGCCAGCGGCCTGAACCGTGACATCCGGCGCGACCACCCCTTCGGCATCTACAGCATGAGCCAGATCCCGGTGGAGACGGCGAAAAGCGGAGACGTCTACGCGAGGACCCTGGTGCGCTGGCTGGAGATCGAGAAGTCGCTCGATTTCATCGAGGAGCAGCTCTCCCAGCTTCCCGGCGTTGCCGTCGCGAATCCCGTGCGCGAGGTGGCGGGGGAACAGCTGGCCGTGGCGCTCACCGAAGGGTGGCGCGGCGAGGTCTGCCACGTGGCGCTGACCGACGCGCGCGGCCACTTCCAGCGCTACAAGGTGACCGATCCCTCCTTCCACAACTGGACCGGTCTCGCCCTGGCGCTCCGTGGGGGGCAGATCTCCGACTTCCCGCTGTGCAACAAGAGCTTCAACCTTTCCTACTGCGGGTTCGACCTCTAGTGCACAGAATCCCCTAGGAGGCTGGGCCGATTTCAACTCCCCCTCCCGCGAGGGGAGGGGGAATCGTAACTGTTGGTGTAAAGACAGGAGTCGCATCATGATCAAGGCCATACTCGCCCGCATCAAGCAGGGGCATCGCACCATGGCGTACCCGAAACAGCCGCTGCCGCTGCCGGAGCGCTTCCGCGGCTATCCTGAGCTGAAGAGCTCCCTGTGCCCCCCGGACTGCCGTCTCTGTGCCGACGCCTGTCCGGTGGGAGCGGTGGGGTGTGAAAACGGGCTCGCCGTCGACCTCGGCAAGTGCCTGTTCTGTGCCGGGTGCACCGACGCCTGCCCGAGCGGTGCCATCTCCTACAGCAACGACGCGCGCCTGGCCGTCAACTCCCGCGAAGACCTGGTAGTGCGGGCTGGGGAGGAGCGCAGGCTGGCGCAGGCCCTGGACCGGAAGATGCTGGCCCTTTTCGGCCGCTCGCTCAAGTTCCGCTCGGTAGTCGCCGGCGGCTGCAACGCCTGCGAGGCCGACAGCAACGTCCTCTCCACCATCGGCTGGGACATAGGGCGCTTCGGGCTGCAGTTCGTCGCCAGCCCGCGTCACGCCGACGCCCTCTGGGTCACCGGCCCGGTCACCGAAAACATGCGCGAGGCGCTTTTGCAGACCTACCGGGCCATCCCCGCCCCGAAGCTCGTCGTCGCCTGCGGCGCCTGCGCCATCAACGGCGGCCCCTTCATAGGCTCCCCCGCCGCCCATGACGGCGTGGACCGCCTGCTTCCGGTCGACCTCTACATCCCGGGGTGCCCGCCACACCCGGTGACCATCCTCGACGGCCTGTTGCGCCTGCTGGACCGGATGGGTTGAAACGGCTTCCGCTGAAAAGGCTTGCACTCCTGCGGAGTTTCGGTTATTCAGGAGGTTGCCGCTTCTTTCGCAGTACTGCCGCTACAGCGAGTCGCCATGAACGATGCGCACATGGGCCCCGCGCCCACCACCTCCTCCGCCGTACCCCACTCCACCCGCCCGGATAGCGTCCCGGTCTGGAGTGTCGCCCTCCTCGCCTTTCTGCTCGCCCTGTTCCTGTCCGGCTCGATCATGCTCTTGTACGAGGCCAAGCGCCAGGACGCCCGCCGCCAGCAGGTCATCGGTCTCACCGTCAAGGCTGCCCACGACATCCAGGAACAACTGAACCGCTCGATTTCCTCGACTTACGCCCTGGCCGCCGTGATACGGCAAGGCAACGGCAAGATAGACAACTTCCAGGAACTGGCCAGGGAGATGCTCGAGCTCTACCCGGGACTCAGCGCCCTGCAACTGGTCCCCGGCGGCGTCATCTCGGAGATCTACCCGCTGCAGGGAAACGAGAAGGCGATCGGTCTGAACCTCCTGGACCAGGCTAACGCCAACAAGGAGGCCATGGAGGCGTTGCGCCACCGTTCGCTCACGCTGGCGGGACCCTTCGAACTGGTCCAGGGCGGATTGGCGCTCATGGGAAGGCTCCCGGTGTATGTGAAGGGGGGCGAGGGACAACAGCGTTTCTGGGGCTTCACCGCAGCCATGATCAGGCTGGAGACCTTCTTCGACACGTTGCAGTTGCACCGAACGCTCAGCGCCGAGTTCAACTTCCGTCTTTCCAGGATCAAGCCCGACACCGGGACGCTCGACGTCTTCTGGAAGCAGGGGGGGAAGCTCACGCGACCGGTGAGCCAGAAGATCGTCATCCCCAACGGCGAATGGACCCTTTCCGTGGAGCCGGTGGGAGGGTGGTACCAGTGGCGGACGCTCCTTGCCGAGGGGGGACTGGTCCTCATCCTGAGTTCCCTCGCCGCCCTGACGGCCTACTGGCTGGCCAGGCAGCCCGTCATCCTGCGCCGCATGGTCGAGGAAAGAACCCGTGAGCTTTCCCAGACCAACGCGCGGCTTGAAAACGAGGTGGTCGAACGCAGGCATGCCGAAGAGGCGCTGCATGCCTCGGAGTTGAAACTGCGCTCCATCTTCGCCTCGCTCACCGAGGTCATCCTTGTCCTGGACGCCGAGGGGCGCTACCTGGAGATCGCCCCCACCAGTACGAAGAAGCTGTATCTCCCGCCCAACGAGCTGCTGGGGCGGAAAATCCCCGATCTCTTCCCGAAACAGATCGCAGATTTCTTCGTCTCCACCATCCGCAAGGCCCTCGCCGCCGGAACGACCGTCGCGGTCGACTACAGTCTCGACATCGAGGGTGAGGAGATCTGGTTCACCGGCAACGTGACTCCCATGCCCGGCGGCCGGGTGATCTGGTCCGCCCACGACATCACCCAGAGAAAGAGGGCCGAAGAGGAACGCCTGAAGCTGGAAAAGCAGATGCTGCACGCCCAGAAGCTGGAGAGCCTCGGGGTGCTGGCAGGGGGCATCGCCCACGACTTCAACAACATCCTCACCGTCATCGTCGGCAACACGGACCTGGCCCTGATGCGGCTTTCCCCCGATGCTCCGGTTGTCGAAAACCTGCGCCGGATCGAGCTGGCGGCGGCGAGGGCCTCGGACCTGGCCCACCAGATGCTTGCCTACTCCGGCAAGGGACATTTCGTGACCGAGGAGCTGGACCTGAACCGCCTGGTGGAGGAGATGGGGCACATGCTGAGCGTCTCGGTCTCGAAGAAGGCCCAGCTCGTCTACAACCTGTGCCGTCCCCTGCCTGCCGTCACCGCCGACGCCACCCAGATCCGCCAGGTGCTGATGAACCTGGTCATCAACGCCTCCGAGGCGATCGGCGACCGCAGCGGGATCATCACCATCTCGACCGGGTGCGAGCAGTGCGCCGAGTCCCGCCTCGACCGCGCATGGCTCTCCGATCCGGTCCGGCCCGGGCTCTACGTCTACGTGGAGGTGTCCGACACCGGCTGCGGCATGGACCGCGACACCATGGCCAAGATTTTCGAGCCGTTCTTCACCACCAAGTTCACCGGGCGCGGACTGGGGATGGCGGCCGTGCTCGGCATCGTCCGTGGCCATCAGGGCGCGATCCGGGTCCAGAGCGAACCGGGGCAGGGGAGCACCTTCAGGGTGTTCCTCCCCGCCGGCGACGCGCCGGCCCGGCTCGAGCACCCGGAATCCCCGCCGGGGGAGACCTGGCGGGGGAGCGGCACCGTCCTGCTCATCGACGATGAAGACAACATCCGCGCCCTCGGCACCGAGATGCTGGGGGAGTTGGGGTTCCAGGTGGTGACGGCCGCCGACGGGCAGGAGGGGGTGGAGATCTTTCGCCGCCGCAACGACATCGTCCTGGTACTGCTCGACCTGACCATGCCGCAGATGGACGGGGAACAGTGCCTGAGGGAACTGCACCTGATCGACCCGCAGGTGAGGGTGATCATGTCCAGCGGGTTCAGCGAGCACGAGATCTCCCGCAAGTTCCCGGGGACAGGGATTTCCGGTTTCGTACAGAAGCCTTACAAGCTCTCGGCGTTGCGGGAAGTCCTTTCCTCGCTGAATTGGGACAGCTCTCGTCCGCTTCGTTAATCCTCTTGTCAATGCCTGCTTCTTTGAGTACTATCCGGACTTTACAAATACTCCCCGAGGGAGGCATCTCATGAAGTTCCCTTTCTTCCGTGCCCTTTTGCGGACGCTCCCCTTGTTGCTGGTCCTTTCCGTCGCCGGTTGCGGCGATATCGAGTGGTTCCCCCCCTACGTGAGGCAGCCGACTTCCCCGGACCCGTTCTCCTTCAAAGCGGTGACCGGCACCGACAAGAATGTGGATGTCACCTCCGCTGCCATAACGGTCGGTGGGCTCACCGCCGCTACCTCCCCCATCAGCGTGGGCGGTGCCACCGGCAGCAGTTACTCCGTCAACGGTGGCGCAGCCACCAGTAGCGCCGGGACGGTGAAAAACGGCGACACGGTCACCGTGACCCACAAGTCCGCAACCACCCTGGGGACGCTGACCAAGAGCACGCTCACCATCGGCGACCAGAGCGCCGACTTCTTGAGCACCACGCGCTACATCGATACGCCGACCTTTTCGTTGACCGTGCTGCAGCCGGCGCCGTTTCGTCAGGCCATGGCGACCATCACCAGTGTGGACGGGGCGGTCGGGACGCACGTGATCAGCATCAAGGATTCGTCGAATTCGGGCCTGGCGCAGTACGGGATCAGTGACAACGACACCATTCCGACCAACTTCACCACGGTCACCCAGACCATTGCGTTCCTGAACACCCGGAGGATCTTCGTGCGCAACCGCTCCGATATCGTCGATGCAGGCGCCGTAACCACGCTGACCATCGACGGCGTCGATGTCGTGGTGACGCTGACCCCGTAGCAGGAGCCGCTCCGGGCAAAAGCACGAAATTTTAAATAGCTTGCATTGTCACAATCAAGCTGCTAAGGTGGCCAAGGTCCGGAATGACCCGGACAATTAAAACAAGCAGAAAGCATGGAGAAGGTAAAAGTAAATGGTTAACGGAACTGTAAAATGGTTTAACGACAGCAAGGGGTTTGGTTTCATCGAGCAGGAGAACGGCGACGACGTGTTCGTGCACTTCTCCGCCATCACCGGCGACGGGTTCAAATCCCTGGCTGAAGGCGATAGCGTCACCTTCGAAGTGGTGAAAGGACCGAAAGGGCTGCAGGCCGCCAACGTGTCCCGCGTCTAAAGGTTTTCCTCAGCGCTGCAAAAAAGTCCCGGAGCAATCCGGGACTTTTTTTTTGCCTTCCCGCCGTACTCCCCCTGCCGCCGTACTCCCCCTGCCGCCGTACTCCCCCTGCCGCCGTACTCCCCCTGCCGCCGTACTCCCCCTGCCGCCGTACTCCCCCTCCGCCGTACTCCCCCTCCGCCGTACTCCCCCTCCGCCGTACTCCCCCTCCCGCTGCGCGCCGCCTCCCGCTGCGCGCCGCCTGTCGCGGCGCCGTCGTTGACAACATCTCCCCTTATGTTATGCATTATTGGTCAAAATTAATGTCAATAGGGGGCACGTTCATGAAGATCAACAGGAAAACACGTTATTGCTGCATCGCAGTCATCGTGGCCGGCATCGCGGTGGTGGGGCAGGCGGTCGTCCGGGACCGCGGGGTGACGTCGTATCACGAGGATGTGGCACATGCAAAGCGCTAGCAGAATCACGGGCCCGCAGGCCTTGAGGCCGGGGCGGAAAAGGAGGTAGACCATGGGCATCACCAAGAAGATCTCTCTAGTTATGGTTGCCATGTTGCTGGTCGCGCTCTGGACCGGCGTCGCCTGCGCCAGGAACGAGGCCAAGAAGGTGCAGAAATCCGCCGACGTGCTGCAGGACATCATGAAGATCCCGGAGAAGGGCATCCCTCCTGCGCTGCTGCACGATGCCAAGGCGGTCGCCATCATACCCGGGGTGATCAAGGGGGCCTTCGTGGTGGGCGGCAGGCACGGTACCGGCGTCTTGTCCGTGCGCAAGGAGGATAACAGCTGGAGCGACCCGATCTTCGTCAGCATCACCGGCGGCAGCGTCGGGTGGCAGGTGGGGGCGACCTCCACGGACCTGATCCTGGTCTTCAAGGAGTTGACCGACGTGAACAAGCTGCTCCAGGGTAAATTCACTCTCGGTGCGGACGCCGGGGTCGCCGCCGGCCCGGTGGGGCGCAAGGCGGAAGCCGCGACCGACATCACCTTCAAGTCGGGCATCCTCTCCTATTCGCGCAGCCGCGGCCTGTTCGCCGGCCTCTCGCTGGAAGGCGCGGCACTGCAGGTGGACGACGAGGCCGCTGCCGCCTACTACGGCAAGGACATCTCCGCGCAGGACATCATGGCGGGCAACGTCGGCAAGAGGCTCGCGGCGAGCAACAGGCTGCGCCAGGAGCTCGGCAAGGCGACCGAGGAGAAGTAGGGCGCCGGCAGGTCGAAACTTCATCCAGCTCCGGTGCCCGGGCGGGCAACTCCCCGGGCACCGGTTTTTCAGGGACGGGGGTGATCGGACGTCATGGAAGACCCGAGGATACTGATGGTGGTGCGCGAGCCGGAGGCGAGGTCCGCCTACGAGCGGATCCTGGACCGGATCGGCGTCAGCTACCACACCGCCGGCGATTTCAACGAGGTGCTGCGCATGACCGTGGCGTCCGCGTACAACGGGCTGCTGGTCGACATCCTGACTTTAGTGCGCTGTTCCAAGGAAGAGAAGAACATCGCCTACGATTGCATCAACTTCTACCCAACCTTGCGCATCAAGTGGGATTCCAGGCAGCAGAGCATCACCCTGGGGCCCCAGGAAGAGTCCTCCGCCACCGCTGACACCGCCGCCGCGCTGACCCGCTTCGTGCAGGATCGCTGCGGCACCTTCTCCGCGCGCTGCCTCAGGCGCTTCGCCAGGAAGGACACCTACCTGAGCCTGCTCCTCTCCTCCAGCAGCAGCGGCCTTTCCGGCGCCGCCGCGCTGAAGACCTTCACCGTCAACATCTCCCAGGGTGGCGCCTTCGTGCACACCACCCACCCCTTCGGCAAGGCCGACCGCGTCTGGCTCAGCTTCCCGGAACTGGTCGGGGAGGCGCCCCTCGAGGCAGGGGTCTGCTGGAGCATCCCCTGGGGAGGGTGCCGCAGCATACCCGGCATCGGCGTCATGTTCGACCAGGGGCTGTCGCCGCGCCAGGTCGAATGGCTGAAGCAGGTCGCACCCAACTGACCCGTGCCCTCGGTGGTGCCGCTGCATTTGCGCTAAAGAATCCGCTGGCGATGCCGACTAATGAGCTAAGGAATACCAAGCTCGTCGGTGTTCAGCGTTCTCGCGCTGCGCCCCGGCACCACGGGAATGTAGATGATCAACCGGCTCCGCGACCTCTCCATCCGACGAAAACTCATCGCCATGCTGCTTTGCACCAACGCCGTGGTGCTCGCGCTGGTATCGGCCGCCTTCGTGGTAAACGAGGCGACCCGCTTCCGCAGCGAGATGCAGACCGAGCTCACGGCCCTCGCGGAGATCATCGGCAACAACAGCTCCGCCGCGGTAGCCTTCAACGACCGGCAGTCCGCCGGTGAAACCCTCGCCGCCCTCCGGGCCAAACCGTACATACGCACCGCCTTCATAGTGCTCCAGGACGACACGGTCCTGGCCCGCTACCTGGCGCCGGGCAACCCGGAACGTCCGCTCTCCTTTGCCGTCGTTGCCGGCGACCGGATCAGCATCGACCAGAAGAGCTTCCGCGCCACCCTGCAGCGCTCCAGTTCTCCCCTGGCCGTAGGGGAAGACATCTACGGCGTGCACCGCATCCTGCTGGACGGCCAGCAGATCGGTACCGTGGTACTTCAGTCCGACCCCCGCGAGTTCACCGACCGGCTGGCCCGCTTCTTCGTCCTGGTCACCGGGGTCATGCTGAGCGCCTTGATTCTCGTGTACTTCCTCGCTTCGCGGCTGCAGCGCCTGATCTCGGCGCCCATCACGCACCTGGCGCAGGTGATCCAGGCGGTGTCGGCGGGGAAGAACTACTCGATGCGTGCGCAAAAGCAGGGAAACGACGAACTGGGGACCCTGATCGAGGGGTTCAACGAGATGCTGGTACAGATCCAGCGGCGCGACCAGCAGCTGGAGGCGCAGCGGCAGCAACTCGAGGGTGAGGTGCTGCGCCGCACCGCGCAGCTCTCGGCGGCCAACCGGGAATTGAACCAGACCGTGGCCGAACTGCTGACTTCCAAGGAGGCCGCCGAAGCGGCGAGTCTCGCCAAGTCCCAGTTCCTGGCCAACATGAGCCACGAGATCAGGACCCCGATGAACGGGGTGCTGGGGATGACCAGGGTGCTGCTGGAGAGCGGGCTGGCGGGCGAACAGCGCCGTTTTGCGGAAGCGGTACGCAATTCGGGCGAATCCCTGTTGTCCATCATCAACGACATCCTGGACTTCTCGAAGATCGAGGCCGGGCGCATGGAGCTCGAACCCGCCCCGTTCGACCTGCACGACCTCCTCGGTGGGGTGCTGGAGATGTTCGCCGCGGTGGCGCAGCGCAAGGGGGTCGGCATCTCGTTGCAGCTCGACCCGGCCCTGCCGCGCTACGTGGAGGGAGACCCGGTCCGTCTGCGCCAGATCCTCGTCAACCTCTTGGGCAACGCGGTCAAGTTCACCAGCCGCGGCGAGGTCCGCTTGACCGCGGCACCCCTGGCGGAGCAGAGCGAGGGGTGGCTCAGGTTCGAAGTGGCCGACACCGGGATCGGTATCCGCCCCGAGGCGCAGGCGCACATCTTCGAAAGCTTCTCCCAGGCGGACTATTCGACCACAAGGACCTTCGGCGGCACCGGACTCGGGTTGGCAATCTCCCGGCAGCTGGCCCAGTTGATGGAAGGGGAGCTCGGTCTTACCAGCGAGTACGGCGTCGGGTCCACCTTCTGGTTCAGCGTCAGGCTCGAGGTGCTCAAGGAAATTCCGGAAAGCCTGGCGAGCCAGTCGGCCGTGCTGGAAGGGGTGGCAAAGCCCTGTTTCGATGCCCTGATCCTGGTGGCGGAGGACAACCCGGTGAACCAGGACGTGGTCCGGCACATGCTGGGGCAGTTGAACTGCCGGGTGGACATCGTGGCCAACGGCGAGCTTGCCGTTGCCGCCTCAGGGGAGGGGAAATACCACCTGGTCTTCATGGATTGCCAGATGCCGCACATGGACGGCTTCGCCGCGACCCGGGCCATCAGGGCTCGTGAGGAGAGCGAGGGGGGAGGGCGCCTGCCGGTGGTCGCGCTGACCGCCAACGCGCTGGCCGGCGATCGCGAACTGTGCCTCGCCGCAGGGATGGACGATTATCTCAGCAAACCATTCGACTGCCGTCAACTGGCCGAGGTGCTGTTGCGCTGGATACCGGAGCGCGTCACCGCGTGCCCCGAGGCCTGCACCGCGTGGGGGGCATACGCCGCGGCGGGGGAGGGTATTCCGGAACAGACAGGGGCGCCGGCCCCGCTCGGGGGGACGCCGCAGGCGGGATCGCCGCACCCCGCCCCGCCCGAGCAGGCGGAAGTGCCCGTCTTCGACGTGGCTGGGCTGGTTCAACGGCTGGGGGATGACGAGTTCGTGGAGATGTTCGTGGAGAAGTACCTGGAGAGTACCGACAAGCTGATGACGCAGCTGAAGCGGGCGATCGAGGCGGAGGACTACCCGGAGGTGCGCCTGCAGGCGCACAGCATCAAGGGTGCCGCCGCAAGTATCGGGGCCGAGGTGATGCGCGCGGTGTCGCTGCGGATGGAACAGGCGGCGCAGGCGGAAAAGGAGCGCGCACTGCTGCCGGAACTTTTCGTTGCGCTGGAACGGGCCCTGGCGGATTTCAGACGCGTGGCGTCGCCGGCCTAGATCACCAGACCGACGGGGCTCACCTCTTCCTTGAGTACGACCCCCAGTTTCACCTGCACTTCCTTTTTCACCAGCCTGGCAAGTTCCACCACTTCCGCCGCCGTGGCGGCCCCGGTGTTGACCAGGTAGTTGGCATGCCGGTGGCTCACCGCCGCTCCCCCCACCTTCAGGCTGCGCAGCCCGGCCTGGTCTATGAGCCACCCCGCCGGGATGCGGCATTCCCGGCAGCGCACCCCCTGGTCCTCCTCGAACCGCCTGATCAGCACTGCGTCGTCCACCATCGGGTTCATGAAGAAGGAACCGGCGCTTCTGTCGCAGGAAAGTTGTTTCGCCTCCCGCTTGGCGAGCGTTTCCGCCACTTTGGACCCGATCTCGCCCCGGTCTCCCGGGGTGAGCGCCAGCAGAGCCCCCACCACTATCAGTCCCGGCTCGCGTTTGAAGCGGCTGTCCCGGTAGGCGAAGGCGCACTGGTCGCGGCGCAGCGTCAACGGCTGGAGCGTGCCGGCGTCAAGCGCCGAGACCGTCGCCAGCACATCGGCCATGGCGCCTCCGTAGGCACCGGCATTGCCCCGTACCGCGCCTCCCACCGTCCCCGGGATCCCCGCCAGCGACTCCAGCCCCGACAGCCCCCAGCCGACGGTGCGGTGCACCAGTGCGGTCAGGTCGAAGCCTGCCTGGACCTGGACCATGCCGCCGGACCGGGTGACCCGGTTCATCAGCAGCCGTATCACCACACCGGGAAAACCGGCGTCGCTCACCAGTAGGTTGCTCCCCCCGCCCAGGATGCAGAAGGGGAGCTTCATCCTCTCGGCAAAGCGCAACGCTTCCTGGAGCTCGCGCAGCGTCCGGACGCCGATGAGGAAGCGGGCCGGCCCGCCGACCCGGAAGGAGGTGAAGGGCGCCAGCGGCACGTTTTCTTCGATGTTGAGGTGGATTTGTCGATCGAGGTCGGATTTCGGCATAGCGAATATGATACACGACTTGGCCCGAATGCCAATGCACAGGTGGGCAAAGTCGGGCCGGTGCTGCTGCCTGATACTACCTGGAGCTGGTTTGAGCCGGAAAGGGGTAAAGGGGGGGAAGGGGACCGGCACCTGGCGGAGCCAGTCCCCCCTTTACCCGGTTAGAGCCTGAACCTCTGCACCATCTCCTGCATCTCACCCGAGAGCGCGGAGAGCCGTTCCGAGGCCGCCGAGATCTCCTGCGACCCCCGGGCGCTTTGCTGCACGGTCCCGGAGATCTGCTGAATGTTGTTGGTGATCTCCTGCGTGGTGGCGGTCTGCTCCTCGGCTGCGGTGACGATCTGGTTGATCTGGCTGGTGACCTCGTTGATCTGGGTGAGGATGTCTTCGAGGGCCTCGCCCGAGCGGGCCGCCTCGCCGGTGCCCCGGGAGACTTCCTCGACCCCTTCCTCCATGGCCTGCACCGCGAGCTTGGTTTCCTGCTGGATGTTCTTGATCATGGTGCCGATCTCGCGGGTCGCCTTGGTGGTCCGCTCGGCCAGCGCGCGGACCTCGTCCGCGACCACGGCGAAGCCGCGTCCCTGCTCCCCGGCGCGGGCAGCCTCGATGGCGGCGTTCAGCGCCAGCAGGTTGGTCTGGTCGGCGATGTCCTCGATGGTGGCCACGATCTCGCCGATCTGGTCGCTGCGGGTCCCCAACTGCTCGACAACGTTGGCTGAATTGCGCACGTGGTCCGCGATCCTGTTCATTCCCTGAACGGTTTCCCTGACGATGGCGGCGCCGTTTTGCGCCGAAGCGCTTGCCTGCCCGGAGCTGCCGGCGGCCAGGTGGCAGTTCCGGGAGATGTCGTTGCTGGTGCAGGACATTTCCTCGCTGGCCACCGCCACCGTCTCGGCCTGGTTCACCACCGCGCCGGCGTCGTCAGCCATGTGGCGCGCGTTGGCGTTCAGTTCCCCCGCCGCGGCCGAGACGTCCAGGGCGCTGCGGTTCACCTTTTCCATCACCTCCCGCAGCCCTTCGACCATGCGGCGCATGGCCTCGTAGATGCCGGTTTTGCCGGCCTCCAGCCGCACGGTGAGGTCGCCCGCCGCCACCTGCTGGGCGATTTCCTCCAGCTCTTCCGGCTCGGTGCCGATGTGGGCGATCAGCCTGCGTACCACCAGGATGGCCACCACGCAGATGCTCACCAGGATGACCACGGTGAGCGCCACCACCAGGTAGACGTCCTTGAGGATCAACTGCTTGTTCTCGTCTGCGGCTTTCGTCACCAGTGCACCCAGGTCGTCGACGTAGGTGCCGGTGCCGATGACCCAGTCGAATGGGGCGAAGTAGAGGGAATAGCCGCGCTTGGGAGCCGGCGTGTCGCTTCCGGGGCGCGGGAAATGGTAATCGGTGAACCCGCCGCCGGGCTGTTTGCCGTTCTTGATGATCTCCCGGATCAGGTATTTCCCCTTGGCGTCCTGAAGGTTCATGCGGTTCTTGCCTTCGGCGGGTTTGCCCAAAAGGACCACGTTGGTGCCGTCGGAGGTGTCGGCCCAGAAGTAGCCGTCTTTTCCGAACTTGAGCCCCCGGAGCAGGTCGGCGCCCTGCTTCTTCGCCTCGTCCATCGTGAACTCGCCTTTTTGCTGCCGGTCGCTGATTTCCTGCAACAGGCTGACGGCGGTCTGGACCTCGGCCTTGGCCAGCAGGTCGGAGTTGGCGTACAGGGACTCGCGGTAGGACTCGTTGAACCTGGTGGTGAGGTCATAAAACTGCTTCATCACTGTCAGACCGGTGGGGGCTCCGAGTACGCAGCAGCTTAACAGCACCAATAGGAGTATCTTCGATTGAAAGGACAGCCTGTTTTTCTGGATCATGTGTGTTTCCTCATTCACGGCGACGTCGCCTTTCTTCTCTATCAGCTGTCATATCGGCAGATCGTGCCATAGATTGAGTATTTTTTGAGTGGGAGAGGGCACCAGGCGCAGCTGCTGTCCCTTTGGCGCAGGCCGTAATCAAGGAATGGAGCGCGTCGAGCAGAAAACCCTCAAGTAGCGGGGAGCCGTGGCGATAAGGTCACAGCGTTGACATGGAGGGGATGCCGGGCACAGAAGTGCGCCAGACCGGGCTAGGGCCGGTACCGGCGCCAGAACGGCGCCAGAGGCGACTTTCCCTTCTGCCATGTGATCGGTGCTGTGTGGCGGCCGATACCGATGACAATTGCACCGAGGGGTACCCGAGAGGGTGCCCCTTTTTTTTTTGTTTGGATTCGATGCCTGTGGGAGGGGGACTGGCTCCGCGAGGTGCCTGTCCCCTTACTGCTTCTTGCTGCTTGGGAAAGGTGGCTGGGGTTAAAGGAGCGTTCCGCTAAAGGGACCGGCACCTTACGGAGCCAGTCCCTTGGGGTCAGTAGAGGAGGTACGGCCTGCGCTGCTCCAGGAAGTGCTTCACCCCAGGAGTCCAGCGGGCCTCGATCGCCGCCGGGGTCTCCCCCGCCTGAAGCCCCTTGCGCAGATCCGGAGAGCCGGCCATGTCGTCGATGCCCCCCCGGAAGAACAGGGGACGGCTCTTCTCGGGGAGCGCCGCCTGCAGCGCGGCCAAAACGGCCACCCCCGTCTGCACCGGCATGACCTTGCGGTAGTCGGTGATCTCGATGCTCACCCCGGCCACCTCGCGGTCGCGGTACTTCGGCGCGCTGGAGATGCCGGGGAGCCGGACCGGGGTGAACTGCAGCGCATCGAAGTGCAGTCCAGGCAGCTGTGCTTCGTTCAGGCGCAGCGCCAGCGCCTTGGCGTCGATGCCGGGCCACCCCGTGATCTGGAACGGCCTCGGCGTGCCGCGCCCTTCCGAGGCTCCCGTCCCCTCCAAAAGACCGGTGCCGGGGTACAGCAGCACCGAGTCGATGGCGGCCAGGTTCGGGCTGGTGGCGACCCAGCGCAGCCCGGTATCCGGCCAGCGCATATCCCGCTGCCACCCCTGCATGCGCACTACCTGCAGGTCCAGCTTGTCCAGGTCCGGCAGCATCGCCTCGCCCTTGATCATCCCCGCCAGCTCCCCTACCGTCATGCCGTGGGCCAGCGGGATCGGGTAGAGCGAGGTGAAGCTCCCCGGGATCTTCTCTCTCACGAAGCCGGCGACGTAGTCCCCTCCAAGCGGGTTGGGGCGGTCCAGCACCATGAAAGGGATGCCGGCCTGGGCCGCGGCCTGCATGGCGAGCCCCATGGTGGAGATGTAGGTGTAGAAACGGGCCCCGGCGTCCTGGATGTCGAACACCATGAGGTCGATCCCCTTCAGGTCGTCGGGACGCGGCTTCTTAAGGGCGCCGTAGAGGCTCTTTACCGGTATGGGCGCCGCGTTGTCGTCGGAGAGCTTGACGCCGTCCTCGGCATTTCCCTTCAGGCCGTGCTCCGGAGAGAAGATGACGGCCGGCTTCACCCCTTTTCGCTCCATCAGCGCCAGCAGGTGGGTGTCCCCCACCATGGCGGACTGGTTGGTGATCAGGGCGAAGTGTTTTCCCTGCAGCGGCATGAAATCCTGATCGCACAGGACCTCGGCGCCGGTTTTTACCATGTGGGCTCGGGAAGAAAACGGGAACAACAGGACCAGCATCAAGGCTGCAGCGAGAACGGATGGTGCGACTCGAAACACGAAAGGTACCGCCTTCTGGATGAAATGATGGCAGAGCTTACCTCACAATTTCCCGCCAAGGCAAGCACCATGCGGCTCTTCGGTGAGCTGTATCACACTGAGGGTGGGAAGGATCCTTTTGTGTTGGTGCATTTTCGTGAACAGGCAGTAAAATTAACCCTTGTCTTATTGAAGTATTTGAAATAGATTATTCACATTTGCTGATGATAATCATGACTTCCCATCTGTCAGGGATGGCCGGGAGGGAGAGCAATGAAACGACTTTTTCTGGTTTGTCTGATCCTTTTGTGTGGGGCCGGCGTGCTTTGGGGGGCCGGGACCAAGAAGAAGAAACCTCTGCCGCAGGACTTCGGGAGTGTGACCATCAGCAACTTCTCACAGCAGGCGGGGATGCCTCCCGTGGTGTTCGACCACTGGGTGCACCGCAAGAACTACACCTGCCGCCTGTGTCATGTCGACATCGGCTTCGGCATGACCGCCAACTCCACCCAGATCCGCGCAGTCGACAACAGCAAGCGCTTTTTCTGCGGCGTCTGCCATAACGGCACCTCCACCATGAACAAGGTGAAGATCTTCGACGCCTGCGGCACCAGCTACACCAGGGAGGAGTACAAGCGCTGCGTCAAGTGCCACGCCCTGGAGAAGGATCCGGCCAAGGAAGAGGCCTTCTACCGCTTCCAGGAGAAGATGCCGCGCGAGACCTTCGGCAACGGCATCAATTGGGAAAAGGCCGAGGAGACGGGCCAGCTGAAACTGGTCGACTCCCTCGAGGGTGTCTCCTTCAAGAAGAGCGCGATGAAGGTGCAGAAGGACTTCGCCCTCAAGGGTAAGGTCGAGGGCATGCCCGACATCATCTTCTCCCACGCCAAGCACACCGTCTGGAACGGCTGCGAGGTGTGCCATCCCGACATCTTCGTCGGCATCAAGAAGGGGGCGACCAAGTACTCCATGATCGATCTCTTCGACGGCAAGTACTGCGGCGTCTGTCACGACAAGGTCGCCTTCCCGCAGAGCGACTGCAAGCGCTGCCATGCCAAGCCGGTGTAGGGGAGAGTCATGAATCCGTTACGCGTGAAAGGCGTGATCGCGGCGGCGCTGCTGGCGCTGGCCCTGGCGCAGCCGGCACGGGCCGAGCAGGCCTGGCAGGCGACCTTCGACGAGACCTGCTCCAAGAGCAACCAGGCCATGACCATGTCGGTGCAGGAACTGCGTGACCTCCTGGCCACGTGCGACGCGCTGCAGAAGGTGATCGAGACCCAGGAGGAATCGGTTCGCAAGGTCTACCTCAAACGCCTGTCGCTGTGCCGCAACCTGTACGCATACATGCTGGAGTTCAAGCAGAGCAACCAGGGCAAGTAGACCTGATCGGGATGAAGGGAGTGCCAAGGATGGAGGGGGTGTTGCGGAAGGTGATGAGGATGCTGCTGCGTGCCGCGCCTGCATGTGCGCTGGTGCTCGCCCTGAGCTCCGGGGGGGCCGCCATGGACCGCAGCGAGTTGGCCAAGGTGCTGAAGACCATTCCCCCCAACGGACCCTTCGCCAAGTTCGGCAACGTCACCATGCGCACGCGCGCCAAGCAGGCCGGGATGGCACCGGTGGTCTTCCCGCACTGGGTGCACCGGGCGCGTTACACCTGCCGGGTCTGCCATCTCGAGCTCAACTTCGGCATGAAGCGCGGCGATACCGGCATCACCCGCGCCCTCTACACCAAGGGGAGGTTCTGCGGCGTCTGCCATGACGGCACCGTCGCTTTCGGGGTGCAGACGGCGGACAAGCAGTGCCACCGCTGCCATATGGAGAACACCAAGGAGCTGGACCAGCGCTTCGAGGACTTCTCCGAGGGGCTTCCCCTTGCCAGCTTCGGAAACGGCATCGACTGGGCCGCCGCCCTGCGCGACGGCAGCATCCGTCCCACCAACTCCATCAACGGGCAGATCACGCTACCCTTCCCCGAAAAGCTGAAGCAGCCGCTCAAGCTGGGGACCGCCTCGCCCAGAAGCGACGTGAGCTTCTCTCACGAGGAGCATTTCGCCGAGCTTGACTGCTCCAGCTGCCACCCCGACATCTTCAACATCAAGGTGAAGTCCACCAGCGCCTTCACCATGGAAACCAACATCTACGGCAACTTCTGCGGTGCCTGCCACATGCTGGTGTCCTTCCCCATGAACGACTGCAAGCGCTGCCACAAGGGGATGAACAGCAGCTTCGGTACCTAGTTCCGGCCCTCCGCTCAGCACCCCACCCAGCTCGCCTGCCGATCGAAGCAGTTCAGCGACCCCCTGCGCTCCAGTGCGAGCGCCGCGTACTGGTCCAATCCCAGGCACAGCGCCGCGTAGATCTTCGCCGCCGCCAGCACTTCCGGGAAGCTGACCTGTTCCTCGGGGGTGTGCGAGATCTCCAGCGCGCCCGGACCCAGGATGAGCGGCCGGCATCCCGCCGCGTGGAACAGGTTGCCGTCGGAGTGCGACCGGAAGGCCTCGAATTTCAGGGTGAGCCCGAGGCGCTGGTAGGTCTGCTCCAGGATGCGGGCCGGCGCGTTGTCGGTGCCCAGGTTGTAGCCGGGGGAGGCGAAGTCGAAGTCGACCGAGAGGTCGAGACCCGGAATGAACTGGCCGGCGCCGGCGGTGATGCGGCGGATCGCCTGTTCCACGGAGGCGGGATCCCGCTCCGGGGGGAGGTGCAGGTCGATCCACGCCTCGCAGCGGTCCGGCACCACGAATCCCTTCTGCGAGGAACGCATCTCCCTGATCGAGTAGACGATCTCGGATTCGCCCCGCTTGAACAGCGAGTCCTTGCCCAGGTGCAAAAGCACCCGCAGCATCGATTCGACGGCGTTGTGTCCCAGTTCGGGGAGGGAAGAGTGGCTGCGCACCCCCCGGGTCACGAACCCCGCCTCCAGGTAGCCGAAGTGCGCGAAGCAGGCGGAGAGCCCGGTCGGTTCCCCGATCACGGCCCACGGCGCGCTGCACTGTTTGAGGAAGGTGGCGCTGCCGTCGCCGTTCTCCTCCTCGCCCACCACCAGCAGCAGCCCCACACTCGGACGACGCGCCGGCTTGAGCGCCTGTGCCAGGGCGAGCCAGGTCTCCAGCATGGCGGCGCAGCCCCCCTTCATGTCGGCGCTCCCCAGCCCCCGGACCAGGTCCCCCTCCTCGCGCGCCCCGAACTCCTCCAGGTCCCAGGCGGGAACCGTGTCCACGTGTCCCACCAGGTAGAGCCTCGGTTCGTCCTCCCCCATGGTGACGCGCAGGTTGTAGCGCTCCTCCTCGACCTCCTGGCGCTCCACCGAGAACCCGGCGCGGGAAAGGAGGTCTTCCAGGTAGAGCTGGATGTCCTCTTCCTTGCCGGAGGGGGAATAGATGTCGAGCATGTCGGTGAGGGTCCCCTTGAGCCGGACCGGGTCGATGGCGGCCATGACCTCTTCGAGTCGGCCGCTCATGGCTTTTTCACCGCCTTCTTCTTGTGCCGCTTGGACAGGTTGAGGGTCATGTAGAGGTGCTCCTGCACGTTGTCGAAACCGTGCTTCTTGAAGAACCGGATGGCCGGCTCGTTGTCGGCCGAGGTGTCGATGATGATCATGCGTACCCCCTGTTCCTTGAAGCGCCTTTTCAGTTCCTTGAAGAGACGGGCGCCCACCTGCATCTTCTGCAGCTCGCGGCGCACTCCGAGCCACACCAGGTAGCCGTACTTCCAGGGCGAGTGGTGCTTCTTCACGGTGGTGCCCAGGGCGAACCCCAGGATGCGGTCCTCGTGCTCGGCGACGATGCAGAGCTCGTTGTCCGAGTTGAACAGCGTGGTGATCTCGTACTCGTCCCAGGTGCGGTAGAGGCTTTGTGAATATTCCGCGGTGAAGACCTCCTCCCCGATGTGAAACACCTCCGGCAGGTCCTCGATGATCATCTGCCGGATCCGGGGGGCCTCCTCCTCGTGCTGGTCGTTGAGCGGCATGACCTACCTCGTGAACTGCTAAGTTGGCTGCTGCTGACATTATAACAGAGTTGCGGCGGGGGGGACTGGGACAGCTTTGCTGTAAGCCGGCAAGGGGGAGTCACAAGCTTCAACGCCAAGACGAGGAGCCGCAAAGGTACACGGCATAAAAGATGTGGTGCCACCCGGCAGCATCTTGCCGCCAGGATGTCGCGCGGCGTGTGAGAGCGTAACTTCAGGCGTGATGGTGCTTATTCAGCCCGCCGCGCACCCGCGTGCTCATAGGCGAAATAGGCGCTGTCTCGGTCCTGACAGGCGGCTTCGCTCTGTCTGCCGGATATTGTTGAGGAAACGAGATGATCGCGGCCCGACATGGTAAACTTCATGGATTCGCAAACCCGGAAAGGTTAGTCGCCTCCCATGTTGTGCCGCAGCTTCTGTCATGCGAGGAGCGCCGGGACGCACAGAGGGCGCGCCGCCAAACCTGGAGCCTCATGTTCCGACCAGTTGTCACATACCTCGTTATCGCCCTCTGCCTGGCCTGGCTCTTGTGCCTTGCCGCGCCGGCCTGCGCCGCGGAGCCGGTAGAGGTCGCCGTCTCCGGCGTCGAGGGAGACGCTCAGGACAACGTGCGCCGGGCGCTCGAGCTGCCGCACGGCCTGGTGCGCGACGGCAAGGTCGACCGACTCTGGCTGGAGCGCTTTGCGCGCCAGGCGCCGGAAAAGGCGCGGGTGGCCCTGCAGCCGTACGGCTTCTACCGCGCCAAAGCGACTGCTACGGTGCGGGAAGGGGAGGGTGGGAAGAGCAGGGTGGAGGTGGTGGTCGATCCCGGCGAACCGGTGCGCGTGGTCGAGTTCGACCTGAAGCTCGAGGGGGAAGGGGCGGATCAGAAGGAGCTGCGCCGGCAGGCCTCAGCTTTCCCGGTCGCCAGCGGGAACGTGCTGCTGCAGACCGACTACGAACGGGGCAAGAGCACGCTGCTGGCGCAGGCCCAGACCCTGGGCTACCTCGATGCCGCCTTCCCGCGCCACGAGATCCGGATTTCGCCCGATCTCGCCTCCGCCCGCGTCCACCTCACCCTGGATACCGGCGCCCGCTACTACTTCGACGGCACCCGCATCGAGGGGGGGAGCGACTACCCGGACGTTTTCCTGAAACGGTTCGTCGCCTTCAAGGAGGGGGAACCGTTCTCCTACGCGAAGCTCGGCGAGACCCAGCTCAACTTCGCCAACTCGGAGCGCTTCCGGCAGGTGGTGGTGACGCCGCAGCGCGAGGAGGCCAAGGAGCACAAGGTCCCGATCCTGGTGCGGCTCACCAGCGCGCCGCGGCGTACCCTGCGTCCCGGCGTCGGCTACGGCACCGATACCGGCGGCAGGTTCTCGGTACACTACCGCGATCTCAACCTCGCCCACGAGGGGAACGATCTCGACCTCAGCCTGTACGTGGCGGAGCGCCTGCAGGGCTTCGCCGGGCGCTACACCATGCCCAGCGCGAGCGATTTCAGGAGCTCGACCTCGATCCAGCTGAACCTGCAGCGCGAGACCGTATCCACCTATCAAAGCAGGCTGGCGGCCATGGAAGTCGACCGTAACTTCGGCCTGGGACGCGGCGAAGTCGCCACCCCCTACCTGAAGATCCAGCAGGAAAACTACAAGGTGGCCAACGTGAATTCCCAGTCCCGGCTGGTGCTCCCGGGCTTTCGTTTCTCCAAGGACAAGTTCAACGACCTGGTCCGCCCGACCAGCGGGTACCGGTTTTCCGTCGACCTGCGCGGCGCCCACCAGTACTTCGGCTCCGACACCGGACTCATCCAGGCCATCGGCAACGCCAGCCTGCTGGTCCCCATGCCGGGGCGCCTCACCTTCCATACCCGCGTCAACACGGGGTACAGCCTCCTCACCAATCCGCTTTCGGATCTCCCCCCCTCGATCCGGTTCTTCGCCGGCGGCGACCAGAGCGTGCGCGGCTACGCCTATCAAAGCCTCGGCCCTAAAGACGCGGCCGGCAGGGTGGTGGGGGGGAAACACCTGCTGGTCGGCAGCGTCGAACTGGAGCGGGCCCTGTTCAAGAACTGGGGCGTCTCGATATTCGACGACATCGGCAACGCCTTCAACGACTTCGGCAACGTTGACCTGAGGCAGGGGGTGGGGGTGGGCGCCCACTACTACACGCCGGTCGGCGGACTGAACCTCTACCTGGCCCATCCGCTCGCGCCCGGCGCCCCCCCGATCCGGATCCATTTCTCCGTGGGGTTTGAATTTTGAGGCGGCTCGTCCTCTACATAGGGCTTCCCCTGCTGGGGCTCCTCATCGTCCTGTCACTGGGGCTCTTCTGGCTGCTCGGCACCGGCTCCGGCGCGCGCTTCGCCCTCACCACCCTCGGAGGGCTCGCCGGGGAAAAGGTGACCGTGCGGCAGGTCGAGGGGCGGCTTTGGGACCGGCTGAGGTTGACCGGGGTGCGGCTGGACCGCCCCAAAGTGGTGCTGCAGCTGGAGCGGCTGGATCTTGCCTGGGCACCGGTCGGTCTCCTGCACGGCAGGCTCCTGGTGCACGATCTCTCCCTGACCGCGCTGCGCATCCAGGACGACACGCCGCTGGTAGCCAAGACGCCGCAGCTGCGCTGGCCTAAGGTAAGCGAGACCGTGCGTCGACTGGAGGCGCGGGTGGAGCGCTTCAGCCTGAAGGGTATGAGCTACCGTCACTTCCAGGGCGACCCCTTCCTGCTGAGCGAGCTGGCAGGCGGGTTGACCCTGCGCGACGGCGTCCTCACCGTCTCGGCAGGGAGCGTTTCCGCCGCCCAAGGGAGCGCGTCGGGCGAAATAACCGCAGGACTTTTGCGCCCCTCGCTGCACCTCGACCTGCGCCTCGCCCCGGCCACGCCGATGGCGGACCTGGACGCCATTTCAGTGCTGGCGCGCCTCGAGCCGGGGCGGGAGCCCGAGCAACTGGCCGGGCCGGTCGCGCTCGCCGGCAGCCGCCAGGGAGCAAAACGCCTGGACCTCACCAGCGAGCTCGGCATCACCCGCACCGGTTTCAATTTCAGGAACTTCCATATGCTGCGCCCCGGCCGCCCCGGGGTTCTCACCGGCAACGGCAGCATGACCCTCACCAAGGACGAGCCCCTCTTCGCGCTGGCGCTCCACGCCGACCATCTCGACCTCGGGCGGGAGCTCGATCATCCCGCCCTCATCGACGGCGACCTCACCTTCTCCGGGAGCCCGGCCCGCTACCTGGGCACCTTCTCCCTCACCAACAAGGGGCCCGGCTGGGAGAGCATGGGGCTTGCCGCGCGCTATCGCGGCGACAAGAACGGGCTGCGCCTGGACCCTCTCTCCGGCACGTGGCTCAAGGGGAGCGTGCACGGCGCGCTCGACGTGGAGTGGAGCCGAGGCTGGCGGGTGAGCGGGAAACTATCCGGCCGGGGCCTCGATCCGGAAGCGCTTGCCGCGGATTGGAAAGGGGTGGTGAACCTCGACCTGGCCGGGGTGGTGGGGCAGCATGACCGGGGGGCGGTGCAGGGGAGCGTGCAGGCGCGGCTCCTCGAGAGCAGGCTGAAGGGGCAGGAGCTGACCGGCGCAGTAGAGGGGAGCTTCACCGGCGCGAGGATCGCGGTGCAGCGTCTGCTGCTGGCGGGGAAAGGGTTCAGGTTCCGGGGCAGCGGCGAGCCCGACCGGCGTTTCGATTTCGCGGCCGACGTGACCGATCTCTCGGGGCTGCTGCCGGGAAGTGCCGGTGCCGTTGCCGCCGACGGCTGGCTGCGCTGGCGCGAGGGGATGCTCTCCGGTACCGCCGCCGCCAGGGGGATGAACCTGGCGATGGGCGGCGTCCGCGCCGGTGCCTTCGACCTGCAGGCAAGCCTCGGTGAGGGGAAGGATTACCCGGTTTCGCTGCGGGGGACGGCGACCGCCGTGCGGGCCGGACAGCTGGCGGTGGAGGCCGCCTCCTTCGCGCTGCGCGGCACCTCCAGGCGGCACACTTTCGCAGCGCGGCTCACCTCCGGCGTCGCCGACGTCGATCTTTCCGCCTCGGGCGGTTATGCCGACGGCGTCTGGCGCGGCGAGCTCTCCCGCTTCTCCGGCAACGACGAGGTGGGACCCTTCGCGCTCGCCGCCCCGGCGCAAGTGACCGTCGGGCAGGGGCGCTTCAGCACCACGCCGCTGGTCATCGACGGCGCTCCCGGCGAGCGGCTGGAACTGGCCGGCAACCTGAACCGCGACCGCTCGGGCGCCTTCCGGGGCGGCTGGAGCGGGCTGAACCTGGCGCGGGCCGACGTCTGGCTCCCCAAGGGGGAGCTCTCCGGCGCCACTTCCGGCAGCTTCGACCTGCACCTCGCCCCCGGTGGGCGTGCCACCTTGAACGTCCGCGCCGAGGCGAGCGGCGCCGTGGTCGCAGACGGCAAGCGGGTCGGGCTGGACCACTTCCTGGCGACGCTAAAGGGAGGGGAACGGGGGGTGGATGCCGCCGCCGATCTCGCCCTGGAAAAGGGTGCCGGCAGCGCCCGTCTCACCTTCCATTCCGGTGAGCCCGCAGCCCTGGCGCTGCCGCGGCGCGGCGATCTCACCATCGACTGGAGCAATCTCGACCTGACGCTGCTGCGCCCCTATCTCTCGCCCGAGCTGAACCTGGAGGGGAGGCTTGGCGGCCAAGTGAAGGGAACGCTCCTGCCGGGACGGCGCATGGACCTCTCCGGCACCACCGCGCTCACCGGCGGCCGGGTCATCTGGCGGGCCAAGGGGGACCAGTTCGACGCCGCCATCGACCGGGCGGAACTCGCCTTCCAGCGGCGCGACACCGGCAAACCCGGCGGCGAAATGGTCCTGCACGGCAGCGCCGACGCCACCGGGGCCTACCAGTCCCAGGGGGAGAAGGTGATCGGCAGCCAGTTCACCGTCCGCGTCGACGCCGACGGCACAGGGACCCGCGCCGCTGCCGATCTCTGGCTCGACACCGGCGGCAGCCTCCGGGCCGCGCTTTCCTCCGACTCTCCGGCCGGCAGCGCGCTTCCCGAGACCGGCGACTTCAGTGTCGAGTGGGACGACATCAAGCCATCCCTGCTGCGTCCCTGGCTCCCGGGGACCATGGACCTCCAGGGGGAGCTGCACGGCAGCGCCAAGGGAAGGCTCCTCCCCGGCAAGCGGCTGGAACTGGCGGGGCAGGCGGGCTTCTCGCAGGGGAGCGCCCGGTGGCAGGGCAATGCCGGCGAGGCGAGCGCCGCCATCCGTTCGGCCCTGGTGAACTTCGCCTGGCGCGGCGAGAGCCTGACCGGCAACCTCGACCTCTCCCTCGCCGACTACGGGCAGGCCAAGGGCGATTTTCTCCTGCCGATACCGGCACGGTTGCCGGTGACTCCCAACCGGGACGGTGCGGTGCAGGGGCGCCTGTCGGGGAGCCTGCAGGAGCACGGATTCCTCACTGCGTTCTTCCCGGGGCTGGTGCAGGAGACCCGCGGCACGCTCACCGTCGATATCATGGCCGGGGGGACCTGGGGCGATCCCACCGTGAACGGGACCCTGGAGCTCGCCGATGCGGGTGCCTATCTCCCCAGCGCAGGGATCACCTTGACCGGGGCGCAGCTCCTGGCGCGCCTGGACCACAACGAGATGCGCATCGAGCGGCTGCGGGCGCTCTCCGGTGGCGGCGAGCTGGTCGGCAACCTGCTGATGAGGCTCAAGGGGTGGCAGGTGCAGGATTACCGCGGCACCCTGAGCGGGCAGCGTTTCCAGACCGTGTACCTGCCGGAACTGACCATGTACACCTCGCCGCAACTCACTTTCGAAGGCGATGCGAAAAAGGCCACCGTCAACGGCGAGGTCGGCATCCCCGAAATGCTGATCTCCGGCTCCCCCGCCCAGCACGTGGTCGCGCCGAGCGAGGACGTCGTTTTCGAGGGGGCTCCCCCAAAAGCCAAGGAGCCGCGCATCCCGTTACTGGTAGATGGGAAGGTGAAGGTGGTGCTCGGGGACAAGGTGAAGGTGGAGGCGTCCGGAATCGACGCGCAGCTCGGGGGGAGCATGGACCTCGTGCTGAACGGGATCGACAAGATCGAGAGTTCCGGGGAGATCAAGGTGGTCAAGGGACGCTACCGCGCCTACGGCATGAACCTCGACATCGTGCGGGGACGGATCTACTACGTGAACGACCCGGTCACCCGTCCCACCCTCGACGTCCTGGCCCTGCGCACGGTCGGGGACGTCAAGGCGGGGGTGACCGTGGGCGGGTTCCTGAACGCCCCGGTGGTGAAGCTCTACTCCGAGCCGGCCATGCCCGAGGTGGACATCCTGGCCTACATGGTGCTCGGGCATCCCATGGGGACCAGCGGCGAGCAGGGGAGCGCGCTTGCCACCGCCGCGGCCGGCCTGTTCTCCTTCGGCAAATCCGAGTCGCTGCAAGAGCAGATCAAGGACCGGCTCGGCCTGAGCACGCTGGGGCTGGAGCAGGTCGACACCACGAGCACCGGACGGATGGGGTACAAGGAGATCGCCACCACCCCGACCGGCGCCATTTCCGCCAAGACCCCCGCCGCAGGCGAATCGGTCTTCTCGGTCGGCAAGTATCTCACTCCGGATCTCTACCTCAGCTACGGCCGGTCGCTGATCACCGGGCAGAACCTGTTCCGGCTGCGCTACGACATCTTCAAGCGCCTGCAGATCGAAACCCAAAGCGGCTCCGAGTCCGGCGTGGATCTCTATTACAAGCTGGAGTTCAGGTGATCGGACCGCCGCGCTCGCAGCCTCTCCCATTTGCCGGTTCATCCGTTATCTTGACACCGGGTGTTCCTTACCTTATCATCAAAACGTAAGGACAACCTGAGCGGAGACCGTTATGAAATCAACCGTTACGTCGAAATTCCAAACCACCATACCCAAGGCCATACGCGAGAAACTCGGCATCTCGGTTAACGACGCACTGGAATGGGGCATCGAGAAAGGCCAGGTGGTCGTCCACCCTGTGAACAACGAGTTCCTCCGCTACCAGGGATGTGTAAAGACTGGCCCAGGTGATATTGGGGCCGATATTCAGTCAGCTCGTGATCAACGCCTGGAGAAGTATCGGTGAAGAAGTATGTCATCGACACCAATGCGATCATTTCCTTCGTTACAGATCGCAATCCTGCGCAACAGGAAGCCGTCATTCCTTTGTTTACCGCTGCCTCCCGTTTGAAATGCACACTGGTCTGCCACCAGTTCGTGTTGACCGAGTTCATTTTCGTCATGGACACAGTCTATGGCATACCGAAGAAGACGATCAATGCCATGGTTCTCGACCTCATTGCCATGCCAGGGGTTGAAGTGCGGCATGAAATCGATTTCAATAAGGTGCTGTCTCTATGGCCGGACCAAGTCGGCGATTTCGGAGATGCGATCGTCGCCTCAGTGGGCGTTGCCGTCAAAGGGGCTATTGTGGTCACCTTCGATGGGAAGTTCAAATCGGCCTTAAAGCGGCAGGGTGTTGACGTGTACCAAGCTTGAGCCCGATACCCTTAGCCCTGCCGTGCTTACTTGTCGCTATTTGGCACCTATTGATGGGCCGGCGGGAAGATACCAAACCGGGTTTATGCCACCTTGCTTTATCCACCCTTCCTTGGGCATCCAGTCACAGTACAACACTCTCAGCCAAAGCCTGTCGTCTCTTGGGTCCCACCAGCATTTTCCGTCGTCGTCCGCCTTTTGAACTACACGAGTAACAACATTCAAAACACCCGGTTCCTCTTTTTTAGGAGGATGTCCGACTCTCACCTCAACTATATCGCCCAAAGCCACACTAAGTCCTTTGGGGACATAGAGCATCGTTGAATTGACTACCTCGGAACTCCAGCTTTTAGTCATTCCGCCACAGCAGTATATGCGCGCGAGGACCACGCTGCCATCGGCAATTTCTGAATCCTTTATGCCTGATGCTATGATGGCATCGTACAAGTCCTTGGCTTGCACGACCTCCTCCCGGCTGCCAGTCGCAGTGACCTGGGCTAGTCGTAATGAGCCAGTCGGGACGAAATCCATGTGAATTCGCAGCGGACCACGAGAGCAACCCGTCATCCCCACTATCAGAAGAAGGACCACATGTTTCAGCAGCGACTTTCGATATTGACTCCAGCCGACCATGTTGCCATTCATAGTGTTCCTCCTTATTGAAGTTGCAGTCTCTGTTCCCTTCTACCTTCCTCAATCACCTTCTGGTGGCTTGGCGTCAAGTAACGATTTTCTGCCTTTTTCGTTGTCCACTATTTCCAGGGTTACGGCGATTTTTCCACCGCCTGAAAGGAGAAAGTCCGCTGGGCTCCAATCCGGGCTAACATGGGCAATCACGTAGTAAACTGCACCGGCATCTACTTTTAAATCAACTGTGCTTTTACTCTGGTCTGCGTAAGCAGTTATGGTGGAAATGCCAGGTACACGCTCCCAGCAAAGATACCTGTGCCCTGCTATATATCCGATGTGCGTGTCGTCGGCTATAACAGACACAGTCGTGCCGTGGCTTGCTATGTTTAGTAAAAACGGCTTACCGATGAGATAGATCCGTCCTTTTCCACTCTCCTCAACATGCTTGCTCTGTTCGGGGAAATGAACCATCTGCTTGGTAGTGCCGCATCCACAGGACAGAAGCGAAAAAACAATGAACGCGACAATTCGAATAAACCTCAGGTTTATCATTTGTCGTACCTCCATCTTTATCTGCTTCTTCGGATGTTACAGGCTGTGCTGAGGCTGAAAAGCTGGAAGGGCAAGCAGTTGGCACATTGTCATCTGCGTGAGGACACCATTGCAAAACAGTCACTACCGCTCACGGTAGTGGTGTAGACAGCCATCACGACGGCCTGACACAGTTTTGTTTACTGGCGTTACTGGGTGAGCATTATTTTGACACTTTACTTTCGGGTTGCAAGTGAATCCAGGAATTGCTTATGAGTGAGGAGTCTAAAGGAAGAGTCGAAAAGCATGTGGGGGGCGCTGTCAGCAAGAATGGGCGGCCGGTTACGGCCGCCCATTCTGCTTCTATTCTGCAAGTAGAGGGACAGGCCCCTTACGGAGCCAGTCCCTTCTGCCGCTACTTCTTGGCGAGGTAGCGGCTCTTCACGTTGTAGGTCACCATCCACTCCGCCATGGTGCGCTTGGGGAGGGTCTTCAACAGTTCGGCGCTGATGGCGTCGGCATCGCTGGTCTTCGCCGCCAGTTCGGTCGCTTTCTTGTCGAAGAGCTGGATGTACTCCTTCATCTCTCTCAGGTCCTTCTTCCCGGAAAGGGGGCCGTGACCGGGGACGACCTTGTTCACGTCCATGGCCAGCAGGGCATCTATGGTCCGAATCCAGCCGCTGAAGTCGCCGTCGGCAAGGAAGGGATGGAAGTCGGTGAAAAGGACGTCTCCGGCAAAGAGGATCTTCTCAGCCGGGAGGTAGACGACGAGACTCCCCGCTGTGTGGGAGGGGGCGGTCCGGATCAGACGTACTTCCTCGCCGCCCAGATCGAGCAGCATTTCGTCGCTGAAGGCGAGGGTGGGGAGGGCTATTTCGGTCCCTGCCATGTCCTCGGGTTTCAGGCCGTAGTTCGCGGCCCTCTGCAGCAGCCCCGCGCCGTTGGTGGCGAGATACGTGCGGTCGGCTTCGTGGGAGATGACGGTCGCGCCCAGTTTGGCGAAGACGCAGTTCCCCAGCGCGTGGTCCAGGTGGGTGTGGGTGTTGACCACGTACCTGATCGGCTTGTCGGTCACCTTGCGGATGTCGGCGAGAAAACGCTGCCCTTCCTTGGCGGAGATCAGGGTGTCGATCACCAGCACCCCGTCTTTGCCGATGACGATGCCGGCGTTGGCGGCGAAGCTGTGCGACGGAGAGGCGTCCTTGCTCCCGACGTAGGAGTAGACGTTGTCGGCAAACTTGGTGAGCTCCGCGCAGGCGGCCTGGGCGAGCAGCAGGGTGAAAGCCAGTGTCAGTGCTGTGAGTACGGCGTATTTCTTCATGGACTCCTCCTTTTCAATAGCTTTATTAGGGGAAGGGACTGGCTCCGCCAGGTGCCTGTCCCCTTGGTGGCTCAGCTGAAAGGAGCGTTCCGCTAAAGGGACAGGCACCTGTCGGAGCCTGTCCCTTCTGCCGCGCACCCTCGCCCGCTCCGTTCAGCCGTTTCAGAAGGTCACTGTTTCTCCAAGGCAGTTGGCGATGAGTTCGATGTCAGGCAGGTTGTGGTAGACGTCGGTTACGGTCTTGTGCGTGGTGAGCGCACGGACTACGACCGGCAGCGGCTCGGGCCAGATCTCCGGTAAATCGGCTTCCAGCCGTTCGCTGATCGAGAAGGCGAGACGCTCTTCCGGGGGGGAGAACTGTGCGTCGACACCGGGCTTGTTGCCGCGGGGATCGACCCGGTACCAGCCGTGATCGGGCAGCCAGACGGCGTTCAGGCCGTGCAGGCAGTAAGGCGGGCCGCCATCGTGCAGGGATAGACGCTGGTAGCATAGCCCCGCGGGTATGGCGTTGGCGCGCAGCAGGGCGGCCAGCAGGTGACTCTTGGCATAGCAGTAGCCGGTGCCGTGCTCGAGCACGTCGGAGGCGCGGCAGGTGACCGGATTCAACTTGTAATCCCAGCTGTGCTTGATCCGGTCACGGACGAACTCGAAACAGCGTCGGGCGATGACTGTCTTGTTGAGTTCTCCCGCCGACAGGTGCTGTGCCTTTTCAAGTACGGCCGGGTGCTGCCAGTCGATGTATTCCGTCGCCTCCAGGTACTGTTTCATGCTCCACCTTTTCCTGTGTCTTTGTTACTTCTGCTGATCCTTGTTTGCCGGAGTCAACATGGTATCACGGTATAGATAAGAGAAAAGTACTGCCAGAATAAAAGTGACGGCACCGGCAGTGAAAAAGCCGGTGGCAAAATCGGCCGCTTTGATGACCATACCCATGGTGGCGGAGCTGAGCATCATGCCCAGGTAGATACAGCTGTTGTACAGTCCCAGCCCGAGTCCGCGCTGCTTGGGGGGCATCACGACCACCACCAGGGCGCTCAACGCGGTGAATCCGATGCCCATGCCGGCGCCGAGGATGCAGGCGCAGATGAGAAGTGTCGCCATGCCGTGGGCGAGGCCGACGGCACCTACGGCGTGCGCGCAGAGCACCAGGCCGATGCCGGACATCAGTCCCCGGTCCACACGGTCGCTCAGGTGGCCGAACGGGATGCGCAAAAGCACGTTCACCAGCGCCTGCGCCGCGAAGATGATGCCGATCTGCCCCACGTTGAGCCCCAGGGCCCGGGCGTGCAGGGGGAGAAAGGAGATGAACATGCCGAAGCCGAAGCAGCCTCCCAGCGTTCCCACCAGCGCCGCCAGGAGGCGACGGTTGGAGAGGATGCCGGTGGGGAGCTGTTCGGCGTGCTCGTCGTGGTGCTGCTCCTCCGAGCGGGGGAGGAAGCATACAACCGCAACGAGCGCCGCCACGATCAGCCCGCCGGACACGAAGAAGACTTCGCGGATGCCCAGAGCCTTGCCGAACCAGCCGCCGCTGGCCGGACCGAAGGTCATGGCGAGGTAGACGGCCGTGGTGTACCAGCTGTAGGCCCGCCCGACGTGGGAACGCGGCACGACCCGGGCCACCGAGGACATCATGGTGGGGGTGAAGGCGGAGAGCCCCATGCCGAAGATGAGGTAGACGGCGCCCAGCAGCAGGGCCGTGTTGCAGAAGGGGATCAAAAGGGAGGCGCAGCTCATCAGGGCGAGGCCGGTGATGAGGACGGGCCTGATGCCGATCCGGTCCGAGAGCAGACCGGAGGGGACGGCGAGGATGCCGGCGGAAAGCATGAAGGCGGCGTTGATGAGTCCGATCTGCGCGGTGCCGGCGCCGATACTGCTGGCCAGAAGCGGCAGCACCGGGATGCGCATGTAGGCGCCGAGAAAGCAGATGAAGCCGATGACGCAGCAGGTAAGCACCTGGATGCTCTGGCGATGGTTAGGCGTCCGGTACTGCCGGGTGAGGTCGATGTCGAGGTCGGTATCGCTCATGATCCGGCCAAGCTAGCGGCAACGACGGGCGCTGTCAATGAGAAAATCCGTCAGCTGCCGCAGGGTTACAGTTCGATCTCCTCGATCCTTCTGAACAGCCGGCCGCCGCTCTCCTCGATGAAGTAAAGGACCTGCAGGTTCAGCGCTACCCCGGGGAAGTCGCCGCAGTCCCTGAAGTCGGTGCGCAGTCCGTAGCACTTCTTCCCGATCCCGCAGCCGTAGCCCAGCTCGGCCACCGTGCCGCTGTCCGGCTCGGTGCCGTCCAGGACCGCCAGCACCAGGTCGCTTCCCTTGAGTCCCTGCGCGTTAACCGCGCCGGTGAAGCGTGCCGCCTCCTGGATGGCCCGCGCCCGCTCCGCTCCTTCCGCGATGGACATCGCTTCCTCGATCCGCTGCGCCACCTCCTCCTGTTCCCAGGGATCGAAGACGCTTAAGCCCAGTCGTTCCAGTCGCTCCTTGATCCGCTCGCGGTACGGGTTGTTTTCACGGCTGAAGCCTAAAGGGGAGGCGAGGTACACCCTCAATCGTTCATCAGTTTTGTCGTTTTCCATCATGAGCGGGGTGTATCCTTGGCGTTGTCGTAGACCCTGGCGCCGCGGATGCGCTGGTCGCCGATCTTGTTCTCCAGGTCGTGCCGCTCGACCTTGTGGTTCACCACGAGCTCCTCGTATCCCATGTAGCCGGCCTTGGCCAGGTCGGCCACGATCTGTACGAACTGTTCCTTGTCCTCGGGGGAGAGCTTGTGGAAGGCATCGAAGCGGTTGGACGCGCCCAGGTTGAAGAAGTTGTCGACCGCGCCGAACACGTCCTGGGAGGTGGATATGTCGACCAGATCGGCATCGGCTGCACGGTTCTCCTGGGCACCGTCAGGCATAGAGCCGGCTGCTGCGGACTCCTTCTCTTTGACCGGGCTCTTGGCGCCGACTGATGCCTGTATCATCGCTTTGTATGCCGAGAGTGCTGAGATCATCACGACACCTCCTCTGTGTGCTGCATCGAGCAGTATTTTACCCGATACTGTGAAAAAAGCGCCAGAGAAAGAATCAGTCAGTCAACCTGGTCATGGTGAGTGTGCGGTAGGGATTCCTGGCGACCGGCAGACCGCCGGCGACGGAGAGCAGGGTCAGGTGCAGATGGGTCGGCGATCTTTTCCGGTAGGCGTTGAGGCCGGTACGGCCGACCTCCGCGATGACGTCGCCCGGACGCACCAGGGCGCCCACCTCCACGTGCAGGACCCCGTTGTGCGCGTAGTAGACCAGCGATGCGGTGGCCGGATCATAGATCCAGAGGTATTTCCCGCCGCGCAGCCGGCTGCCGGGCCGCCATTGTTTTTCCGCGGCGACCACCACTCCCCCGGTCATGGAGAGCACCTGCACCGGCTCCCCGGTACGGTCGTCGAGCCCCGCCTGCCGTTTGTCACGGATGAAGATGTCGTGCGAGGGGTGCCCGGTGTGCCTGTTGCCGGCAAAGTAGTCGTACCCCCCAAGCTGGTAGCCGTTGCCGCGGTCTCCGATGGCCCGGTAGCCGTATCCCTTGAGCGGGAAGCACCAGCTTGTTTCCGGGTAGTCGACGCCCCCCGCGGCGCGGTATTCCCGTGACAGCGCCTGGATCAATCCCGTGAAGCGTTCTTTCGCCTCGGTCTTCGGGAGCGCGTTGTCCCGGATCTGCGTGTTCAGGGCGTTGAACTCCCGCGCCAGGGCGCGCAGCTTCTCCGCGTCGCCCGCTTGCGCCTGGGCGGAGGGCGCGGCGCAGAGCACGAGGGTGATCAAGAGGGCGGCCAGGTGCCGCAACGGGAAGAGTCGGGTCATGCGGTGAGGGCTCCGTGAATGGTTGCGGTCAACGGCATTGCTCGGCGAGGCGGACGAAACCCTCCAGCAGGGTCTGCGCCGCCTCCGGATCGGCGACGTTGATCACCGTGGTGCTCACCGAGAGGGTATCGGTCAGTGACCGGTAGCTGAAGGGCTTTTTGAACCTGAGCACCACGTAGTCGGTGTAATCCTGGCCCGATCTGCAGGCGGCGACATCGAGGGCGGAGAAATCGAGGTCCTGGAACTTTATGGTGTACAGGCCGCCGGAGGGGTAGGTGCCGGAGACGGTGTAGCTGAGGCGGCATCCGTTGAAATCGATGGACTGGTAGCTTTCCTTGCGCGCCGACGAGGTGCTGCTGCTCATGGTCGCGACGATGGCTGCGGCGGTCTGCTGCACGGCAGGGGAAGCGGCGGTCTCCTTTGTGGCGGGGGGAGCGGCGGCACCGGCCGGTGCGGCAAGGAGGGCGACCAGCGCGACGGCGGGAATTGCATGTCTGTTCATGGTAAGCACTGCCTGTTCAGGGAATCGAGTTGATGATCTGCGCGTTTTTGTCCGGGGCACGTCGATGTGCCGCCTCCTGCTTTCCGGGAGGCGTCTACTTCTGCTCCTTGGCCGGCTTCATCAGATCCTGGCGCACCTTGTACGGATCGAGCGCCGGTTCGCCCAGTTCCTTCTTCTCTTCGTTGATGAGCGTGGTCAGGATCTTCTGTTTGCCCAGGTTTTCCAGCTGGTCCGGAAGCGCCGGCAGGTTCCTGAGCTTCTCGTCCTTGGTGGCGAGCCTGGGGAGTTCGACGATGCCGGCGCCACGCAGCCTGATCTTGTACTTCCCGCTCAAGACCGGGTCGTACCAGGGGGAGAGTTCGCGCTCGGCGGTCGTCTTGCCGGTGAAGTGGTTCTTCAGGGAGAGCTGGACGCAGGCGTAGCCGGGCTTGTAGATCAGGAAACTGGTGCGGTCCTGCCGGGTGAAAGGCTGCGCCAGGATGGTTGTGTACGAGGGGATGTGAAACTTCCCTTCCTTGTCGGTGAGCGCCTCCTTGATGTTGATCACGGTGGCGGACTGTCCCGCTCCGGCGCCCATCGACCTTTTGTTGTAGATGGCAACCACCACCGCCCCCTCCACCGGCTGCTTGGTCTCGATGTCCAGCACCTGCCCGTCGAAGGCGGGCTCATGGTAGACGGGCCACACTGCCTGGGAAGCCGTTGCCGTCAGCAGCATCAGGGAAAACGCCGCAAGTACAATCCTGAGCATGTGCATGTGCGAACCTCGATGTTTCGTAATCACTGGAGCACCACGAAGGCGATCCATCCCGCGGCAAGCAGCGCTGGCGGGAGCAGGACGTCGGGAACCAGGTGCTTCCAGTAACGCTTCCCCGAGCCGAAGTGCTCCCGCTGCCTGGCAAACAGCGCCAGCAGTACCGCCGCCACCCAGAGCAGGAAGAACAGCATCAGGCTGAGCGCGATGATGCTGTTCCAAAACGCGAAGCGGTCCAGGTCGGCGAGCCCACCCTTCTCCGTGGAGGCGTTTGCGAGCCAGGCGGCGGTGAGCGACATCGCGACGCAGACAAGCTCCGCTGCGCTTAGCAGCAGTTTCAGGCGGCGCAGGGTCGTCATGCGGCAAAGAGGCGGCAAAGCTGCGCGGCCAGGATGCCGAGCCAGGTGCCCACGATGTTCCCCAGGATCGCCAGCAAAAGCCCCACCGAGGCGAGCCCGGGATGGTACACCTCGGCCACGACCGGCGCCGAGGCGACCCCCCCCACGTTGGCCTGGCTGGCGGCCGCGACAAGGAACATCGGCGCCTTCAAAAGCCGTGCGCCGACCAGCAGGAAGACGGCGTGGATCGCCACGATCAAAAGCCCCGCCGCGATCAGCACCAGTGCCGAGCCGATGCTCGCGACCGAGGCCTTGGCGCCGATGGCGGTCAGCACGAAATAGAGGAGGTCGTACCCGGTGCGGGAGGCTCCGGCGCGCTCCAGTTTTCGGACCGGCGAGAAGGAGAGCAGTATCCCGAGCAGGGTGACGATCATGATGGTCCAGGTGTAGCGCGTGATCACGTCCTGGATCTGCGGCAACTGGCCGGCCAGAAGGTGCGACAGCACGCCGCCCGTTATCGCGATCCCGAGCGAGGCGGCGATGCCGCCCAGCGTCCTGCGCCCCCCCTTTTGGGCCAGGTGCTGCACCGCCTGCTCCCCAAGGTGCTCCAGCACGCCGCGCTCGGAGCGGTTCCAGCGGTCGAAGGCCGGCTGCAGCCCCACGATGGCGATCATGAAGCCCATCCACAGGTAGGGGACCACGGTGTCCACGATGACCATGGGGGCGAACACCGCGTCGGGAATGGCGAGCGCCTCCTTCACCGCGATCATGTTGGCGCTCCCCCCGGTCCACGACCCGGACAGGGCGCCGAAGCCGGACCAGAACTGGGCGCCGATCACGGGGCGGAACAGGGCGAAGGAGACCGCCGCCCCCACGATGATGCCGGCGGCCCCGAGGAAGAACATGGCCAGCGCCGTCGGCCCGAGCCTCAGGATCGCCTTCACGTCAACCGGCAGCAGCAACAGCACCAGGCTCGCCGGCAACAGCCAGGTCCTGATCAGGCCGTAGACCGGGCTCTCGGTGGCGATGATGCCGGAGGTCGCCGCCAGCATGGGGAGGAAGTAGATCCAGAACACGGCGGGGAGCAGGTCGAAGTAGCGCGCGGTGCGTTCGTGGCGCGACAGCCACAGCACCAGTGCCTCGATGCCGAGCAGAGAGGCGACGATGAGCAGCGGGTGGCTGATCATGGCAGTTCGGGCACCACGCCGATGCCGCTGCCCGCCCCGGTCAGGTCGAACCTGCCGCTGTCATCGAGGTAGGGGGAGCGGGAGAGGTCTCCCTTGAGGAAGAAGGTGGTGTCGAGGTCGATGAAATCGAAGCAGCCAAGGCCCGCGGCGAAGTGGGCCGAGGCGGTGATGGCGAGCGCGCTCTCCATCATGGCCCCCAGCATGAGCCGTTTGCCGTTGGCGGCCGCCAGGTGCGCGATCTCGGCGCCCTCCAGGATGCCGCTTTTCATGAACTTGATGTTGATGGCACTGACCGCGTTGCTGTCGATGGCGCGCCGGGCCGCGGCGAGGGAGCCGACGCTTTCATCGGCGCAGACCAGGGTGCCGCTACCCTCGAGGGCCGCGGTGATCGCGATGAGCCCTTCCCAGTCCTGCTTCGGGACCGGCTGCTCCAAAAGAAGCGGGCGCGCCCCATTGGCGTCGAGGCGCTCCAAAAAGGCGAGCATCCCCTGAGCGCTGTAGCCCATGTTGGCGTCGAGGATGAGCGTGCATCCCGGCGCCATCTCCCGTACCGCCAGGATGCGCTGCAGGTCCTGTTCCTCGTCTTTTCCGATCTTGATCTTGAAGGAGCTGAAGCCGCGCTGTGCGTACTGCTGCGCGGTGGACCGCGCCTCGGCCACGGTCCCTATGACCACGGTGATGTCGGTGGTGAAGGAGAGCTGCGGCATGGGGGCTACCGGCGTGAACAACCGGTAGAACGGGATCCCCTGGACCCGGGCGGAGAGATCGAGCAGCGCCATCTCCAGCGCGGCCAGCGCGGCGTGGTTCCCCGCGAAGGCCGGGGCGAACTCGCGGCAGACCGCGGCGGGGTCGCTGATCCTGCGCCCGCGCAGCGCCGAAGCGGCGCACTGCAGGTTCTCCAGGGTTTCGTGGACCGTCTCGCCGGTTATGTGCGTCGCGACGGCCGCCTCACCGAAACCGCAGGCACCGTCGCTTGCGTGCAGCCGGATGAAGACGTTTTCCAGCTCGTCGTGCTGTCCGGTGGATATCCTGAACGGTGTCACCAGCGGCGCCCGGACGATCGAGGCCAGCGCATCGTCGATTACAAAAGAGACCTTCTCCATGGCAAATGTTCCTCCGGGTGCGATCGCTTTCCTGTCGAAGCTCGTGGTATTGCGGAACATAAATTTAAGGCAATTGACAATGGGAAATTGACAATTGACGATGAAAAGCCGCCCGTCTTTACTCGTCCCGTATCGCTTCCTACTGCAAGCCCTTCAGGATGCGCGGGTGTTCTTCTTTCATGGCGCGGAAGATGAGTGAGATCATGTCCACGATCACTTCACTGGAGAAGTTGTCATGGAAGGGAACCACCACCTGGATAGAGAGGGCGTTCCCGGTTTCCACGAACTTCACCATGGTGTACTCGGCATTGAGGGTGTTGATCATCTCGAGTATCGCCGGTTTCTTCTCCGGCGGAAACGCGAAATACTTGTAGCAGATAAGGGTAACATACCTGTCGCTGTCATTGAAGAGCACCATGAGAGAAACCGGACCGACTTCTTCAAGATTCTCATGGATCACGTACAGGGTGTTGTCCTCGTGCGTGTTCTTCTCCAGGGTGATTTCCTGCCCCTTCAGGTATTCCTCAAACGCGGACGCGTTTTGTGCCATCACTGTCCTCCCATTGCCACAGTTCGGTTGATGGCGGGAAATATATGTGAATATTTATGTGATGTAAATTAAAAACAACCCCGGTTAGCTGTTGATCCCGCGCCTGTTCCCTCTCCCTCCGGGAGAGGGTGCCCGGAGGGCGGGTGAGGGCAATGGTGGCTGCCGGCATCTTGCCGTGGGCAACGCCCTCACCCTGGCCCTCTCCCAGAGGGAGAGGGGACGTGGACGGGGCATATTTGAGTCAAGGGGCAGGGTAAGAGGCGGTGGTGGCAAAGGGGACAGAGGGGGAAGGGGACAGAGGGGGAAGGGGACAGGCACCTGGCGGAGCCAGTCCCGGAGGGGGAAGGGGACAGGCACCTGGCGGAGCCAGTCCCCTTTGGGGGGTGATGGTTAGCCCAAAAGACGCGTGGTCACCTGGAGCAGCTGCTCCGGGCGAAACGGCTTCACGATCCATCCGGTCGCCCCGGCCGCCTTTCCCTCCGCCTTCTTGCTCTCCTGAGACTCGGTGGTGAGCATGACGATGGGGAGGCTTCGATCGGCACCGCCGGTCCGCAGCTTCCCGATCTCCTGCTCGGACCATGGGTCACCTCCTCCTTACTTCTCGCCCAGGTACTGCTGGATCGTGTAGTCGAACCCCATGCGGCGTGCCGCCTCGAGCAGCGTTTCCGGCGCGTTTTCGAGCGCGGGGTGCACCCCGAAGAACTCCAGGCAGGAGAGCCACACCGTCAGGAGCTGGCACCCGGCCGCATCGATGGTGGTCACCCCCTCGACATTGATGATGAGCCTGGACCCCGCCTTCCCGGCATCGCTAGTCAGTGCGAACAGCGGGTGGTTTCTCAGGTGGAGCGAACGCTCCTTGACGTGGTCCATGGTCCATTCCCCTTCCAGGTAGCAGCGTGCGTCGGTCAGCATGGCGTCCTCCTCTATCGGTTGGCGGCGCCGGGTCTTCGTCCCGGTCCGCCTGTTGCCCGGCCTTTCGCCTTGGTTGATGGTCATGGTACAAGTTCCGGTCCCGCAGCCGCCGGTGCGCGAAAAAAAGAGAGCGTGCCGCCGCCGGACGGGCGGCAAGTGGCGGAAATCTTTGAGGATGAGTGAGCAAAAAAAGAGGAGGAGGGGCGGGGCGCGGGGAGCGGAGGGATTCTAATGAAGTATACAAAAGCGTGGCACGCCACACCTGGTCGGAGGCAAAATTGTGGCGCGCCACAGCGTGGTGCGGGTGCTCTCTCTCATGGAACTGCACCCATTGTATTAGAAGGGCTAAAGTAGCGGCACGCAGCGCCGAAGAGTCTTACATCCGGCTGACTTAGCGGAATTTTTTCTCCGGATGCCAGGTTCGTGGCCGACGTACGGGTGGTGGAACCAGTGGCGCGGCGTCTTGTGACAGGGTACGGTCCCCCTGTGGCTGTGCCCATCTGGCTGTGGAGTAGTTGCGGAGGCAATGTGATCGCACAGGTACTGCTCGTCGACGACGAGCCTGCCATTCGTTCGACCCTGGCCAAGTTCCTCGAGGAGCTCGACTGCTTCGTCACCCAGGCGGCCGACGTGGGCGAGGCCCTCGCCCTTCTGAACGCCCTGGAGTACGATCTCGTCGTGACCGACATCGTGATGCCCAAGGGTTCGGGGCTGGACGTTTTGCGCGCGGCCCGCAGCCAGGAAGACCCCTGCCCGGTGGTGATGATCACCGGTTCCCCCATGGTGGAGAGCGCCTCGGAGGCGCTGAGGCTCGGGGCTTTCGACTACATCTCGAAGCCGGTGCACAAGGAGCAGATCGTGCACGTGGCGCGGCGCGCCCTGGAATTCAGGCGGGTGTCGCGGGAAAACGACCGCTTCCGCAACGACCTGGAGGCCATCTTCACCAGCGTCCAGGACGCCATCATCTCGGTCGATCGCGATCTGAAGATCCTCAACTTCAACAGCTCGGCCGCCACCATCTGCGGGTTGGACAGCGCCGCCTCCGGCACCTCCTTTTACGACCTTCCCTTGCGGTGCGACCGGAAATGCCGCGGCGCCCTGGAGACCGCCATTCACACCAGGAAGCCGGTCCAGACCCGGTACTTCAAGTGCGGCAGCGCGGGCGACGCGGGTGCGGAGCAGTACGTGAGCGTATCGGTCACCCCGCGCCGGCTCACCGAGCGCCAGGTCGAGGGCGCGGTGATCGTGGTCCGCGACGAGAGTTCGCTGTACCGGCTGGAAAAGAAGCAGATGCCGCGCAGTTCCTATTCCGGCCTGATCGGCAAGAGCGCACCGATGCAGATGCTCTACTCGATGATCGAGCGCCTGGCCGGCGTCCCCTCCACCGTGCTGATCCGCGGCGAGAACGGGACGGGAAAGGAGCTGGTGGCGGCGGCGCTGCACGCCAACGGCGGGCGCCAGGACCGTCCCTTCATCAAGGTGAACTGCGCGGCCCTGACCGAGACGTTGTTGGAAAGCGAGCTGTTCGGCCACGTGCGGGGAGCCTTCACCGGCGCGCTGCGCGACAAGGCCGGGCTGTTCGAGAAGGCGGACTCGGGGACCCTGTTCCTGGACGAGATCGGCGAGGTATCGCCGCAGATGCAGGTGAAGCTTTTGCGGGTGCTGCAGGAGCGGGAGCTGGTGCGGGTGGGGGGGGCGGAGCCGGTCAAAGTCGACGTCCGCATCATCGCCGCGACCAACCGGGACCTGGCGAAAGACGTGGAGGAGGGGAGGTTCCGGCAGGATCTTTACTACCGGCTCAAGGTGGTGGAGCTTATCGTGGCGCCCCTGAGGGAGCGGCCGGAGGATCTGCCGCTTTTGGCGGAGCATTTCGTGAGCAGGCTGAACGCTAAACTTGGGCGCAGCATCACCGGTATTTCCGACGAGGCGCTGCGGCTTCTGTCCGGCTACCCCTGGCCCGGCAACGTGCGCGAGCTTGAGCACGCCCTGGAGCACGCCTTCATCATGTGTCCGACCAGGATGATCCTTCCCGACCATCTCCCGGCGGTGTTCCAGGCAGCCGTCGTCGAAGACGGGCTCACCATGCGGGAGCGCATCCAGGAAGCGCTGGCGCGTCATGCCGGCAACAAGTCCCGCGCCGCCCGTGCCCTGAACATCGACCGCAAGACCCTGTACCGCAAGATGCAGGAGTACGGCATCACGGATGTCCCCACCCCACCCTAGTGTCTTACCGAAGGAGGGGACTGGCTCCGCCAGGTGCCTGTCCCCTTGAGCTTTGTAAGGTGGCTGAGCGGAATGGAGCGTACCGCTAGAGGGACAGGCACCTACGGAGCCAGTCCCTTCTGCTACGACGCGAACACCAACCTTTCTACCCTCCCTGCTCCTTTCTTGCCTCGAGCACTTCCCTGATGCGCTGGATCAGCCGGCTGCTCTGGATCGGCTTGTGCAACACGTTGGCCATGATCCCCTTTCCCGCGAGGATGTCGTTGTCGTAGCCGGTGAGGAAGATGACCGGCAGGGACGGGTGCAGGGCGTTCAGCCCCTGCCCGCACTCGATGCCGTTGATGCCGGGGAGGATCACGTCGATCAGGGCGAGCGCGATGCCGGTGCTCTTGCGGGCGATGACGAGGGCCTCCTCGCCGCTGCCGGCCGCGACGGCCCGGTACCCCGAGGAAACCAGGGTGCGGGTCAGGGCGCTGCGCACCGCCTCTTCGTCCTCGACCACCAGGACCAGCTCACCGCTCCCCACCGGCACCCCTTGCTCGGTCAGCCGCGGCGTCTCTGCCGGCGGCGCCGTCAGCGGGATGCAGATGACGAACTCGGTTCCCCCATCCGGCGGCGTATGCACCGAAATGAAGCCGTTCATGCGCTGCACGGTGCCGTAGATCATGGAGAGGCCGAGCCCGGTCCCCTTGCCCACCTCCTTTGTGGTGAAGAAGGGTTCGAAGATGCGCCCCCTGATCTCTTCGGGGATGCCGTGCCCGCTGTCGCGCACCGACAGCTGCGCGTAACTGCCGCTGGTGGCGCTGCAGCCGCAGGTAAGGGCGCCTCCGTCCGCCTCCACCCGACGGGTCCTGATGGTGATGCTGCCGCGCCCCGATATGGCGTCGCGGGCATTGGTGACCAGGTTGAAGACGATCTGCTGCATCAGGCCCACGTCCGCCAGGATGTACAGCGGCTCGGCACACGGCTCCAGCTCGATGGCGATTTCCTCCGTGACCAGCTTGGTGGCCAGCTTGCGGCTTTGCCCGAGCAAGTCGTTGAGGTCGAAGTTGGTGAGCTCCACGGCGCTTTTGCGGCTGAAGACGAGCAGGTTCTTGGTGAGCGACGAGCCGTGCTCCACCGCCTTCACGATCTCGTCCAGATGCTGCGTGTCCACGCCCCCCTGCTGGTTCTCCACCGTCTGCAGGTAGGCATTGCCGGTGATCACCTGCATGATGTTGTTGAAGTCGTGCGCCACCCCGCCGGCCAACTGCCCCACCGCCTCCATCTTCTGGGCCTGGCGCAGTTGCTCCTCCATGGCGCGCTTCTCCGACACGTCCTCCTTGATCGCCATGTAGTGGGTGATCTCTCCCGCCTGGTTCCTGATGGGCGAGATGATGTCGTGCTCCCAGTACACGGTGCCGTCTTTCCTGGTGTTGCAGAAGTCTCCCTGCCAGACCTCCCCCTTGCACAGGTTCGCCCAGAGCAGTTGCGGGTTCTTCCCGACCATCTCTTCGGCGGTGTAGCCGGTCAGTTCGGAGAAGCGCGGGTTGACGAAATCTACGGTGCCGTGGCGGTCGGTGATGACGATGGCGGTGGGGCTCTGGTTCACCGCCACGTAGAGTTTTCTCAGCGTCTCCTCGGAGGCCGCCAGGGCCCGCCTGGTCTTCATCTCCTCGGTCACGTCGGTCAGCATGAACTGCATGTACGAGGTCGGGCCTATGCTGAGGATTTCCGCGGAATAGAGCAGGTCCACCCCCTCGCCCGACTTCCTGCGCAACCTGAGGGGCTGGTTCACGATGCGCCCGTGCTCCTGCAGGTGCCGGACGATGGCGGAGCGCTGCACACCGTTCAGGTAGATGCCCAGTTCGGTGGCGGTTCTCCCCACCACTTCGTCATGCTCGAAGCCGAGGATCTCGAGCCAGGCCCGGTTCACCTCCACCAGCCGCCCGGTGTCGAGCTCGCCGATCCCCACCCCGACCGGCGCGTGGTCGAACATGCTGCGGTACTTGCGCTCGCTGAGCATGAGGGCTTCTTCCGCCTGCAGCCGGGCATGATGCTCCTTCGCCTCTTTGACCGCCCGGGTGATGCAGGGGGCCAGGCGGGGGAGGTTGTCCTTGTGCACGAAGTCGGACATGCCGCGCTTGAGCAGTTCGACCGCCTGCTCTTCGCCCACGCTGCCCGAAACGAGGATCACCGGCAGTTCCGGGTAGCGGTCCCTGATGGTCGCCAGGGTTTCCTCGAACACCATGTGCGGGACGTTGTAGTCCGCGAGCACGAGGTCCCACTCTTCGCACAGGGATCGGCTCAACTGGTCGCGGTCGGCGATCCGGGAGAAGGACGCGGCGAAGCCGAAACCCTCGACCTGGCGCTGGATCAGCTTGAAGTCGGTGGCGTTGTCCTCGATCACCAGGATGCGCAGCGTCCGGTCGGTCATGCCTCCACCTTCGGTGCCTGGTTCACGGCGAGCCAATACACCCCCAACTGTGCCACGGTCTCGGCGAACTGGGCGAAGTCGAGCGGCTTGCGCACGAAGCTGTTGGCTCCCCCCTGGTAGCTGCGCACCCGGTCCTGTTCCTCGTCCGACGAGGTGAGCATGACGATGGGGATCTGGCGGGTCCTCTCGTCCTGCCGCAGGCGCTCCAGTACCTCGAGGCCGTTCACCCGGGGGAGGTTCACGTCCAGCATCACCACCGTCGGCAGGTCCCCGGCGCGCCCGGCGAAATCCCCCTCCCGGAGCAGGTAGTCCAGCGCCTGCTGGCCGTCGCGCACGACGAACACCTCGTTGGCCAGGTTGATCCTGTTCAGGGTGCGCAGGATCAGTTTCTCGTCCTGCGGGTTGTCCTCAACCAGCAGGATGGTCTTGTGTTCCGACATCGATGCCTCCTGTCATTTAAGGGAGCCAGAACCGGAAGGTCGCCCCATTGCCCGGCTCCCCGTCCGCCGCTATGGTGCCGCCGTGGCGGTTTACGATGCGCTGCACGGTGGCGAGCCCGATGCCGATGCCGGGGAACTCGTCCTGGCGGTGCAGCCGCTGAAACGGTTTGAAAAGACGCTCGGCGTGCCGCATGTCGAAGCCGGCCCCGTTGTCGGCGACGGCGATGAAGGTCCTCCCGTCGCGCAGCTCGGCGCAGACACGGATGCGGCCCGTCTCTGTGGAGGCCGAATACTTCCAGGCGTTGGACAACAGGTTGGTCAGCAGCATCTCGACCATGCGCGGGTCGCCGTTTACCTCGAGTCCGTCGTCTATCTGCCACTGCACCTTCCGTCCGGGTTCCTGGCGCTCCAGGTCCTTCATCAGCCGCTGCGCCAGGGCTGTCACGTCGACGGACCGACATTCCAGGGTGCTGCGGAGGCTGCGGGAGAGCACCAGGAGCCCGTCGACCAGTTCCCCCATCCGGTACCCCGCCGTCTGGATCTCCTGCAGGTGGTCGAGCCCCTCCTCGGAAAGCTGCGCCGCGCAGTCCTCCCGCAGCGCCTCGCTGAAGCCGATCATGGCGCGCAGCGGCGCGCGCAGGTCGTGGGACACCGCGTAGGCGAAGGCGTCCAGCTCCTGGTTGGCCGCTTTCAGTTCAGCCGTACGCAGCTCGACGCGCCGCTCCAGGTCCGTGTTGAGGCTCTCGATCTCCTCCTGCGCCTTCTTCAATCCGGTGATGTCCTCGGAGAAGAGCACGATGCCGCCGATAGTCCCGTCCGCCTGGCGCCAGGGGCGGATCTCCCAGCGGACCCACTGCACGGAACCGTCCGCGCGGACAAACCGGTCCGCGTCGGCACGCACCACCTCGCCGGCCAACCCGCGACGGTGGAATTCCCGCCACTCGGGGGGGATCTCCGGAAAGATGTCGTAGTGGGAACGGCCGATAATCTCCCGGCCTTCCAGGCCGTAATCTCTTATCCAGCGCAGACTGACGTGAAGGTAGCGCATATGCCGGTCGAACATGGCCAGGGCGGCGGGGGCGTGTTTTATGAAGATCTCCTGGCGTTCCTCGCTCTCCCGCCGCGCCGCCGCCGACTGCTCCAAAAGCGTCCGTGCCTCGGCGATCTCCGCGATTTCCGGGCCCGGCACCGGCGTCGGCTGTACCAGCCCCCGGACGGCACGCCCCAGACGGCTTGCCGCGAGGCTTCCACCGAGAACACCGGCGACGGTGGTGAGGAGAAGCCCCAGCGCCAGCAACAGGGCGAACCGCACCAGGGGAGCCCGGTAGGCGGCCGCGGGGATTTCGAGCACCACCGTCCAGGGGGAGAGTTCGGAACGCACCACCACCCGGTCGGCCGGGTCCGTCTCTTGGTGGCGCACCGCGTTGCGGCGCGCGATCTCGCGCCCCCCGCTGTCTTTGACCGCGATGGACCACCCTTCGGGGAGTCGGCGCCGGTCGATGCGCTGCTGCAAAAGGGTCGTGTCCAGCAGGGTGAGCAGTACGTATTCAGGGCGTTTTTTCCGCAGGACCGGAACCGCGATCGAGCAGAGCGGGGTCTTGCTGACCGGGCCGATGAAGAGGTCTCCCACCTCCGGCTTTCCGGAGGCAACGGCGGCGGGTGCGGCTGCCTTCCCCGTGGGGACCGGCAGCGGCGGAAGGGGGGTGCCCAGGGGGGTCCTGGTGTTCAAAAGCATCTGCATCGGGCGCCCGACGTCGGCCAGGATGACGTGGCTGCCGAAGGAGGCATGGAACGCCTGGGCTTCTTGGTAAAGTTCAGGCCACCGGGCCCTGTCCTCCAGCAGCGGGGAACTGGCCAGCATCTGGAGCGCCCCGATCCGGGACGCGAGGAACTGGTCCAGGTCGGTGGCGAAGTTGCCGGCCTGCATCGCGGCCTGGCGCAGGTCCTGCTGGTGGCGGGCGCGCAGGGTGTCCACCGCGAGCCACAAGGACAGTAGCATGAGCGGCAGGATGCTGAGCCAGATCAGTCGCCTCAGAAACAACGCTAGGGGCGTTTTCTGTTTGGCTGGAGCCACGGAATGTGTTTGGGAAGATTTCATTGGTGCTGCTCACTGTGTCGCGGGTGACCGTTCTCTGACAACGGAGAAAAAAAACGTATACCACCCTGTCATAGAATTTCTAGTAGAGCTTGTTTCATTTTCTCCTACAAAGAGGGGTTTGTGGCTTTCAGTGACCACGTAGTAACAAGTTTTGGGTCTAGTTCAGGAAATGAGGGTGTTGCTTGGAAATGACACAGTACCTGCATGGGGGGTGCTACGTGTACTGTGGTTGAAAACGCGGCAGCGGTGCGGCCGGTGGCACCGGCGCAGGACGCAAGCGGTGACGCGGCGCCCGAGTTGAATGTACGGGGGGGGATGGTATCGTTGACGGGTTTTAATTCCGCGGGGCAAGGAGGCGCTATGTTGGCGAGACTGTTGGCAACGGAGGATACGGCAAGCCTGACGGTTTTAAGACTGTTCCTTGCACTGGTGATGTTTCCTCACGGCGCGCAGAAGGTGTTCGGCTGGTTCGGCGGCCCGGGCTTTACCGGCACCATGGAGATGTTCACGAAGATGATGGGGATCCCGTATCTCTTCGGCCTGATGGCGGTGCTGACCGAGTTCGTCGGGCCGCTGCTGCTGGTCGCCGGGCTTGCCACCAGGGTGGCGGCCCTGGTGATGGCCGGCGAGATGGTGGTGGCGGTGGCGCTGGTGCACCTGCACAACGGCTTCTTCATGAACTGGACCGGCAAACAGGCCGGAGAAGGGTTCGAGTACCACATCCTCGTGGTGGGAATGGCGCTCGCGCTTATGATAGGCGGGGGCGGGTGCTGGTCCGTGGACCGGCTCATGTTCCGGCGGCGTGCAGGCGGGCCGCTAAGGTGACGGCGGCAGCGCGGGTAAGCGGCCCGAAGCGGGCGGCTATTTCAGGAAGCCGTACTCCGTCTTGTAGAAGTCGAGCACCGTCTGCACCTTGGCGCTGGGAGCGCCCTTGGTGAAGGCGTAGATCGGGCTGCCTATGGCGATGGTGTCGATGGAGCGGGTGGCGGCGGTGGTCATCTCATGGGAGACGACGCCGACGCTCCCCGGCAGCTTGGCCACGGTTTCCGCTATGTCGCGGTAGGTGGTGGCGGGGTGCCTGGTCGCGGTGACCGGCTCTCCGTCCAGCGCGATGCGGGTGAACTGGACGTTTTGCCCTTCGGTTTCCTTCCCCCACACCACGACGATCGGGAGGTTCTTGCCTCCCACCTCCTTCCAGGTACTGATCCTGCCCGTGAAGACGGCTTTCAACTGTTCTTTCGACAGCTGCCGTACCTCGCTGTCCCGGTTAGCGATGACGATGAGCTCGTTGTCGCCAACCTGGGTGGACACGATGGTGGCAGGATCTATCACGACCCCGTCCTTCGCGGCGCCGGCAACGATGTCCTCCAGGGGGTGAGCGCCGGTCGCTATGTCGACCTTGCCTTCGTTCAGGGCGATGAGCCCCTTCACAGCGGAGGACTGCACTATGGTGAGGTAATCGCCGTGCAGCTTCTCATAACGTTTCTTGATGGGAAGGAATACCGTGCTGATCGCGGTCCCGCCCCCCTCGATCTTTATCTCGCCGGCAAACGCCGGGACCCACAACGTCATGCTCAGCGCTACCGCTATGACAGTCCTCTTCATCATACCCCCGGTCTCTAATGAGTCCGAGGAATATAGGGTATTCCGTATTGAATGTAAATGTAAATTTCCCCGGTAGTTACGTTGCGACCGCTTGCCGCGTACGTCCTCGCCGTCTATGACCGGCTCCAGCCGCGGGGCTCCCCTGCC